>CAYGSG010000106.1:0-7817 GCA_964352615.1 uncultured Phycisphaeraceae bacterium
CCCTGGGAGCGATAGCGAAAAGGCTTGGCCCCGCGAGCGTGCTGGCGGTGCTGTGGCTGGCCATGCCGGCGCTCTTGGGCTTCTTGCTGCTGGCCAACATGGAGCCCGTCGCCGACTGGTTCAGCCCCAAGCCGCTGTGGCAGCAGGTGTTGATGTACATCGGCGTGTTCGTGGTCTCGGCGGGGTTCGGGCTGCTGCCGACGTACGCACAGGCCCTGTTCGGCGGCTACCTGTTCCGCGACATGCTGCTGGGCGTGCCTGCGGCCTTGGCGGGCTTTGGCGGGGCCTCGGTGATCGGGTACATCATCGCCCGCAGGCTGGGGCGCGAGAAGGTGCAGGCCGAGTTCGACCGCCACCCCAAGGCCCGCGTGGTGCAGCAGGCATTGGTGGGCCGGGGGTTCTGGCCCACGCTGGGCATCGTGACGCTGGTGCGCGTGCCGCCCAACTCGCCGTTCTCGCTGACCAACCTGGTGCTGGCGACGGCGGGGGTCTCCAAGCGGGTGTACCTCATCGGCACGCTGGTGGGCATGGCGCCGCGCACCGCGATCGTGGTGTGGTTGGGCACGCAGATACAGGCCTGGGCCGATCAGGAGAAGCCCGTGTGGTTCTTCATCGCGGGCATCGCGAGCACGATCGTGGCGCTGGTGGTGATCTCCCACATCGCCAACAAGGCGATCGAACGGGTGACCAAGGGCCAAACCTCGTTGGATGCCACGCCCGGGGCCTGAAACTTCGTCCGTGTCCACGCTTACAGTCTCTTGCGACCCGCCGCGCTGCTCGCAGCGTGCTCGCCCAAGACGAAACCCGAACCCATACAAGAGGTAGCGATGACCCGACTCAAGACCTGGACCACCACGCTCGCGATAGGAATAGCACTAAGCGGTGCCGCGATGACCACGACCGCACAGGACGAACTGATCGACCGCGAGGTGCTGTTCGGCAACCCCGAGCGTGCGCAGGTCCGCATGAGCCCCGACGGCACCTACATCAGCTTCATCGCGCCCGTTGAGGGCGTGCTGAATGTCTGGGTCGGGCCAGCGGATGACTGGAAGCAGGCCGAGCCGATCACGAGCGATACCGTTCGCGGCATCCGCAGCCACTTCTGGGCGTGGGATTCGGCGCACGTCATCTACACGCAGGACAAGGGCGGCGATGAGAACTTCCACGCCTACAGCGTGAACGTCAAGACGGGCGATGAGCTCGACCTGACGCCGGGCGACAACCTGCGCGCGCAGGTGCAGCAGGTCAGCCCCGACTTCCCGGGCCACATCCTCATCGGGGTCAACGACCGCGACCCGAGGCTGCACGACATCTACCGCGTCGAGCTGGCTACGGGCGAGCGCGAGCTGGTGATGACCAACACCGGCTACCTGGGCTTTGTGACCGATGACAACTACGACGTGCGGTTCGCCCAGCGGTTCCGCCGAGACGGCGGGATCGACATCTACCGCGTGGCCAACGGCACCGTCGAGCCCGAGGCGTGGGACGTGATTCCCGAGCGGGACGCCGCCACGACCAACATCGGCGGGTTCGACCGCACGGGCGAGCACATCTACATGCTCGACAGCCGGCCCGCCGACACCGCTGGGCTGTACCGCGTGAACGTCGAGACCAAGGCCAGCGAGCTGCTGTACCGCAACGACCGTGCGGATGTCTCGGGCGCGATGGTCCACCCGACGACCTACGCCGTCGAGGCGGTCAGTTCGACCTATGAGCGCACGGAATGGGAGTTCTTTGACGAAGCGGTCGAAGCAGACTTTGCGGTGCTGGGCAAGCTCGACGACGCGGAGGTCTCGATCGCGTCGCGCACAGCGGACGACCGCACATGGATCGTGTCGATGCTCAAGGACGACGGCCCGGTGAAGTACTTCAAGTACGACCGCGATACCAAGAACGCCGAGTTCCTGTTCACACACCGGCCCGATCTTGAGGGCCTGCCGCTGGCGCCGATGCACTCGGTGGTGGTCAGGGCGCGCGACGGGCTCGAGATGGTCTGCTACCTCACGCTGCCCCGGTGGACCGATGAAGACGGCGACATGAAGCCGACCGAGCCGCTGCCGATGATTCTGAACGTTCACGGCGGGCCCTGGGCGCGCGACAGTTGGGGCTACAACCCCACGCACCAGTGGCTTGCCAACCGCGGCTACGCGGTGATGAGCGTCAACTTTCGCGGCTCGACCGGCTTCGGCAAGGAGTTCATCAACGCCGCCAACTACGAGTGGGCCGGCAAGATGCACGACGACCTGATCGACGCCGTCGATTGGGCGATCGCTCAGGGCGTCGCTGACCCCGACCGCGTGGGCATCATGGGCGGCAGCTACGGCGGGTACGCCACGCTGGTGGGCCTCACGTTCACGCCCGACCGGTTTGCTGCGGGCGTGGACATCGTCGGGCCTTCGAGCCTGATCACGCTGCTCGAATCGATCCCGCCTTACTGGGAGCCTGCGCAGCAGCTCTTCAAGAGCCGAGTCGGTGACAAGGACACGCCCGAGGGCCGTCGCGCGCTGCGAGCCGTTAGCCCGCTGACACACGTCGATGAGATCACCAGCCCGCTGCTGATCGGTCAGGGTGCGAACGACCCGCGCGTGAAGCAGCAGGAGGCCGACCAGATCGTCGAGGCGATGAAGAAGCGCGACATTCCTGTTGCGTACGTGCTGTTCCCCGACGAGGGCCACGGCTTCGCACGCCCCGAGAACCGGCTCGCGTTCAACGCGGTGACCGAGGCGTTCCTCGCTGAGCACCTCGGCGGGCGCTACCAGCCGATCGATGACGACTTCGAGGGCTCGAGCCTGACCGTGCCCGCGGGCGCAGACCAGGTGCCGGGCGTGCTCGAGGCGCTGCCCGCCAAGGACGACGACGGCGGCGAGTAAGCAGCAGGTACCAGGCAACTCACGATAATTTGATCTAACTCAAGGCCCGGGCGGCTCGCTCGGGCCTTGTTGTGCGCATGGCGAACTCGGCGCTGTCGAGCAGGCCATCACCTCCCCCGTCGCCGACGGGGGAGGTGCCGAGCCTTGCGAGGCGGAGGGGGTCTTGTGAGCTGTCGAGGCAGCGCTTCGCGCTGATCTTAAAATACCCCCCTCAGTCGCTGCGCGACAGCTCCCCCGTCGGCGACGGGGGAGCGGAGATCGGCAATTCCCATGTGCGCCCGCACTCGGGGCAGGTGATCGTGCCGTCGCCAAGGGCGGAGAGGTCGTACTTGCAGGTTGGGCAGAGCTGCTGTTCTAGAAGAGAAAGGTTGCGGCCGCGCGGGAACGCATCCTGGATTCGTAGCTTGACGCTCCACAATGCCGCGATGAGCAGCAGCGGACCAATGATGTGCCGGACAACACCAAACCAGAGAACTCGGGTGTGTGCACAGGAGTGTCCCTGCGAAGGCGGCGGTCCAGACCAACGCATGACCGATCGAAGTTCTTCTGCCGCTGCGTCGAGCGCAACAGGATTGGTCCCCAGTTTGGCCCGTCCTATCGGTTGTCCTGACGGCAGTACATGTACTTGCCAGTATGATAGTTCGCACCGGATTCCTCGGGTGACCTGCGCCCAAGGACCATAACCGTACACCCACCCATAGGCATGCTTTCCTCCTCGGCGCGGAACGCCAAGCGCCCAGTGACCATCGGGCAGCGCGCCGCCGCGAATCCGATCGCCTGCGACGATTTCAATGCCGCTTTCTGTCACTCGGCCAACGAAGTCGTCGCGGTGCATTGCCGAGGCCCGACTCGGCGCAGTGGTCAGTATCCCGTCGGCCATCGGCGTGTGTAGCAGGTCGTAGCCGCAGAGAACTACCAACAACGCGCACGCCGCGCGGGTCGAAAGCACCAGTCTGACACGAGCAAGCCATCGCATCACCCTTCTGATTCGACTCCAAGCTTGGGCGGTTCCCAGATGCTTCCGCACTCGGGGCAGGTGTTCGGCTCGCCGCCGCTGAGGTCGTACGTGCAGATCGGGCAGCGGTTCTTGCTGAGGCGTTGTCGTTGTCGAAGACGGATCAAATTCACCCAGATGGTCATGGCCCAGCGGGTCGAACCGTAGAGGCCGATGGCCGCTGCCAGGTACCACGCGATGTTCAAGTACAGCGCCGTCGGGTTGCGGCTCGTGATGACATGGTCGCCGACAAGAAGGTTGGCGCGGGTCTGGTTATCCATGTACCGCTGCCAGCGGTTGACCACGAGTGAGCGAAGGTCTTCGTCCAGTGCGATTGGTGCCACTCCCGGCAACGGCTCGATGTCGAGGCTAACCGTTGTGGTATCGCTGGTCTTGAAAGGCCAGCCGAAGTGCTCATTATCGATCCCGATCGAAACGACGTGCGTGTTTGCGCCGCTGGCGACCGCGTCCATGCTCTCGGTGAGTGGGTCGATGATGCGACGGTCTCCGGTATCATCCACGACCACCCACAACGAGGACGCCCCTGTTTGCAGGCTCCACCACTGAACGGGGGACTGCATGAGCGTTTGGTAGATCAGCACCGCAATGGCCACGAACAGCACAACCGGGGCAAGTGGGTGCCACCAAGCAACTTTCGCCGGAGCAAGATCAACGGCGCGCCTGTTCACACCACCACCCGCTGTTCAAGTTCGTCCGGGTTCCACACGCAGCCGCACTCGTTGCACGCGGTGTGCGGAGGCTGGCTGCCGGTAAGGTCGTACGCGCACTGGGGGCACCGCTCTCGCCTCAGCCTGCGCCGGCTTCGAAGGAGCTTCAACAGGCTGAGGAATCGCAGCCAGGGCCACAGCGCCGCGAGCCACACGAGCGTGAGGCCCGCGCACGCGACCCACCAGACCCAGACGCGGTGGCGAACAACGCGGTAGGTGAGGTCGGGCGCGCGCAGGGCTTGTGCGTACGCCTCGGGTATCGAAGGGTCCTGGGCTATGAGTTGTGCGCCGAGTGCTTGAGCGGCTTGGTGTTCCTCGTCGGTTAGCCCGCCGTTGGCGCCGCTGGAGAACGGGTCGGACGAGTGAAGCGTCAGCGTGAACTCGAAGCGTCCCCATTGATCGTAGGAGAAGCCGCGCGAAGCGGTGACGGTGACGAAGCGGTCGTTGGACTCGCCGGTGACCCACGGGCGCACTTCGCCGGTTTGGGTGATCTCGACGGTGGCGTTTGGCACCGGCGCAGCAAACCCGGGCGGGATGGAGGCGGGTCTTGCCAACAGGTAGAGCGGCAAGAACACAACGAACGACACTGCCCCGGCGACGAGCGCCCGCCTGCTCACGGGCGGAGCAGCGAGGGCGAGGCGTGGTCGTTCGGAGTACTCGATAACTGGTGTTGGTGGGTCTGGTTGGGGCATGTCAAGAAAAACTTGCAAAGGGCAGAACAAGGCGGGCGTGCTTTCCGTATACATGTACAGAGTAACCGAGGTTGGACAAGACCAACCAAGGCGAAACGAACTGGCCCGAAGCCGCTGAGACACGCGACGACGAACAGGGCATTGAATCGAAAGCAAACAGGTCGAAAGACCTATACGATCTCTCTGGTCCGGGCCCCGCGATGTACCCCGTCGCGGGGCCTTTTCTTTTTTGCGCACCTTGATGCGCACGGCTTCGCGAGAACGGCGTTTTGGCCCGATCCGGTGCTGACCGCCCCCGGTCTCTATCATCGCGGGCGATGGACGCTCCGAGAACACTCTGGTGGCATGTGACGGGTGAGCTGTGGCGGATGCTGCTGCTGACGGCGGCGATCCTCGTCGCGGTCATCGCGTTCGCAGCGGGCATCAAGCCGCTGGCCGAGGGCAAGCTCGGCCCCGCCGAGATGCTCAAGTTCATGCTGCTGGCGGTGCCCCCGATGCTGGCCTACGCCGTGCCGTTTGCGGCGGGCTTCGCGGCGACCCTCGCCTACCACCGCATGGGCCAGGACAACGAGGCGATCGCGGCCCACGCGGGCGGGGTGAGCCACCGCTCGCTGCTCGTGCCGTCGTTGGCTTCTGGCTTGGTGCTGGCCGGGGTGATGGGCGTGCTCAACGAACAGGTGATCCCCCGGTTCCTGCGTTCGATGGAGCAGCTCATCACGCAAGACCTGACCAAGATGATGGTGGGGTCGATTCGGCGGGGCGAGCCGCTGAGCATCGGCGACCTGCA
Organism: uncultured Phycisphaeraceae bacterium; assembly: GCA_964352615.1. Taxonomy (GTDB): domain Bacteria; phylum Planctomycetota; class Phycisphaerae; order Phycisphaerales; family UBA1924; genus OFTM382. Next base: position 6,072 of record CAYGSG010000106.1, read on the forward strand.
CCTGCACGCCGACTCGGTCGAGGTCCGCGACCCGGCGACCGACCCGCGCGTGGCTTCGACGGGCGCGACCGACTGGCTGGTTCTCAACGGGGTGGTGTTCATCGAGACCAGCCGAGATGGCGAGATTCGCAACGAGGTCGTGGTGCAGAAGGCCCCGGTGCTGTTGATGCAAGGCCCGCGCGAGGACGGCTCGGAAGGCACCACCGCGTGGGTGTACCCGCGCCAGGGCGTCGGCATCCGGGGCGATGAAGGTCTGGTGGTCTTTGATGAGCTTCGGCCCATACCCCTTGCGGTGCCCAACGCCTTTGAGGATGACCCCAAGTTCCTGACGTTCGGCGAGCTTGCGGGTCTGCGCGAAGCGCCCGACCAGATGGGGTTTATCCGTACGCGCAGCCGGGACTTGGCGCACCACCTTGCTGAGCGCGCAACCACAGAGTTGATCTCTGGCGAGCTGTCGCGCGCGCAGCGGGCTCGGGTGGATCGCGGCGGCGAGCCGTTGGTGATCCGGGCTTCGAGCATCCACTGGGATCCGCGCGAGCTGATGTGGCGGCTCACACCGCCGCCGGGTCAAGCCACGGTGGTGATCGACCGCCGGCGCGGGCCTCAGCAGACCCTCACCGAGTTGCGCGCCGAGCGAGCCTGGCTCTACACAGACCTTCGTACGGACGAAGATGGCATCGACCTGACGCTCAGCCTTCGGCTGGAGGATGTGACCACGCGGGACGCGAACGACAGTGAATCGGTCGGCCAGCGCGAGGAGATATTGCTTGAGAACATCAGGCCGACGCGCGACCCGCTGCCGCAGTTGCTCAATCTAAGCGCTGACGAACTGCTGGCGCGGGCGTCGCCCAAGGTGGACATCGAGAACCCGGACCTGTTCCTTATCGGGCCGGTGGTTGAGCTGCGCAAGCGGCTGAGCAAGCTCGAGCGGGAGATTCTCAGCAAGCAGCACGAGCGATTGGCGATGGCGGTGGCTGCGTTCGTCATGGTGATGACGGGCTCGGTGGTGGCGCTTCGGCTGCGCGAGGCCTCGACGCTGACGGTCTACTTGTGGAGCTTCTTCCCGGCGCTTGGGTCGATCATCGTCATCAGCGCGGGCCAGCAGGCCACGCACGATCAAGGAGCGGCCGGCCTGTTCCTGCTTTGGTCTGGCGTGGCGGTGCCCGCGGGCTACGCGCTGTTCGCGTACATGAGGCTGCGGAAGCACTGAGTGGGTGCGCACGACACACAACCCAGTGGCTCTGGCCACCCCGAGCACGCTGGCGTGTTCATGCGTTGGGCGCGCCCGTGGCCCGCGACGATGGCGCTGGTCCTTGCGGTGCTCGCAGCGAGGCTCGCGTACACCTGGCTCGCGGGCGTGTACACACTCGTCGAGGATGAGGCGCACTACTGGGAGTGGTCGCGCTGGCTCGAATGGTCGTACTACTCGAAGGGGCCGGGCATTGCTTGGCTTATTCGGCTGGCGACCGAGGCGATGGGCACGAGCGAGGCTGCGATCCGCACGCCTGCGGTGGTCGCTTCTGCGTTGGTCGCGTTTGCGGCTGCGGGCATGGCGCGGAGCATCTACAACGATGGAAGGGCCGCGTTTGTCGCCGCAGCGATGGTGTGCCTGATCCCGATCTATCAGGCGATCGCGCTGCTGATGACGATCGACGGGCCTTACCTGGCGTGCTGGGCCGTGGCGTGCTGGTCGGGGCTTGTCGCGCTGCGTCGCGGCGGGCGGGTTAGCTGGCTGGTGCTGGGCGT
>CAYGSG010000107.1:0-7705 GCA_964352615.1 uncultured Phycisphaeraceae bacterium
GACGGGGGTGGTGGGGGACCGGTCGACGGTTTCTGGCCGAGGCTCGGTGGTGATTGGTGGAGGGCGTGTGCTGGACCTGCCGCTGGTGATGAGGCTGATCCAGGTGAGCAACCTTGAGGCGCCTTCGAACGATCCGGTGGACATGGCCGAGGCGACGTTTGTGGTGCAGGGCCAGCGGGTGCGGTTCGAGAAGCTGTCGGTGTACACGCCGTCTGTGGAGATCGCGGGCCACGGGACGATGCGGTGGACCGATCAGGATCTTGACCTACGCTTTGCGTCCCGCCGAGTTCGGCGGATCCCGATCATCAGCGAAGCGATCGAGCGGTTTCGCGACGAGCTGGTTCAGACGGTGGTGTCGGGGGTTTTGGCTGAGCCGGTAGTCTCGCTTACGCAGTTCAGCGGGACGCGCAAGCTGCTGGCGCGACTGTTCGGTCAGGCCGACGACGAAGCGGCACAGCGGCTTGACCGGGCGCGGAGGCTGGCCGCCGAGCGGGAACGGATCAGACGGGTCGACGATCAGGCGAGCAGATTCCTGACCACGCCGACCCGCGAATGAAGGATGGAGACGAATCTTGAATCAGGAAGCACCCGGACGCCGCGACGAACTCGAACCGAGCCCGCGGGTCATCGAGGCCGCAGAGCTCGATCGGCAACCAGAACAGCCGGTGCAGCGCCGCGCCGACGATCCCGAGGTCCAGAAGGCGATCGAGGGTTTGATTGAGCGGGTGGCCGGCGGTCCCGTCGGCAAGTTCGACAACCGCATGGTTCGCGAGCTGATCACGGCGGGCCTCAAGCTGATCCCCGACGGTCGTGACACGGGCGAACTCAAGCTGATGAACACCACGCTCAAGGAGCTGCGCTACGCGTTCAGGGTGTTCGCGGACTATGTGAACGAGCCCAAGGTGACGATCTTTGGCTCGGCGCGCACGCCGGAAGACCACGCGGACTATGCGTCGGCGGTGGAGTTTGGCAAGCTGATGGCCGAGTCCGGCTGGATGTCGATCACCGGTGCGGGCGACGGCATCATGAAGGCGGGGCATGTGGGCCCTGGGCGCGAGGCGAGCTTCGGGGTGGCGATTCGGCTGCCCTTCGAGACCACCGCCAACACGATTATTGCCGACGACGAGAAGCTGATTCACTTCCGGTACTTCTTCACGCGCAAGCTGATGTTCCTGTTCCACGCGGAAGCGGTGGCGCTGTTCCCGGGTGGCTTTGGCACGATGGACGAGCTGTACGAAACGCTGACCCTGATCCAGACGGGCAAGGCATCGATGGTGCCGATCGTGCTGGTTGAAGGCGAGGTTGGGTACTGGGAGGCGTACGAGCGGTTCGTGATCGACACGCTGCTGAAGCGCAAGCTCATCAGCGCCGAGGACACCAACCTGTACAAGATATGCCGATCGCCGCATGAGGCGGCGGCGCACATCCACCACTTCTATCGGCGGTACCACTCGTCGCGGTACATCCGCGACACGCTGGTGCTGCGAACCAAGTCGCCGCTGACCGAGGCGGAGATCAAGACGCTGGAGCGGGAGTTTGGGGTGCTCATTAAGAGCGGCTCGATCACCCAGCACCAAGGCCCGATCGAGGGCGAGGGCAGCGTGTACCCCGAGCTGTGGCGGCTTTCGTTCCATCACACTCGGCGTGCGTTCGGCCTTGTTCGGGCGATGATCGATCGCCTCAACGATCTCGAGGGCTTGCCGCGATAAACGCTGCCTCGCGTGGCGAACAGCGGGCTTTGGGCGCAGCGGCCCTTTGGCTCCATACCATGAGCGTTCCATGACCGGACCCACGCTAAAAAAACTGGCGGCGGTTCTTGCGGCCTGCTCGATGCTGGCTGTCGGAGGCTGCGCGTCCTCACCCGGCGGCGGGGCCGATCAGGGCGATACCCCGTCGGCGGGTCCACGCTCGTCGCGGTCGGGGCTCGAGCTTCGGCGTTGGGTGCTTCGGGGCTTGCCCGGGCAGGCGGACCGCGCGCTGGGCGTGCTGGCCGAGCCATCGGCGATGGATGCGCCCGCTGAGGCAAGGCGCTGGCAGATGGGCGGGCTGCGGGTCGCGCGGGTGTCGGCAACCGATGTTGAGGCGCTGCGCGAGTACCTGGGCGTGGCGAGCGCCGACAGCGCGGCATCCGAGAGCCTGGGCGCGCTCGTGCAAGAACGCGTCGAGTGGGTTGGACTGCTGGATGAATGGGTGCCGGTGCATCGCGGCCCTACGAGAGCCGAGACGACCGCGATGATCGATTCGGGGCCGTTGCATGTGGACGAGGGCGCGGTGTCGCTGCTTGGGCGGGCGTGGGTGCTGCCCGGGATCGACGCGGCTTCGCTGCGGATCGAGCTGATGCCGCAGGTCCCGGTGCGCGGCGCCGAGGGCACCGTGTTTGTCGACGGCGCGCCGCTCATGCGGCAGAGCTTGGGCGCCTCGCTCAATGACGGCGAGGCGCTGATCGTGTTCCCAGCAGGATCGTGGGACGCGGGCATCGGCGATGAGGCTGCGGTCAACGCTGCACGCAGGCCCGAGTTTGGACCGTCACAGCCCGTGCTCGACCGGATCGGCCCGCCAGCACCAAAGGTGCCCACGCTGGGTGAACTGATGATGGTGGTGCGCGATCCATCGGGCGACCGTGTGCTCGAGCAGGTGCTGGTGCTGGTGGCGCATCTGCCGCAGGACTCGGGCGGGTTTGAGACGATCGAGCTTGGCGATGAGCCTCTGGCAGCGCCGGTGCTTGCTGAGCCGCCATCAACTGATCCTGACCCAAACGAACGGGAACAGCCCGCTGCGGAACAAACTGAACCGAAACAAACCGATCCACTGTTGATCGAGACGGATGGTGTTGAAGCGATGCCTGAGAGCGAAGCGCCCGCTGAGCCGACTCGGCCGCAATCGAGCGAACCCTTAGCCGGTTCGGGCGCTCCATGAGCATCGGGCTGGCGTTGCTTGCGTTTGTTGGCGGGTTGGTGCTGCTGGTGAAGGGCGCCGACTGGCTGGTGCATGGGGCGGGCTCGATCGCCGAGGGCGCGGGCATCAGCAAGCTGGTGGTCGGGCTGACGGTGGTCGCGTTTGGCACCAGCACACCCGAGCTTGCGGCGACGATCGGGGCCTCGCTCAAACCGGGCGCTCAAGGGCTTGTCGTGGGCGCGGTGGTGGGCTCGAACATCGCGAACATGGCGCTGATCTTGGGCGTCAGCGCTCTGATGGGCCGCTTGGTTTGCGACCGCACGGTGGTGTACCGCGAGCTTCCGATCATGCTTGTGGTGATGGGGATCGGTACCGCAGCGATGCTGGGCGGGAGCATCACCCGGCTTGAGGGCGCGGGTATGTTCGCGCTGCTCATCCTCTACATCCTGCACCAGTACACAGCGTCTCGCAGAGCAAGGCTTGTGGAACGCGAGGCTGCGGCGGGCATCGAGGACAAGCCCGAACGTGCGAGCAAGGGCTGGTGGTTCAAGCAGCTCGCGTACGTGGGAGTCGGCGTGATCGGGCTGACGGTCGGCGCTGAACTGCTGGTTCGTGGCTCGGTGACGGTGGCCAGCGCGCTGGGCGTGCCTGAGTTCATAATCGGATTGACGATGGTGGCGTTCGGCACGTCGCTGCCCGAGTTGGCGACCTCGATCCGTGCTGCGATGCGCGGGCACAACGAGCTTGCGATCGGCAACGTGATCGGGTCCAACGTGTTTAATGTGCTCGGTGTTCTTGGCCTAACCAGCGCAATCTTCGGCGCGCAGGTGCCCGAGGCCGCGATGCAGCGGGATGTGTGGGTCATGCTCGGCTTCGGGCTGCTGCTCCTGCCCCTGATGCGAGTCGGTTGGTGCCTGAGCAAGCCCAGCGGCGTGGCGCTCTCGGTGTTGTACGGCGGCTACTTGGTCGTGCTGTTCATGCAGCGTGGCTGAGCGCCCAAAGCCACGCGCGAGGGGCGCTGTGGGCGGTCCGAGAAGGTGCGCCCTGCAACAACGATTCGACCGCAAGCGTCCGCGAGCCGATATCCCCGGCGGGGGAGGAGGCCCCGGACTTGCTCAGAGTGACCCCGTTGCAAGCGCGTGAAGGCATGGAGCTGGCATTGCCGCTGGGGCATCCCGTGCGCACGGATCGCGTGCTGCTGAGCGCGGGCAGTCGGTTGACCCCTCGGACGATTCGCCGGCTTCGTGAAATCGGTATCGAGCACGTGTGGATTCGCTACCCGGGTCTCGAAGACCTTGAGAAGTGGGTGAGTCCGGCATTGGCCGAGGCGCAGCAGGAGCTTCGCCGGTGCGTGGCGCGGGCGTTTGGCTGCATGGATCGGCAGGACGGCGCCCCGGTTGATTTTGGGGCGTACCGCCGGGCTGTGTCGGGCGTGGTGAGCAGGCTGCTTGATAGGCGGTCGGCGGCGGTGCTGATCGAGGAGATCGGTGGCACGCAGCAGCCGGCGCTCCGGCACGCGGGCAACGTGAGTTACCTGAGCATGCTGCTCGGGCTCAGGCTTGACGCGTACCTGATGATCGAGCGGCGCAGGCTCAACGCCGCGGCGGCTCGTGATGTTTCGGGCCTGGGCATCGCGGGCATGCTGCACGACATCGGCGTGGGGCGACTCGATCCAGAAGCCTTCGAGGCGTGGGCGGTCGATCGGTCGTTCGAAGACGAATCGTGGCGTGAGCACACCCGTCTGAGCTACGAGGCGGTGCGCGGCGGGCTCGATCCGGCGGCGGCCTCGGCGGTGCTGCACCACCACCAGCGGTTCGACGGCACGGGGTTTCCCGATCGTGTGGCGCTGAGCGGCAAGACCGAGCCGCTGGCAGGCCGAAGCATCCACATCTTTGCGCGGGTGGTGGCGGCAGCGGACCTGTTCGATCAGATCCGCTCGGGCAACGACGGGGCATCGCCCGTGACCAAAGACCTGACGACCGCCAGCGGGCCGGTGAGCACGGTGCGCGCGCTCAAATTGATGCAAGAGCCGCCGGTATCGAACTGGCTGGACCCGATCGTGCGGCTCGGATTGTTGAGCGTGGTGCCCCCGTTTGCACCGGGCACCATCGTTCGGCTGAACTCGGGCGATCACGCGGTGGTCTGCAACTGGGATGCGTCTGAGCCGTGCAGGCCCGTGGTCAAGCTGTTGAACGATCCAGAGAACCTGACGTTCGACGGCGGCGAACTGCGTGAACTCGACCTGCGTCAGTTGCGGGGCGTGAGCGTCTGCGAGGCCGAGGGGCGCGACGTGAGCGGCGACCTATTCGGGTACGTTGCTGCGGGTAAAGAGCTGGACCAGCGGATCCACGCTCTGGTGCCCAACCAGGGCATGACGCGCGTCGCGTAAAGCCTCGGATCAAAGACGAGTCTCAGCCTCCTGAAGCGCTGGCCTGACGTGGCGGGCCACGGCGCTGGGGCACGACCTCGCCTTCGTCGTTGACGTCGTAGCCCGCAGCGATGAGTTCATCGGTGGACCACGCACGCACGTTGATCTCGGCCGGCGCTGGCTCGCGCGTGAGCACCAGGGTGCCTTCATCGAGGCCTGAGGTAATCTCGGCGAGCACATCGGACCGGCGGCCAAGACCGACCGGGTGGCGGCGGTAACCCGAGCCATCGGGGATGTAGACGTAGCGGACCGGGCCGTCGTTGAACACCGCTTGCACGGGGACGGCGAGCGCGTCTTCGATGGTGCCCATCGTGATGACGGCTTCGGCGCGCATCGAGGGCTTGAGCACGCCCTGGCCCTGCGTGGGGTCGAGGGCGATACGCACGGTGTATTCCCGGCGGTTGGGGTCGCGCCAGCCGCCGCCCTCGGCGAGCACCCCGATGGAAGCGACGGTTCCGGTGAAGCTGCTGCCGCCCGCGGCGTCGATCTTGACGGTGGTCTTGAGGCCCGGCTTGATACGGCCAGCGAGGCTCTCATGAACGCGAACCGCTGCGATCATCTCGGCGGTGTCGGGCAGGACCATAAGCAGGTCGTTGGGCCTGACGCTGTAGCCGATTTGCAGAGGGCCTTCGTTGCCGCCCCAGCGGTTCTGCTGCATGCTGGAGGCGTAGACCACCATGCCGTCGGAAGGCGCGATGATGGTGGCGAATTCGAGCTGTTCTTCGAGCTTGGCGAGCTTGGATGCGCGCAGCTCGAAGGTCCGCTGGCGGTTGTCGAGCGTGGAACGCTTCGAAGACAGGTTGATCTCGTTCTGCGTGATGATGCGGTCGAGTTCGGCGGTGGCTTCTTCGACCTCGTTGAGCTTGCTCTTCTCGTCGCGCGGGTGCTGGTAGGTCTCGTAGACCAGCTTGTCGAGGCCGGCGGTTTCGAGCTTGGCTTGTGCATCGATGAACGCGATCTCATCGAGGTCGCGTTCGTTCTGGCTGACAAAGCCTTCGGTGAGGAGTTCTTCGCTGCGCTCGAAGCGGTCGCGGAGGCGTTTGAGCTGTCGCTCGGCCTGTTCGATGGAGAGCGTGAGGTCTTGGCGCTTCTTGACCACGTCGCCGTCGCGCCACTGCTGAAGGGCGAGTTCGGCGATATCGAGCCGCATCTGTCCGGCACGCAGGCGGGACTGGTTCTCGCTGATCTGGATCTTCTCGGCGTTGACGGCGGCTTCGACGTCCGCGCGGGCAGACTCGACGCGCACCATCTCTTCGTCGATCTGGTCCTGGATGCTCGCGGTGTTGAGCTTGACGAGCACCTCGCCCTTGGTAACGAGCGTGCCCTCGGCGACCACCTCGACGATCGTCGACTGCGTCTCCAGCTTGGAGCGGATCTCGATCTGCTCTTTGGCCTCGAGTTCGCCCGTGGCGTTGGTGGTGATCTCGAACCCGGTGCGGTGGGCGGCGGCCAGGTCGCTCGACCGGCTGTCGCTCGAGCCTGAGTCCCAGGGCTTGATGACCACCGCGGCACCCGCCAGGGCGACCAGGGCTGCGAGACCGATCGACACGCTCAACAAACGCTTCATGTCAGACCCTTCGTGGAGACGGAGCTGCTGGACTCGCAAAATGGACTCGCAAATGGACAGACAAACCGGCCTCGAGCAGCGCCTCGGGTGCTAACGCCCGGTGTATCGGCTTTATGCCATGATCCTGTTTGGTACCGCCGGCAACGCGGATGGCTGCGGCGTATGACTCATGGTAGTAGATGCGGGTTGCCCCGAGGCCCACAATCCATGCACACGCAGCGAGAGGCATGATGACGAGACGGCTCGATGGATTCAGGCAGGCGGACAGCGGCCTCGATGTCCTCATCGCGGTGGCGTCGGAAATCGAGTGGCGGGCGATCGCGGCCGGGTTCGCGGGGCCGGGCACCGCTCCGGCTGGCGCCCCGGACCTGTGGACGCTCACCAGGCTGCATGATCGGACGTGCGGCGTGCTGACGGGGGTAAGCAAGTCGAACGCTGCGGCCGGTCTTGCGAGGGTGCTGGCCCCGGATCAGCACTCGCTGGTGGTGAGTTTGGGCATCGCGGGGTCGCTGCCCGGGCTTGACGGGGCTGGCCCGGTCCCAATCGGCTCGGTGGTGGCGGGCAGGGCGAGTGTGTTCGCCGATGAGGGCATGGAGAGTCGAGAAGGCTGGACGACCATGGCCGAGCTTGGCTTCCCGGTGGTCGGGGGCGAGGACGCGATCGAGGCGGACGCTGGGGCTTTGGAATCGGTCGCCGATCTGGCGGATGCCGCAGGCTCCATTGCAACGGTGAGTATTTGTTCGGGAAACGACGCGAGAGCGGCATCGATCGCGAGGCGGACGGGGGCGATCGCTGAGGCGATGGAGGGGGCGGCG
>CAYGSG010000108.1:0-7490 GCA_964352615.1 uncultured Phycisphaeraceae bacterium
GCCCAAGCCCGTCCCACCGCTGACGCGAATCAATCAGTCGACGCGGAGCATGGACTGGAACGCGCGCACGCGGTCGTTCAGCTCGGCTCTCGTAAGCTTGGACAGACGATCGAGACTGAAATCTTCGATCGTGAAGCTCGCGATCACCGTGCCCTGCACGCAGGCGCGCCTGAGCACCTCGAAGCTGCCCGGGTCCATCGACGGATCGGCGTCCAGACCCGCAGCGATAGCGCCCATGAGGCCCGCAGCAAAGCTATCGCCCGCTCCGGTCGGGTCGACCACGTCCTCAGCGGGGAAGGCTGGCAATGCAGCGATGCCGTCGCGGTGCACCAGGATGCAGCCGTGCTCGCCCTTCTTGATGATCACAAACCTCGGACCGGCTTCGAGCATCATTCGGCCAGCCGTCACGGGGTTGCGCTTGCCTGTGAACTGCTCGGCCTCATCGAAGTTCAGCACGAGCCCGTCGATCTTGCCGATCAGCGCGTCAAGCTCGGGCCGGGCACCATCGATCCAGAAGTCCATCGTGTCGGCGACAGCGAGCTTGCGGTTGGGGAATTCGCCGAGCATCTCGGCCTGCACGCTCGGGTGGCTGTTGGCCAGGAACAGCACCTTGGCATCGCGGTAATCCTGCGGCACCTTTGGCGGTGCCTCGGCGAGCACGCCGAGCTCGGTGAACGTGGTGTCGCGTTCGTCCATGTTCTCGTGGTACTTGCCGCCCCAGCGGAAGGTCTTGGAGCCGGCCCGGCGTTCGAGGCCCCGCGTGTCCACTCCTTTGAAGCGTTTGACCAGCGCCTCGAAGTCCGCCGGGAAGTCTTCACCGACCGCCGCGACGAGTCGCACGGGGGTGAAGAACGAGGCCGCGGCCGCGAAATAGGTACACGACCCGCCGAGGATGCCCTCGCGGACGGTCCCGTCGGGCGTTTCGATGGTGTCGATGCAGATGGTTCCGAAGACTGTAAGGCTCATACGTGAGTGTAGAACCCCAAGCGGCGCTGGGGCGGCGACCGGCATGATCGAGCACTGCTGCCAGCACACGAGTTGGCTCGGCTCACACGGGCTTGTCGCGCGCATGCCGAACCGGGACTGCCTGTATCGCCTCGATCAGCCCTGGTAGCAGCTCTGCGTCCTCTTTGTCGGCGAGTTCACGCCACTCCGGCACCGTGCCCTCGGTCGGCAAGCTGTAGTGGTCGTGAGAAATCGCTTGGTATCGAGGCTCGGCAACCTGGACCATCGGAATGTCTGACCGAAGGGCGTGCACTGTCCGTGCCGCGAGCCCTCCGTCGGAAACAGCAACCACGAAGTCAACTGACTCGATCGCGCGTCGTAGACGTCGCTCCAAGTGAAACTCACCGAGTGAAATCGTTGTGAATCCGACCCCAGGAAGTCCGCGATGCAGCCCTCCGTTGATTCTCTTGGATGCAACTTTGCCATCCGAGACGATCACAACCCACTTGCGTCCGCTGTGCTGTCCAAGAAAGGGCTGATGTCGCAGCAGACTCGTTCTGTCGATCTTCGGAATCCTGTTCCATCGCCCGAGCATCCATCGATAGAGACGTTCTACTTCAGGGCACTGCTCGATGAACACATCCAGAAAATCGCAATAGCTAGAGACTTCGGTCTTGCCTGATCCCGTGATTCCCCAGTTCCGTCCTCGCAGGGTCGCAGAACGAACGTAGTCAGCGAACATGGGCACATCCGGATCGTCGCCATAGTGCAGCAGTAACTCCCGCGCTAAGGATCGAACATGGTTGTTCGGTTCACCCAGAAACTCGCGGTAGCGCATCGCTGACTCATCGCGTAGTGGCGAGTCGCAGTAACGGTAGAGAGCGGGCCTCCATACGTCCACTGATGGAAACCGCACCAGTTCTTTCAGTCGTTCCCTGACAGAGCGTTGGGCCGAACTCTGTTGATCCAGCAGCGTGATACATGTGGACAAGATGTCCGGCGATTCAGATTCGAAAAGCGCTTTGACCACGGAATCTTGAAGCGTTGAGTCGTACCCACCTGCCTCGACGCGCCTGATCTGCTTTGCGCGTTCCTTCGCTTGCCGAGCGTCCTCCCACTCGATCAGCTCTGGACCGGTCCTGATCTTCGAGAGCTCCTTGTTGTTACCCTGGATGGCCACTCTGGTCAGCCCCGCCCGCTCGCCTTGCCCCACGAGTCCTTCAGCCCCACGGCTCGGTTGAACACAAGCTGTGGCCCTTCGCTCTCGACGCAGAAGTACCCCTGCCGCTCGAACTGGTATCGGCGGATGCCGTCGCCCCACACGGGCTCGTCCACCAGCGCCGAGTGCAAGCTCGATTCCGCCTTGCAACCCGCGAGCACCGTCAGCGAGCCCTCGTTGAGATCATCGAGGAAGTTGCCAGAGGCCTTGCCCGGTTCCTCGACCGTGAACAAGCGGTCGAACAGCCGCACTTCAACGTCCAGAGCGTCGTCCGCGCTGACCCAGTGCAGCGTGCCCTTGACCTTTCGCACGTTGCCCTCGGCGTCGGGCGGGGGCGAATCCCCGCCGCGTGTCTGCGGGTCGTAGGTGCACTTGAGTTCGACGATGTTGCCGTCGCTGTCCTTGATGACCTCGTGGCAGGTGATCCAGTACGCGTAGCGCAGCCGCACCTCGCCGCCGGGCTTGAGGCGGAAGAACTTGCGTGGCGCATCCTCCATAAAGTCCTCGCGCTCGATGTAGATCGTCTTGCCGAACCGGATGGTCCGCTTGCCCGCCGATGCGTCCTCGGGGTTGTTGACCGCTTCGAGAGCCTCCAGCCGGTTCTCGTCGCCGTGCTCACCCCAGTTGGTGATGGTCACCTTGAGCGGGTCGAGCACGACCATCCGCCTAGGCGCGCGCTCGTTGAGGTCCTCGCGAAGCGCGTTCTCGAGCAGCGTGATGTCGTGCAGCGCGTTGAATTTCGTGATGCCGACGGACGTGTTGAACGCCCAGATCGCCTCGGGTGTGTAGCCGCGTCTGCGGATGCCCGCGATGGTCGGGAAGCGCGGGTCGTCCCAGCCGTCAACGACGCCGTCCTCGACCATCGCCCGCATGTTGCGCTTGCTGAGCACCACATAGGTGGGCTTGAGCTTGGCGAACTCGATCTGCTGAGCGTGGTGGATGGCGGGCTTGCCCTCGGTAACGAGCGCCTCATTGATCGCCCGGATGTACCAGTCGTACAGCGGGCGGTGGTCCTCGAATTCAAGCGTGCACAGCGAGTGGGTGATGCCCTCGACCGAGTCCTCCAGGCCGTGCGCCCAGTCGTACATCGGGTAGATGCACCAGGTATCGCCCGTGTTGTGGTGGGCCTTGCGGACGATGCGGTACATCACAGGATCGCGCAAGTTGAAGTTCGGGCTTGCGAGGTCGATGCGCGCGCGCAGCGTCATCGAGCCGTCGGCGTGCTGGCCGTCACGCATTTCCTCGATCAGACGAAGGCTTTCTTCGCTGGGCCTATCACGCCACGGGCTGGTCGCTGGCTTGGAGGGCGAGCCCCTGCGCTCGGAGACCTCGGCCGCCGACAGCTCGCAGACGTACGCCTTGCCGTGGCGGACCAGCAGCAGCGCCCATTCGTACATCTTGTCGAAGATGTCGGACGCGTAGTAGAGACCCCCACCGTGCCCGCCTTCGTGCGCCCCACCGTCCTTGGCCGAGTGCCAGTTGGCCCCGAGCCAGAGCAGGTCGTGCTTGATGGAATCGACGAACACCTGCTCCTCCTTGGCGGGGTTGGTGTCGTCGAAGCGCAGGTTGAACGCGCCGTCGTATTCGCGGGCCAAGCCGTAGCTGAGACAGATGGCCTTGGTGTGCCCGATGTGCAGGAAGCCGTTGGGCTCGGGCGGGAACCGCGTGCGCACAACCGTGGGGTCGCCCACCACGCCCCACTTGCCGCTGGCGATATCGGCGTCGATGATCTGCTGAATGAAATGCCGGGGCGTGTCGCTCATGCAGCGATGATAGAACGCCCACGATCAACACACGCTCGGTTTAGCGGCACGACATTCCTCGGGTTCACCGCTGCTTCAGCAGGTCCGCCAGCGCCTCGGCCAGGTCCGCGTGCTTAAACTCAAAGCCTTCCTCGGCGAGCCTCTTGGAAACCACGTATCGCCCGAACAGCGCTAGCTCCGGGTCGGTCCGCATCACCAGCGGCGCTCCGAGATTGACCATCCATCCCGCTGAGGGCAGGCCAACAGGTGCGCCGAGTGCCCGGCGGAGTTCCCGCATGAACACCCGGTTGCTCACCGGGCTTGGGGCGCTGGCGATGTACGCCCCCTGCATCGCGCCATCGGTGATGGCCCGCTCGAACAGCCGGTTCATGTCCGTCTCGTGGATCCAGCTCATGCCCTGCGTGCCACCTGCAATGGTCCCGCCCAGCCCCCGCCGCGCCAGGCCCGCGAGCCTGCGAAGCGCCCCGCCGCTGCGACCGAGCACAAAGCTTGTCCGCAGGACCACGTGCCGAACGCCATCGGGGCAGGCCTCCTCAAACGCCTGCTCCCACGCCCGGCCAACGGTGGGCGCGAGCCCGTAGCCGAACGCTGAGCCTTCATCGCATTTCAGTTCGGAGTCGCCGTAGATGTGCGCCGTCGACATCTGCACCCACACGCTCGGCCGTTGCTTTGCTGCGCGCACCGCAACGCCGACTGCCCGTGTCGCCTCAACCCGTGAACGCAAGATCTGATCGCAATGCAGCGGGGTCTTGACGCAATCAACGCTTCGACCCGCGAGGTTCACCACCGCGCCAGCCCCGTCGATGGCTTCGGCCCATTCGCCCTGCGTGCGCGCATCCCAAGGCATGTGCTTCCAAGGCCCTTCAGGCGGCGTTGACCGCGAAAGCAAAACCACTTCGCCAACGCCGCGTTCAGCAAGCCACCGCGCGAGGTTCAGGCCCAAGAATCCCGAGCCTCCAGCGATCACGACCCGGCCTACTTCGTCGAGCGATGGCATGGGGCATCCTAGGAACCAACGGGTCTCTGAAGGCTGTGGGATGATCGATCAGGAGACTGGTTCGCCAACATGACGACCCGCTCGCGTTCATCGAGGTCGTCGAGTACGCCACCCGCGCCGACTGCGAGGCCGACCAACAGCGCGTCGAGACAGACCCGGCGATGAAAGGCTACCTCGAACGCTGGCGAAGCCTGCTCGATGGCCCATCGACGGTTGAGGTATGGGAGCGGTGCCCATAGAGCTTCATGGCAAGAGCGGCCATCGCGTCCCGCACTCGGGGCATTCGAGCGGGCCGAGAATGAGGCCGTCAACCAGGGCGGGCGGGATCGCCGATTCGCGTCGATCAAGCTCTTTCCTGCACCCCCGACAGCGCGATGGCTCGCGCCATGCACAGTCAAGTTCCGCCGGCAATAACGTGACGGTCTCGTGGTTCAGTGTCAACCAGACACGAACCAACCTCCGGCCGATTGAATGTCCCAGCGCGCCCAATCCAAAGCGACTACACGTTTGTTGCAGCCAGCGTTCAGCGGTGGCTGCGCGAACCTCATTGTCGTCTCGCTTGTGGCGATACCGAGCCTCGAACGCTCGAGCCAGAGTTTGCGACAGATGTTCCAGATCTTGCTCCAGTGGTGACATCATCGCATCAGCACACGCACGAAGATCAAAGCCAGTATGACTCCTGCTCGGCCGCTTGCGATGTTTGCTGCCTACGTGCACTACGGAGTTCCACCTCAGGTGAGCGTGCGTTCAAATTGCCTCAGGCACCGCTCGATCCGCGCGAGTGTCGAGTCTTTGCCGAGCAGGCCGAGTGTGTGGCCCAGGCCCGGGCTGACCGCTGCGCCGGTGAGCGCCACCCGAATCGGCTGGGCGACCTTGCCCATGCCCAGGCCCTGCGACTCGGCAAAGTCACTGATCGCGCCCTCGATCGAAGCGGGCGACCAGTCGGCGAGCCCGCCGAGCATGACCGCGGCGTCACGCAGCACGCCGAGCCCCTCGCCGTCGTTCTTGGTCAGGTTCTTGGCCACCGCCTTGTCGTCGTACTCGATGGCATCGTCAGCGATGAACACAAACCCGAGCGGCGCGCGCAGATCGCGGAGCGTCTTGGCACGCTGGCGGACTGCCTCGGCCGCCATAGCCATGCGGCCCCCGAGCACCTCGGGAACCTGCGGGTCGTACCGCTCGCACCAATCACGCCAGCGCTCAGCGAGCAGCGAGGGTTCCATGTGCTGAATCGTGTCGAAGTTGAACGCCTGCAGCTTCTCGCGGTCGAATTTGGCCGCGGTCTTGCCGATGCGTTCGAGTGTGAACCGCCGGCTGAACTCGTCCATGTCGAACCGCTCAACATCATCGCCCTTTGACCACCCGAGCAGCGCGAGGTAGTTGCACACAACCTCCGGCAGATAGCCCGCAGCGCGGAAGTCCTCGACTTCGATCTCGGGCAACTCAAGTTTGAGCACACCGGCGAGGATGCTGAGCTGGTCGCTGCCGAGCTGGGCGGTCTTGTCGCCGAGCCATGCGTTCAGGCTGTCAGCGGTCTGCGAGAACCCGGCATCGCCGATCGCATCGGCTAGTGCGCTATCTACGCCCGCCGCCTTGACCGCTTTCTTGGCGGCCTTGTCCTTGTCGCGCTTGCTCATCTTCGAGCCGTCGGGGTTGAAGATCAGCGGCAGGTGCGCGAACACCGGCGTGCGGTAGCCCAGCGCCTGTTGCAGCGCGACATGCCGGGGCGTGTTGTTCAGGTGCTCCTGGCCCCGCAGCACATGGGTCACGCCCATCAGCTCGTCATCCACGACGACCGCCAGGTGGTACGTCGGCATGCCGTCGGTCTTGCGGATGACCAGATCGTCCAGCTCGGCGAACGGGAACTCGACCTCGCCGAGCACCGCGTCGCGCACGACCACAGATTGCTCGGGCATCGCAAAGCGCAGCACATGCTGCTCGGTCTGCATCCGTGCGCACGCTGCGGCGTGGTCGTAGCCATCGGGCCTGCGATAGATGAACGTGCGTTTGGCCTCGCGTGCCTCATCGCGCATGGCAGAGAGTTCGTCGGCCGTATCGAACGCGGGGTACGCCATGCCGCTGGCGAGCAGTTGACCGAAGGCCCGGTCGTAGATGGCTTGGCGCTGGCTCTGGTGGAAGGGGCCGACCTTGCGTGGATCGCCGCCGAGGGCGACCGAGCCATTTGCGAACTCGGGGCCTTCGTCCCAGCCGATGCCCAGCCACGCGAGGTCCTCAAGAATGCCCGCAGCCGCCGCGGCGCTCGAACGCTTGAGGTCGGTGTCCTCGATTCTCAGCAGGAACGTGCCGTTGGCGCCCGCATCGTGGGCCAAGGCCCAGCAGAACAACGCGGTGCGAGCCCCCCCGATGTGCAGGTGGCCGGTCGGCGAGGGCGCAAAGCGTGTGACCATCGTGCTCATGGGCCAAGCGTAGGGGCGGGGTTCGTTCGGATGAGGGGGTGCAAAATCACCAAATTCTGGGCTTCTTGAAATAGTTTGAACTTCAATTTATATACTCAACGACCATGCCCCCCACACCCCCCATGCCGACCAAACCACCGCAAGACGAC
>CAYGSG010000109.1:0-7447 GCA_964352615.1 uncultured Phycisphaeraceae bacterium
GCAAACTGCTTCAAACACTGCGGGTACACGCTACGTCAGAGATGAGGACGCTCTAACGAAGCAGGTCTTGCAGTTGCGGGCATGAAGTACGGCGGATCGCAGGCGAGTAGCCGAGGATCAAAGCCCCAAGTACTGTATCCAAAACCCACCCAACCCGGCCTGCATTGCGCCGGGACGGCCGATTCAAAATCCACTTCTAGAGATAGAGTGGGGGTTCGAGTCCCCCCTCCGGCATTGCGCGCATCAGCCCGACACGCCCACTGGCGGGTCGATCAGCGGGTACCGCAGGATCGCGGTCGATGGCATCGGCGGGTGGTTAAGCACCCAGCGGATGCAGTGGAAATCCCGCGCGTCCCAGCCGCAGGCTTCGGTGACCCGGCGGATCAACGCCTCGTAGTTGGGCACTCTCGGCGTAGAAACTTTGCCGCCTAGCCCAAGCTTGCTCAGGTTCGCCTCGCAAGGCAGCCGGTACGAGCGGTCGAAGGCCGTAGGGCCAACACGCAGGTTGCCGTAGAGTTCGGCCACCGGCGAGAGCGCCTCGGTCAGGTCGCGATGAACGAAGGTATCAAACAACAGCGTCTCGGCTGGCAGCGAGACCGTAGAAAACAGCTCTCCGAAGCGGTTTTCATCGTCGCGATACCTTGGCACGGCGCTGCGTTCGCAGTAGCCGAACAGGCATGTGAAGTCGCCTTGGCGTCCCACGGGGCCATCGCCGATCTCGTAGATCGAACCATTCCCATGCTCACGCACCGTGATGTCAGGCAGCGCGCCAGCACAGAACTCACGCAGCAGCCATGTGTCGGCATCGCCATGATCGGAGCGATGCTCTGTAAGCGGCTCGCGCAATCGGCCGTCTTCGCGACGTGAGCCGTAATCCTGATACGAGGCGACATGCAGCAACGGCCATGAAGTCAACGGCCTTAATCTTCGCCCCCCCACAACTCCGCCGACCAGCGTGATGTCGAGCGTGTCGGGTTGGCTTGTACTTGGTGCAAGAAACTGCGCCGTGACTCGCGTTTGGGCCTGAATACCCCAAGTCCCGCTGTTACCGCGGAACGCGAGTTCCCGGCTCTTGCGGAGAGGCTCCTGCGAGGTCATCCCGTCGAGCAGCAGGTCGAACGTGGGTCGATCGCCAGCGTGCTCGGCGATCATTTCCTCGATCGCCTGCGCCGCCGCGCGGACCTTGTCGATCTGTTCGTCGACCCCGCCTCCCTTGCTCATGGCAGCAAGCAAAATCTCAACTCCCGATCTGCCGGGCAGGAGCGAAGCAGCCTCGAATGCCTCATCGGTCTGGAAGATGCGAGAAATCTTCCACGTCAGGTTCTTGTTGAGCGAGAACTGGCGAGCGACGTCCTGCGGCCGGTCTGGAGCAGCGCCCGCCGCGGCGTAGAGCTCCAACAGGGAACCCCTAAGCCCGAGCACAGCCGATCGGCATTGGTTCTCGAAGGTCATCGAATCGGTGGAAAGCACTGTTCGCTCCGCGATTGAACCGCCGTCAATGGCGGCTCAAGATCAATCTACGGTGGGTTTGAGCAGCCTGCCAAGTTTCCCTCAAAAATTTCCCTAGGGAAAATGGCGACCGGTAAAACACGCTGTAACTTGTTGGTATTCAGACGACTGGGTCGGGCGCGGATCGCCCTTCTCGGGTGGAATAGCAGTGACTCGAAATAGAGAAAGAGGACCGTGAGATGATCAACAGAGCAAGCACCCTGACCGCGCTGGCTGGCCTCGCCATGCTCAGCACCACCGCGTCGGCCCAATTCTGGGCCCTGGGCACGGGCATCGGCCTCTCGTCTGACATCAGCAACACCGGCATCGCCACGGGATCTGGTGCTTCAGGAGGCTCCTACTACGCATGGACGCCCACCGGCGGCGCGGCCAACATCGGCGGTGTTTCGGCGGGCAGCGGAGTAGGCGGTCAGGCCATGATCTCCAACGATGGCCGGTACGTTGGCGGCACCACGTTCAACGCGGATCAGGGCTACCACGAGATGGGCCGTTACGACATGATGACCGGCATGTGGACCGGCTTCGGCGCGATCCCCGTCATCGGGCAGCAGATTGATGCTGAGGTCTCCAGCGGCTGGAACATCTCAGGCGATGGACGACACGTCGTCGGCCTCGGCTGGACCACCGAGGGGACCGCCGACACCCACGCCATGCAGTGGACTGAAGGCGCGGGCATCACCGATCTCGGCTCGGCGACGGTCGGCAACTCCGCCCGCGCCAACGCCGTCAACTTCGATGGCACCGTCGTTGCGGGCTGGCAAGACGGTGCTGGCCGACAGGGCTCGGTCTGGGTCAACGGCGTGCAGGAACTCATCACAACCGACACGGCCCAGCCCGCGCAAGAAGCGTTCGCCGTCTCAGACGACGGTCGCTACGCCTCTGGCATGGGCATCGGCTCGCGGTTTGGGACCCCCCCCGGCTTTGCCTACCGCTACAACATCGATACCGACACCTACGAGTCGCTGCCCAACCTTGATTCAGGTGCAGCTCGGTTCATGGCCGGTGCAGCGATGAACGGCGACGGCAGCCTCGTTGGTGGCGGAACGTGGGGCGCTGGCCCGGCCACGTTCGGCACCGCGTTCATCTGGCAAGAGGGTGTCGGCACCATGACGGTCGGTGAGTACCTTACCAGCGTCGGCGCCAGCTTCGACGAGAGCTTCCACTTTGCCTTCGTCAGCAGCATCTCCGCCGACGGCCAGTGGCTCACCGGCTGGGGCAACTTTGGCTCTCCCGCTACCACGCAGACATGGGTGGTCCACATCCCGGCACCCTCGGGCTTTGCGGCCCTCGGGCTTGCGGGCCTGGCGACCACTCGCCGCCGCCGCTGATCGCACCGGCTCGATCTGAGCCGCGATACTGCTGGGCACTTATCCAGGGACTCGCCCAATGGGCGGGTCTCTTTTCTATTGAAAACTGGCAAGACTTCTCACAGCCGCTGGGCGATCACCTCGGGCAGGCTTGGGATCCACCGGCGGGCGGTCGAGGCATCGAACCGCTCGGGCCAGTCGCTCACGCCCGCGTCAAGCAGGGCCTGAAGGATCGCCAACATCACGCAGCTGGGAGCGCTGGTCCCGCCGCTTAGAGCATCGTGGTCCACCCATGAGAGCAGCACCGTGTGGGTCGAGACGACACAGTCGTGCGCATCGAGCCGAGCCACCCGGTACGACCAGCCGTTGGCTTCTTCGGCCTCAAGTCCAATTTCGATGCGATCTGCGAGCGACATGCTGCCTCCGATGGCTCCTTCATCGGTAGAGTATCGGCCTTGCTGTTGCTCGAAACGATCAAACTGGCTCTAAACGACCTCCGCCTCCACGCGCTGCGGAGCGTGCTGACCGCGATGGGCATCATCTTCGGTGTCGCGGCGGTCATCACAATGGTCTCGCTGGGCGAGGGCTCCAAGCGCGAGGTCTTGCTCCAGCTTGAGGTGCTTGGAGCCCGCAACATCATCGTTCGATCGGAGCGACCCGCCGAGGCGGCCAACCAGCAGGGCGGCCAGCAGCGGAGCTTCATCAACCGCTACGGCATCACACGCGACGACTTCGACGTGGTGGTCACAAACTTTCCCAATGCCGAGGCCATCGTGCCGCTCAAGGCCGTTGGAAGCCAGATCCTGCGTGGCAGCCTCGCCAAGACCAGCCAGGCCTTCGGCACGACGCCTGATCTGCCACGGGTTGCGGGCATCCGCGTCGCCCGGGGCATCTACATCAACGATGCGCACATGACCGACGAGGCGATGGTCGCGGTACTCGGAGCGGAAGTGGCCCGGCAGTTCTTTCCCGCCGAGGACCCGATCGGTCAGACCATCCGCATCGATGAAAAAGCCCTGACCATCATCGGCGTGCTGCACCCCGTGGGTCTGGCCAACGGCGCTGGCGGGGCGTTGATCGGCCGTGACCTGAACCTTGACATGCACCTTCCCATCACGACCGCCAAGGCGGTCTTCGGGGACACGATCGTTCGGCGGGAATCGGGCTCCTTCTCCGGCGCCGAGATCGAGATTTCGGAGATATACCTCACGAGCCCGAGCCGGGACACCGTGCTCAGTGACGGCGGCCGACTCAAGCGGATCATGGAAATCCGCCACCCCGGCATGACCGACCTCACCACGGTCGTGCCCTACGAGTTGCTCGAACAGGCCCGTCGAACCGCGACCACCTTTACCCTCGTGTTCGGTACGATCGCAGGAATCGCCCTTCTGGTGGGCGGCATCGGGATCATGAACATCATGCTCGCCACGGTGCAGGAACGCATCCGCGAGATCGGCATCCGCCGGGCGATGGGCGCGACTCGCCAGCACATTCTCGTGCAGTTCATCATCGAGACCGGCGTGATCAGCGCCATCGGTGGGCTGCTGGGCATCGGGCTTGGCGTCGGGCTCTCGCTCGTGCTTCCCAAACTCTCCGAGTGGGGCCTGCTCGGCCGGGGCGACATGTCGTTCGCCACCCAGATAACCCCCTGGTCGATCGGGGTCGCCTTCGGCGTGGCGACCGCTGTAGGCCTAATGGCTGGTCTCTACCCGGCGATTCAGGCCGCGAGGCACGACCCCATTGTCGCGCTTCGGCACGACTGAGCCGAACCATCTGCACCCCAACCCACCGAGCACCGCGCCGCACAAGGCACTGATTGGCCACGCCAAAAAAAGGGCGAACCGTGCGGCTCGCCCTTGAAAGTTCACTCAGATTGTTTGCCAGCGGCTATTCGTCGCCAAGCAGCGAAGCGAGTTCGTCATCGACCGGGTTGCGTGCCCGGTCGTCTTTGGGGCCTTTCTTCTTCTTGCCCTTGGGCTCTTCCTGCTGGGGCGCTGCGATCGCCTCGTCGTCGTCGTCCTCGGCCGCATCGGCCAGGTTCTGGGCCTCGACCAAAGCCTCAAGCTCTTCCAAGCTCGCGTCGTCGTCGACCTCTACGTCGTCTCCAAGCTCGGCCCGGGCAGCGCGCTCGGCCGCGATCTTGCGCTTAGCGGTGTCGACCTTGTTGCGGTCGGGCGCGAGCACGATGCTCGCCTGACGGCCCATCCAGCGTGGCGCCATCTCGACCTTGCAGATGTCCTCAAGCTGATCGACAATCTCGGCCAGGCGTTCGATGCCGAGCTCCTTGTGCATCATCTCGCGGCCCTTGAACCGCTGGGTGATCTGCACCTTGTGGCCGGCCATGAGGAATCGGCGGGCCTGATCGACGCGGATTTGCACGTCGTGGCCGCCGATCTTCACCGATCGGCCGAGGCGGATTTCTTTGAGTTCCGGCGCGTGGCCCCGCGACTTGCCCTCTTTCTTCGAGAGCTCGTAGCGGTACTTGCCGTAGTCCATGATCTTGCAGACCGGCGGGCGGCTGTCGGAGACGATCTCAACGAGATCAAGCCCCCGTTCCTGCGCCATGCGGACCGCTTCGTGCGTGTCGATTACGCCGATCTGTTCGTTGTCGGGGCCGACCACACGGATCGGGGAAATGCGGATCATGTGGTTGACGCGGGTTCGGCGAACCGGGCCGGCGTCTCGGAAGAATCTTCTGCCTCGAATATTTAGGCTCCTTGCAAGCGGCCACCAACCGCTGCGAACCGAACACCGGCTGCAACGCGGGGCTGAGATGGATCTGGGTTGGCAAATGCAGGACGGCTCATGACCCGGCGCGCTCGTACAGCCTCGGCGTGTGCTTGCTTGGCTGTGGGCGGGTCGTGGTCATCGTGCCTGCTGGCTCCGTCTGCGTTCACTATCAGCGATTGCTGTCAATCGCTATCGGTCATTGCGGGCTACGGCTCAAGCCCGCTCGCCCGCGATCGGGCTCCATAAGGGTATTCGATCGAGACCCGGCGAGCAAGAGGATTTCGACCAGAGCCCACCGCTCGGTCAACGGACGAGCAGCAGCACCAGATTGGCCGCCAGACTCAGGGCCGCAACCGCGACCACGGCGATGAACAGCGGGTGCGTGAATGGACTGCCGCCGCTCTTGGGCTTGGCCTCGGCCAGCTCGGCGTGGGCCTGGGCCTCGGCGGCCACGATGTCCTCAAACGCCGCTGCCGAAACGACACCCTTGTGGGCGATCGCGGGCTTGTTACCCGCCCGCACATCCTTCAGATCCAGCAGCAGATCGGCGCACGTGGCGTACCGCTTGCGGACGCTCTTGGCCATCATCATCTCGATGATCTCGCTGATGCCCGCCGAGAGCTTGGGGTTCACATGGTCCGGCGGCACGAGATCGGCCTTGAGGTGCTTGTGCATGACCGCCGACGGGTTCTTGCCCTCAAACGGCACGCTGCCCGTGACCATGTGGTAGAGCGTCGCGCCGAGCGAGTAGATGTCCGCAGGCGGGCCGACGGTGGTCTCGCCCCGGATCTGCTCGGGAGAGATGTAGTAAGGCGTTCCGAATGCTTTGCCCGCCTCGGCCTCGGCGGCGTCCTTATCCGACACCGCTCGCGCCAGACCCATGTCGGCCAGCTTGGCGACGCCGTCTTTCGTCAGCATGATGTTCTTGGGCTTGACGTCCCGGTGGATCAGGCCCCGCTCGTGCGCGTGGTGCAGGGCCTCGGCCATCTGCATCG
Source organism: uncultured Phycisphaeraceae bacterium (assembly GCA_964352615.1). Taxonomy (GTDB): domain Bacteria; phylum Planctomycetota; class Phycisphaerae; order Phycisphaerales; family UBA1924; genus OFTM382. The sequence continues at coordinate 6,542 of CAYGSG010000109.1, forward strand.
CGATCTCGATCGCCTCGGCCTCCTTGTACCGCTTCTTGTGCATGATGTCGTCGTAGACCGAAGTCCCCTCGACGTACTCCATCACGAAGTAGTGGTACTCGTTGGCCTTGCCCACATCGAACGCCTGCACGATGTTCGGATGGTTCAACTGAGCCGCAGCTCGGCCCTCCGCATAAAAACGCTCGACGAACTGCGGGTTGCTCGTAAACTTCTGAGGCAGCACCTTGATCGCTACCAGCCGGTCCAGGCTAATCTGGCGTGATTTGTAAACCGTGGCCATCGCGCCCGCACCGAGCTTGGAGAGGATCTTGTAGCCCGGGATCTGCTGGCCAGACCGCTCGGCCTCGATCATCTGGCGGAGGCGTGCGATCTGCCGCTTGGTGACGAACTGCCGGTCCACGAGGATGTGGGCGAGCGATTGCTGGCCCACGCCCCCCGAGCCGTCCTTCGAGCTTTGCAGCGCGTGCTGAACTTCTTCTTCGGTGGCGAGACCCTGCTCGACGACCATCCGGCCCACCAGCGTGTCGAGGTTCGTGCCGCCCTTGGTCGCCTCTTTGATCGCCTGCTCGCTGTCGGCGACCGAGGGCGGATCCCCCACCGTGACCGGGCGGGTGTCTCCGGGGGCTCCCTGGGCGTGCTGTTGTGGACTTGCTTCACTCATGCGACAACCCAACTCTACACGAAAGTCAGGGCGGTGCCCCCCTACTTGACAGGCTCATGTGGGCCAGAAGGCCGGTAACCATACGGCCCATAGGGGCAACGGTTCTCATCGGCGGCATTCTGTGGTATTCTTGACGCGTGGTCGGCGGGTTCCCGCTGGCCACGGATTCAAACGGAGGTCGGCCATGTTCGCAACCCACCAGCGCCGCAGAGGCTTCACCCTCATCGAACTGCTCGTCGTCATCG
>CAYGSG010000110.1:0-7384 GCA_964352615.1 uncultured Phycisphaeraceae bacterium
ACATGCCAGTGTGTTCTGTGTTAGCTGTCCACGCGCCTTCGTAAGAACCGAAGGCTCACCCCGCCGAGTCGTCTGCGGGCTGCACCGGCTTGGCCGCCTCGACCACCTCGACCCTCGAGTACCGGTCCAGGTTGCACCACACCAGTTCGCCGTCGTCCTTGCGAAGCTGGAGCCGGTCCATCCACAGCTTCTTGTCCTCGCTGTGCGCGAACCAGCTGCCCGTCTTCTGCTGCTCGGCGATCATGACCAGGCCCTCGACCGACGTCACCATCGTCCCGCTCAGCCGTGGCACCTGCTGCGTCACGCGGACCCGATCTCCAGTCTTGTACGTCCCGATCGCATGTGCCATGGGCCAGTGTAGCCGCCCAGGGCCGTTTCTTATCCCAGGCCTTCAGCCCCTTGAGGTACACTGCCCCGATGGACACTCGCGGCCCAACCGCCTCCTTCGGACCCTCGGGCCATCCGTCCAGCGACGCTCTGCACAAGCTCCATCTCTCCCCGGGCAGCATCGTCGGCCCGTTCCGCCTCATCCGCTTCCTGGGCGACGGGGCCTTCGGCGTGGTCTACGCCGCCGAACCGACAGAAGAAGGCCGAGCCGAGCTCCCCGCTGCGGTCCCGGCCCGCGTCGCGCTCAAGATCATCAAGCCCGGCATGGATTCCAAAGCCGTCGTCGACCGCTTCGAGGCCGAGCGCCAAGCCCTCACCATGATGCACCACGCGGGCATCGCCGTGGTCTACGGCGGCGGGCTCACCGCCCCCGAGCAGGGCCACCGCCCTTACTTCGCCATGGAACTCGTCGACGGCATGCCCATTTCCAAATGTTGCGATGCGCTCCGACTGAACATCCACGAACGCTGCGAACTGCTCGCCCGTGTGTGCGACGCCGTGCAGCACGCGCACGCCAAAGGGATCATCCACCGCGACCTCAAGCCCTCCAACGTGCTCATCACGCGCGATGAGGCAGGCCAGCCCCAGCCCAAGGTCATCGACTTTGGCATCGCCAAAGCCCTCAACCAACGCCTCACCGATGCCACCCTCGTCACCGAGATGGGCCAGCTCATGGGCACGCCCGAGTACATGAGCCCCGAGCAGGCCGACATGACCGGTGCCAAGATCGACTCTCGCTCCGATGTGTACTCGCTCGGCGTCATGCTCTACGAACTTGTCACCAGCCAGCTCCCGTTCGACAAACACGAGCTCCGTGCCGCCGGCCTCGCGGGCATCAAGACCATCCTCATCACGCAAACACCCGCCACGCCCAGCCTCCGGCTGCACGAATGCCGGAAGCACCGCAAGCGTTACGCCGAGATCCTCGAAACGCGCGCTACCCAGCACCGGCTTGTCCGCAAGTCGCTCACCAGCAGGCTCGACAACGTCGTGATGAAAGCTCTGGCCAAGAACCCCGTCGACCGCTACGCAAGCCCGAGCGAAATGGCAGACGACCTCCGGCGCTACCTGCAAGGCAAGCGCGTCAAAGCCAAACGCCCACGCGCCGCCGCAGCCCCAACCAATGACCGCAAGCGTTCAACCTCGCCGATCTGGATCGTCAAGCCGCTGGTCGTCATCCTCATGCTCGGCGCCTGCACATGGCTCGCGTTCACCCAGCTCAACGCCTCGGCCATGCTCAAACGCATCAACAGCCTCAACCCGCTGAAAGATCAGCCAGCAGACGACTTCGGCTACTCCGCCCCGAACTCGCTCGGCCATCTCACTCCATCCGCGACAAGTGCCGCACAACCCCCCGTCGGCGCGAGCACCAACAAGGCTTCCGAGCCGATCACCGACGAGGAGTTCGACCGGCTCAAGGCCGACCTCCAAGCGGGCCTTGCGATCCGATCGCTCACGGTGACTTCTGATTCCGCTCGCCGAACGATGGCCATCACCGGCGTGCTGCTCAACGCTTCCGAGCGCCAGCGAATCGCTGCGCACTGCGAGCAGTTCCGCAGAGCCCACTGGCCCAAGATCAACACCATCAAACTCGACGCACAAGTTCGGCCGTCGCAGATCGAGCACGACATCGAACAATGGCTTGCAAGCCAGGGCGACCACCTCTCGACCGTCCGCGCCTTCAGCAACAAGCTCTACATCCGCCGCGACTCGGCGAGCCATCTGACCGTAGAGGCCTTGCGGGTCCACGCGCTCACGCACGTCAGTGACCCCGTGCTCGTCCAGGTGGATTGAAGCTCAGTCCGACCCCACCAATTCCCGTGCCGCGGCCTCGGTCGGCGCTTCCGCGATCAGGCGCACAATCGGTTCCGTATTGCTCGACCGAACGTGCAGCCAGGCCCCCTGCTCGCTCAGGTCCACCCACACCCCGTCGCGCCGATCGATCGCGGCGCCCGAGTGCCGAGCCGCCACTTCCTCGATCAATCGGCCAGCCGATTCGCGGTCGGCGACCTCCACCTTCCGCTTGACGATCGCGTACCCCGCCCCGCCCGGCGACAGCCCATTGATCTCGCCCACCAATTCGCTGACGGTTTTGTGCGTCCGTGCGCACAGCGCGAGCACCAACGCCATCGACGACAGCGAGTCCCGCACATACGTCACCTCGGGCCAGATTACCCCGCCGTTGCCCTCGCCCCCGAAACTTAGCTCATGCGCCTTGAGCGCGCTCACCACGTTCGCCTCGCCCACCGCTGTGCGCTCGACCCGAGTGCGGAACTTGCGGGCGATGTCGCCCAGCATGCGCGAGGTCGAAAGGTTGGTCGCTAATACGCACGCGCTGGCTCGGTCGCCAAGCAGCTCGAGCGCCGACCACGCGCACAGTGCGAGTGTGTACTCCTCGCCGATGTACCCGCCGTGCTCGTCGATGATGGCAAGCCTGTCCGCGTCGGGGTCCTGCGCAAACCCAACGTCCGCGCCGTGGTCCGCCACCAGCCCCGCGAGACCGACCAGGTTCTCCCGCGTGGGCTCGGGCACATGCGGGAACACGCCCGACGCTTCGTTCCCGATCGCGACCACCGAGCACCCGAGTTCGTCCAGCAGCATCGCGCCGCCCTTGCCGCCCGATGCGTTGACTGAATCCAGCACCACCGACAGCCGGGCCTCGCGCACCGCAGCCCGCGCCTCGCGACCCAGGCGATCGAGCACCAGGTCAACGTGCGTGCGCACGCCATCGGTCGATCGATCGCACGCGCCCAGCTCGCGCCAGCCGACGCTCCGGCCACCACCCTTGGCAAATTGCTCAGCAATCCCCGCCGCCGCGCTCGCTTCGGGGGCGCTCGCGCCGACCTCGCCGCTGTCCGCATCACGCACGAGGCACTTGATCCCGTTCCACTGCTGTGGGTTGTGGCTTGCCGTGATGACCACGCCGCCCGCGGCGCCCAGGTCATCGACCATCACGCCCACCGTGGGCGTCATCGCGACACCCAGGTCCACCACATCGCAGCCCGCTCCGGTGAGGCCCGCGACGACCGCGTCTCGCATGACGCTCCCGCCCGCTCGGCCGTCTCGCCCAACCACCACCCTTGGCCTTGGTCCGTCGCGTTCCACGAACCAGCCGCCGAGGACCGACGCGTACCGCGCCGCGACCTCCGCTGTCAGGCTCTGGCCCACCACACCCCTCAGCCCGCTCACGCTCACGATCAATTGGCTCACGTTGCTCGCACTCCCGCTCACCGGCCCGTCCAAGCGTCCGCCCGCTCCGTGCGCGCGTGCCCAGCCTCTGGCCAAGGCTACCCCGCCTCGCCCAGCCGCGATACCCTCTGGCCTTGTTCACTATTAGCGTCCAAGACGAGTTCTGTGCCGCCCACGCCCTGACCATCGCGGGCTCTGTTGAACCCGTCCACGGGCATAACTTCCGCGTCGTGCTCACCCTCGAAGGCCCCGAGCTCGACGACGACGGCCTGCTCTGCGACTTCCACACGATCGAGTTCACGCTCCGCGAATTGCTCGATCCGTTCCGGAACGCCAATCTGGCCGACCTGCCTCCCTTCGATTCGATCAACCCCTCGGCCGAGTGCATCGCCCGGTTTATCGCTCAGGCCATGCACGAACGGGTCGGAGCCTCTCTCGCGCCCCACGCCCGCATCGCGTCGGTCAGCGTGACCGAGGCCCCCGGCTGCCGCGCCACCTACTACCCGCCGCCATCACCGGAAGACCCGAACCCATGACCGCCACGCCCCCGCAGCGCAGGCCAAGCCGCCGCCGAACACCGGACCCCGCCGAGCTGGCAGCCGAGTTTGCAGCCGCGGTCGATCGCGGCGTGCCCGACCTCAACCGCGACCTCTCGTGGCTTGAGTTCAACCGCCGGGTGCTCGAGCAGGCCGAAGACCCGAACACGCCCGTGCTCGAACGCGCGAAGTTTTTGGCGATCTTCTCGAGCAACCTCGACGAGTTCTTTATGAAGCGCATCGCGCTGCTTCACCTCCGCGTCGAACGGGACGCCGAGTCCGTCGATCGCCAGGGTCGGCCTCAGAAGGAGATCCTCGCCGCAGCACGAGAGATCATCCTCGCGCTCCAGGCCAAGCAGGCCTCGGTCTGGCACGACAGCGTGATCCCCGCGCTCGCACAGGCCGGGCTGCACGTGCTCCGGATCGATTCGCTCACCGAGTCCGAGCAGCAGGCCATCGACCACCGCTTTATCGCGGAGGTCTTCCCGGTCCTCACGCCGCTGACCGTTGATCCCGGCCACCGCTTCCCGTTCATCTCCAACCTGTCAGAGAATCTCGGCCTGTTTGTCGGCTTGCCGAGCGACGACGACTCGGGCAGCTTGGCCGATGCGAACTTTGCACGCATCAAAATCCCCGATGTGCTCCCGAGGTTCATGGAGATTCCGACCGAGGGAACCGACCGCCGATTCGTCGGCCTCGAAGAACTCGTCACACGCAACCTGCACACGCTCTTCCCCGGCATCGAGACCGCGGACATCACCCCCTTCCGCATCACGCGCTCGGCGGGCCTTCAGTCAGAAGACGACGACACCGAGGACCTGCTCGAACAGGTCGAGACAGACCTCCGCAAACGTCGGTTCTCCGACACCGTCCGCCTCGAACTCCCAGAACAGCACCCGCAGTCCGTTCGCAAGTTCGTCAGCGATCAGCTTGGCCTCACACCCCAGGAGATCTACGCGCGGCCCGGCCCGCTCGAATACGCCGACCTGTTCGAACTCGTCGAACTCGACCGCCCCGATCTCAAGCACCCCGTATGGACCCCCATCGTGCCGCCCCGGCTCGCGCACGAGGACACCGACATCTTCACGGCCATCCGCGAACGCGACCTGCTGGTTCATCATCCGTACGAGTCGTTCAAGCACTCGGTGCAGCACTTCATCGCCGCCGCAGCCCGCGACCCCGACGTGCTCGCGATCAAGCTCACGCTCTACCGCACGAGCCGGGACTCGCCGTTTATTGCATCGCTCATCCGCGCCGCCGAGGCCGGCAAGCAGGTCGCGTGCCTCGTCGAACTCCGCGCACGCTTTGATGAATCCAAGAACGTCCGCTTCGCGCGCCAGCTCGAAACCCACGGCGTGCACGTTGCCTACGGCGTCGTGGGCCTCAAGACCCACTGCAAGTGCTCCGTTGTGGTCCGCAAGGAGCGCGGCGGGCTCCGCAGCTACGCGCACATCGGCACCGGCAACTACCACCCGCACACCGCCCAGCTCTACACCGATCTCGGCCTGCTCACGTGCAACCCACAGATCACCCACGACGCGCTCAACCTCTTCAACCTGCTCACCGGCAGAGGCCAGACCACCAACTTCAAGCACCTGCTCGTCGCGCCCGAGACCATGCGATCCGGCTTCATCAAGAAGATCGACCGCGAGATCGCCAACGCCAGGGCCGGCAAACCCGCGCGCGTCTACGCCAAGATGAACGCGCTCGAAGACCAGCGCATCATCGACAAGCTCTACGAAGCGTCCGGCGCTGGCGTCACCGTCGACCTGTTCATCCGCGGCTTCTGCTGCCTGCGTCCGGGCGTCGAGGGCCAGTCAGAGAACATCACCGTGCGCTCGGTCGTCGGTCGATTCCTCGAGCACTCGCGCGTGTTCCACTTCGCCAATGCCAGCGACGACCCGCTCGAAGGCGATTGGTACATCGGCTCAGCCGACTGGATGGCCCGCAACCTCTCGGGCCGCATGGAAGCCGCTGTGCCCGTGCTCGACCGCGCCGCCCGCCAGGAATTGCTCACGCTGTTTGAGATCTCGCAGCAGGACCGAACACGCGCCTGGAACCTCAACACCGACGGCACCTATTCCAAGCTCGCGCCGCATCCGACCGACCCCGAGGGCGGCCCCGAACGCCTGGGCACTTTCGTCTCGCTCATGAACCTCGCCCGGTCGCGAAGTGTGCCCGCCCTCTAGCGGGTCAGCTCTCCTCGGCGTCCCCGAAGCTCTCGTCCTCGAACGAACCGCCAAGCCCGCTGGGCAGCGAGCCCGCGATCGACCGCGCGATCCGCGCCGCATGCACGTGCGCGTTCTCGATGAACACACGAACGCCCGTCTTCTCCGTGCCCGCCACCGCGGTCCCCGCGACGTACACCCCCGGCACGTTCGTCTGCATGGTCTTGCGGTCAAACGCCGGATGTCGAGCGTCGCCCTTGAGCTCGATACCCACCCGCTCGAACAGCGATGCGTCCTGCTCGTAGCCCGTCATCAACAGCACATCGTCCGCATCCACCCGCATCGGCCCATCGGGCGTTGCAAGCATGGCGCCCCGCGCATCAATCCCTATGGGCGTTGATTCCGCCACGAACGCGATTTTCTGTTTGCCGATCAGCCATTCGAGCTCGGGCCGAAGCCAGTACTTCACCCGCTTGGAGTCGAACTCGGCCCGTCGATAGCTCACCGTGACGTGCGCACCGGCTCGGTACAAACGAATCGCCGCCTCGACCGCGCTGTTCTTGCCGCCCACAATGAGCACCCGCCGGCCAACGTACTCCATCGGGTCGCGCAGGTAGTGGCTCACGTTCGGGCTGTCCTCGCCAGGCACACCCAGAAGCCTCGACCGGTGCATGTTCCCGATCGCGAGAACCACCTGCTTAGCAGCGACGGAAGGCCGAGCCTCGCCGCTCCGCGCATCGCTCGTTGCAATTGTGAATCCGTCGCCCGAACGCTCGACGGCGTCAACGCTTGTGAACGTGCGCACATCGATCGAGTGCGCTCTCGCCACCTGCACCAGATACCCGAGGTAGTCCTCCCGCGTCGCCTTCTCCTGGTTGGCCACCGCCATCGGCACGCCCGCGATCGCGATTCGCTCGGGGCTCGAAAAGAACTTCGTGCCCGGTGCCCACCAACGCATGGTCGCCCCGATCGCGCCGCGATCGACCACCGCCGACTTCAGCCCGCAGCGTCCGAGCAGCCAAGCCGTCTCCAGCCCGATCGGCCCAGCCCCCACTACCAGCACATCCACGCCATCGCTCATCGGCCACGGTAGCGCCCCACGCC
>CAYGSG010000111.1:0-7348 GCA_964352615.1 uncultured Phycisphaeraceae bacterium
TAGGTATTGCTGTACGAGAAGATTAATCGTCTCTGCAGCGGGCGCATGCGCCCGCATCTGTTGCGTGATCTCATTGACACTGTTATTGCACTTTTGTATCGCCGCTACCAACTTCTGCCGCTTACGCCTTGCATTCTCATCTGCGGCTCTTAAGCTATCATATTGTGACTTCGCTTGATATAAATAGTGACGAAGCAATCTCGCTCGCTGTCGCTCCTGCTCCGCCCTGAGGTGTCGACAGATCTCGTTATGCTGCTCTATAACCTTGTTCGTGCACTCAAGAGACTCGACAAACACACGTTCGGCATGCTCAAAGTCGACATGCGACTCAAACTTCGACCGGTCGATCACTTCCGAAGGCACTTTGGCCTTTTTCTGCAATAGCGCATGCAGTTTCCTCAAGCTTTGCAAATATCGAGCAACAGCAGAAGATTGCTTTACGGCTGCCTCAACGAACGCCGGTCTAATCGTGGAGACGACGAGATTCTCCATCGACGTCATTTCAAGTTGTCGCTCGAGCCCTTGGATACGATCGCCAATCACTTGACGAGCCTCTTCGGCTCTCCTAGCAATCTGGCCCATTCGATCACCAATCGCATTAGCGACGAGCGCCATTCGTTCGGTAGTTAACTCGGAACCGCAGAACAAACAAGTCGATAACTCATGCTCCTTATGATACTCATGACCCTCTCTGACCCAAGAGTACATCGACCCGTGTTCAAGCAAGTCACTCAAGATTGCGCCCTGAACAGCCTCGCCACATATCGATACAAACGCGTGAAGGGATTGCGACAACATCGTCGCTGGCGACCTGATTCGGTTCAGTGCGGGACCTGCTTCATGGAGCCCTATCACGCTGCGAGCACGCTCTTGATCACTGTCGGAAATGTGATCCCCTGAGCCAAGTGAGGAATCGGCGTACTTATTGACGAGATGATGCGCGGTGAAGTTTCGACCAAGACCCAACTCACTCGCGATGCCTCGGGCAACATCTGTTTTGAAAGCAGCAAACTCAGACTCGGCTTGACTCGCAGTTATTTCCGTCTCATCGAGCTCGCTCTTCAACCGCTTCGTTTCAGCAATGATTTTTTCGAGTTCAAGCGACGCCTCTCGCTGCTTAGTTCCAATATAAAATATTGGATTGGCTCTCGATTCATCCCACTTGAAGTTGTCAGCGACAAACTTTTTGTTAAAGACAAATAATCTGCCCTTCAGCGAGCTCTGCGCGTCGAACTTACTAATGAATGTCCCATCCGACAGCTCTATCCTGAACTTGATGGCTTCGTCAAATTCGGCCCCCGAGCTCTCATCACCAATACCAGCAAGGAGAGTTGCAATGGAGCTTTTGCCTGCACCGTTGAATCCGTAGAATAAGTTGTGCTGGCGTAGCTCGGGGAGGTCGTCACTTGCCTCGTATGCTGAGAATGTTGCGAGGCCCGATACCGAGACGATCCGCTTGATGAATACCGTATCACCCATCCCGAGAGCATAGCGGTTGAGGTCCGTAGATTTGCTAGCCAGATTCTGGAGAATCATCAATCTCGGATCAGAATTTCTATGATGGCTCACCGGCGCGAGTCGGGCGTCCGTATGAGAGCTTGCAGGCGCTAGCCGCGCTGGCGGAAGCACAGATCGCTCGATTCCCCGGATTTGTGGTGGTGACGGACAAATTGGCACTGGATTGGGGCAACTTCTATGACGCGCACACCGGGATTCGGGATCTGGACTTCACGGACGAGCAGTTGGCGGCGCTGGCCGCAGTGAATGGCAAGCTCGATCAGATGACTGACAGCAAGCAGGGCTGGGAGATGGCAGACCTGCGCGGCGGGGAGCACTGGAACGACGTTCGGCGGCTGGCGGCGGAGGCGCTGCGGGCGATGGGCTGGCCGGCGGATGACCCGGGGCCGAGCCCGGATCATTACTCGGGGAAAGCGTGAGCATGCCACGCTGGACCCAAGCGAACTGACCTGCTTGCAGGTCAGTGGCACGGCGAGTCAGCCGGTCCGCGGATTCGGTACGCTGGGGCCATGACTAGATGGCCATTTCTCTATGAGCGAAACGATGCGATGATCACCGCCAAGCGGATCATCGAGGGCAAGTCTTCGGTGCTGTACGTCACGCACGATCCGGAGGAGGGGTACCAGTTTCTCGATGGCGGCGAGGTGACGGACGACGACGCCGCGGTGGTGGCGCTGGAGGCCATGGTCAAGCTCGACCCCACCCTGATGGAGATCAGCACGCTCGCACCCGGCTGGGTCGCGGCCCGCGAAACCCCCGACGGCCCGTGGACGGTCTTCCCCATGGACGATGACGACGACGACAGCGACGACGACGACATCGACGACCCATCCGCCTGACCGAACAAATCCGCCTCATCCCACCGACCCGCCCTCACGCCAGTGCTTCTCCCTCCCTCGCCCCTTGAGGGAGAGGGTGCCGCACAGCGGCGGGTGAGGGGCACCACATCACCTCCGCGCTCCTCCCCCGGCACCGACGGGGGAGGTGGCGAGCCTTGCGAGCCGGAGGGGGGCCCGCCGCCACGGGTACACTCGCTGCAAGGAGTTGCCCCCATGACCACAGTCCATGCTTACGCCGCGACGAGCCAAGGCTCGGCGCTCGAGCCGTTCGAGTACGACCTGCCCGCGATCGGGCCGGACGATGTCGACATCCGCGTGACGCATTGCGGCATCTGCCACTCCGATCTCTCGTGCATCAACAACGACTGGGGCATGACGCAGTACCCGATCGTGCCCGGCCACGAAGTAAGCGGCATCGTCGAAGCCGTCGGCGAGCACGTGCCACAGGCACGGGTCAAGGTGGGCGACCGCGTCGGGCTCGGGTGGTACGCGGCGAGCTGCATGCACTGCGCGCACTGCATGAGCGGCGACCACAACCTGTGCCCGACGAGTGAGGCGACGATTATCGGCAGGCACGGCGGGTTTGCTGACCGCGTGCGCGCGCACTGGGGATGGGCGGTCAAGATTCCAGACGCGATGGATCCCGCAGCAGTCGGCCCCATGCTGTGCGGCGGGATAACCGTGTTCAACCCGCTTGTGCAACTCGGCATCAAGCCCACCGACCGTGTTGGTGTGATCGGCATCGGCGGGCTTGGGCACATGGCTTTGGCGCTCTACAACAAGTGGGGCTGCGAGGTGACGGCGTTTACGTCGAGCGAATCCAAGATGGAAGAAGCCAAGAGGCTCGGTGCGCACCGGTGCGTCAGCTCGGTCGATGCGGACGCCATCGCGGGCGAAGCGGGCCGGCACGACCTGATCCTGAACACGACCAACGCGGACCTCGACTGGGACGCGTACGTGGCGGCGCTCGCGCCCAAGGGCGTGCTGCACATGGTGGGCGCCACGCCCGGACCGATCTCGCTTTCCGCGTTCCCGCTGATCGTGGGCCAGCGCTCGATGGGCGCGACCCCGATGGGCAGCCCGGCGACCACCGCGCAGATGCTGGACTTCGCAGCCAGGCACGGCGTTTCCCCCGTGACCGAACGTTGCAAGCTGAGCGAGGTCAACGACGCGGTGGAGCGCCTCAAGGCCAACAAGGCGCGGTACCGCATCGTGCTGGAGGTCTGAAGCCGTGGGCCTGTTCGACGGAACCGCTCTCGAACAGCCCGTCACGTGCGCGCGCTGCAGGCAGGCCATGGCCGACTGCGAGTGCCCCCGCGATGCGCAAGGCGAGGTGTGCGCGCCGAATGATCAATCGCCCCGCGTGCGGCGCGAGAAACGACGCGGCAAGTGGTGCACGGTGGTGAGCGGCCTCGACCCCGTGGCAACCGACATGAAAGCGATGCTCAAGTCGCTGCGAACGGAGCTTGGTACCGGGGGCGGAGTGACCGATGGCGACCTTGTGCTGCAGGGCGACCATCGCGACGCGGTCGTCGATCGGCTCGTAGCGTTTGGCTACAAGGCCAAGGCTTCGGGCGGTTAGGACGGCTTAGCTTTTGCCCAGCAGACTTGCTTCGACACAGGCCTGCATCTCGGTCATCTCATCGCGCGCCAGGCGCTGGCCCGCAGCACTGACGAGCCACATGCCCGCGAGCGCGATCGCGCATACGGGCACCGCCCACAACGCCAAGGGCGGCTTGTTCATGAGCAGCTCGGCTGCACCCCAAGTTGCGGCGCCCGCAGCGATGGTGATGAGCGAGAGCGACCCCAGCATGTAGCCGGTCCATATGCCGGGGCTCGGGTTGAACCTGCCGAAGGCTTCGCACCGAACTGGCCCGCTCGGGTCGTCGCGCAGTTCGAGTGTGAGCCAGGGCGACCAGCGGTGGCGGCGGTCCCTTGGCACCGACACCTGGAAGTGCCCACCGACGCGCTCGACGATGAAGCGCGAGGAGGTCTGCGCACAGGCGTTGAGCCGGTCGCCCGCTTCGGTAGCGGGTTGATCGAGCTGTACCCTAAAGGTAGGGCCGAGCACGAGCGTGGAGACAGCGGGCGCGAGAGGCATGGAAGAACTGTGTGTTACTTCTTGCCGAACATGCCGCCGAGTTTGCCGAGCACGTCGCCGACGGCCTGACCGCCGTCTTGTCCGGTGAGATTGCCGAGCATCGCGCCAAGGTCGCCCTGACCTGCGAGCTTGTCTTTGAGCGGGCCGATCATGGCTTCGAGGCCGGTCTTGGCTTTGTCTTCGCCGCCGCCTAGGAGGTTGCCGAGCGAGCCGAGATCGAGACTTGAGGCGAGCGCCGAGAGATCGCCCTTGAGCAGCGTGTTGATGTCGAGCTTGCCGGAGGCGATGGCCTGCTCGATCATGGAGATGGCTTTGTCGAGAAAGCCGCCGGCTTGGGACTCGGAGGCACCGACCTTCGAGCTGATGGCCGAGATGATATTTTTGGCGTCGCCGCCGAGCAGTTCTTGGATCATGATCGTTCTCCGGTAGGGTGATGCCGCGCACGCTGGCGGTCGGTGCAGCGTACTGGCTTTGGGCCTTTCAGCCAAACCAAACCCGCCGCTATGATGGCTGCATGGCACGCTCTAGCGCACGATCGTCGATTGTCTCGCGGATCATTCGCATCTTGGTGGTCCTCGCGGTGGTGGCGGTCGCGGGGTACTTTGGCGTGGACCTGCGGGGCGATTCTGCGCCTGGCGGCGTAGCGACCGAGGCTTCGCGGGCTCAGCCGCGATCGACTCCGACGCTGAGCGGATCGGCTTCTACGTCAGCGGACCGCGCGAGTTCCCAGCAGGCGGTCGTGGAGTTGATGCAGGCCAAACAGTCTGGCGAGATGGTCACGCTGGTAGCGACGGTGGTCAAAGTGCTGCCGGATGACAACGACGGCTCGCGTCATCAGCGGCTGCTGCTTGAGATCGAGACGCGAAACGCGCCGTTCGATACCGTGCTCATTGCGCACAACATCGACCTCGCGCCCCGCGTGCCCGCGAGCGAAGGCGACGAGCTGACGGTGCGCGGGCAGTACGAGTTCAACGAGCGCGGCGGGGTGCTGCACTGGACGCACCACGACCCGAAGCAATGGCGCGAGGGCGGCTGGATCGAGCTGAACGGCGAGCGGTACGAGTGAGACGGAGTGCTCAGCGCCAGAAGTAGTGCCACTCGGCGGTTCGGGTGAGTGATTCGCCGGGGTCGAGCTCGACGGTCCATGTGAAACGCGACACGCCGTTGAGGCGGTGCCACCACCAGGGCCAGCCGTAGTGGGTCCACCAGCGGAGTTCGGAACCGCTCCAGAGTGAGGTGTCCTGGAACATGCCGAGTGCTGCTGCTTCACCCGCATCAGAGGCGCTGGTGGGCAGGCCGAAGCTGTGCTTGGTGATCTCGACGGTGACGGGATAGGACTTGCGGTTGGTTAGCTCGATGGATGCCGCGAAATCGATGCGGGCGTACTGGTTGCTGTCCCAGACGATCGCCTTGGGGTCGCGGCCTGTCTCGCGTTCGTTGACTTCGACCTGAATGTCCACAGCGTCGGTGACCTCGAGATCGGTGGTGCCTTTCTTTGCTGTGTAGGTCATGAGCCCTTGGGCGAGGGTCTTGCCGTTGCGGACAATGAGCGCGGGCGCGGTGGTGAACGGGTGGTCGGTGGTGTTGGTGAGGCGGAGCACATGACGGGCGAGCGGGCGGTCGAGCAGGTCGGCGATCTGCCTCTGCTGATCGGTGGAGAAGTTGCTCCACGCGTTGACGGGCGGTGCAGCGGGCAGGGTGAGCTTGTAGACAGCTTCGACGGGTACCTCGGCGACGGAGATGGGCAGAATCATTCGTTCGCCCACGCCGAGGGTGACGTGGTCGATGGAGAAGACGTAGAGGTCTTCGTTGCTCTCGGTGCCGGTGAGTTCGGGCGGCATGGCGGGGTCGGCGGGCCTGCCACCTCCGGAGTAGTCGCGGGTTTCACTCATGCGCGCAGACTGGGCCATCAGCGCGTTGGAGAACGCGCCAGCGGTGCCGGCCTGACGCTGGAAGTACCCGCCGAGCTGGGCGAATTGGTCGTTGAGGGCGATGGGATCGGGCGTGTGGTCGAAGGCGAAACGGGGCACGCCCACCACGAGATGGACGGTCGCGTCGTCGAGTTCGATGAGGTCGTTGACGAGCGATGCCTGCATCTCGATGCGCGCGGTTTTGCCGTCATCAAGCAGCGTGACGCGGTAGCTGGGAATCCAACGGATGCCCTTCTGCAAGTACATGACGCCGACGTCTGCGGATTCGGCGGGTTCGCGGGAGTCGTCCCACGCGAGTTCGAGGGTGAGGCGGTTCTCTCGGGCTGGGGTCGCGATAGGCGTTTGGGGATCGACGCCTTCCACGAACCGCACGCTGTAGAGTTGTTCGAGTGGGACGGCTTCTCGGCCTCCCTTGTCGTGCTCGATGAGTGCGAGCTTGGGATCGGTGTTGCTGGGCAGCAGCGCAACGAGTGTGCCGGTGGTCTCTTGGTTGCCCCGGTGCAGCCAGACGATGCGCTTGCCGATGGAGAGTGCGAGCAGGTCCGCGAGCGTCTGGGCGGTGCGCTCGAGGTCGACATCGACCGCTCCGGCGCGCACGGCGCTGAGCGAAGCGCCTGGTTCGTTCTCGAAAGCCCAGAACGTGCCGAGGACGGGCTGGGGCAGATCGTCCAGCACGACCGCGCCCGCGGGAGTGGTTGGGAGCGGGCCTTGGCGGTAGACCATCGCGTGGCCGTCTTTGAAGACGGTGACTTCTCGAACGGGCAGGTCGCGAGTTGGAACGTCATCGCCGCTTTGAGCGGCGGCCGCGAGCGAAGCGAAGATCGAGAGAGTGGCGGGCAGCAGCGTGCGCATGGGTGGGGCTCCTGATGGGCACCGGCGCGGTGTGCGCGGTGGCCAATGGGAGTACCGCCGGGGGCTGGCCCAGGTTGGTCACGGGGGTGTCACGGGCGGGTCATGGG
>CAYGSG010000112.1:0-7204 GCA_964352615.1 uncultured Phycisphaeraceae bacterium
GGCCTTGGGTCTTCGCCGCCGGCACCGGCAAGGCCCTCGGCCTGCTCCCCATCCAGCCCGAAGACCTCGAGCCACTGGTCCACGGCAAGCCGATCCAGCGGGATCTCGTGGACCCACTTGGGCAGGGGCTCGGCCTTGCGGCGGTCGGCATCCTCGGCGAGCTGGCGAAGAAAGCCGTCGCTCTTGAGGCTGGTCGCCCGCCGAAGCCGGGCGGCCTTGATGACCCTTCGATCGCTGCTGACGACCACCAGCCGAGCCGGGTGGGAGGTCTTGGCGAGCAACGATTCGATCTCGTCGTCGGCCTCTCGGCCCGCCCCGGTATAGACGACCCGGGCCTCGCCCACGCGGGTGGCCGCCGGGCCGGTGTGGCCGGTGCCCTGCATGGGGCCATCGCAGATGAGCACGCGAGGGGTCCCCGCGTAACGGCTTTGGGCGATGAGCCAGGCCAGCTCGGCGGGGGTGTGGACCACCAGCTCGGGCGGCAGCACGCCGCCGACGTGCATCACGTTGAAGGTGTCGATGACGAGCATGGGCTGACCGAGCGTATTCCGGGGTTGGTCGGGCCGGAGAGGGGACTCATGGCTGGTTTCCGCCGATGAGGACACCTTCGGGGCTTGACCCGCTGGGGCGGGAGCGCTTGAGTAGAGGCCCAGAGCCGGCCTTGATGGCTGGCCACCGCGATGCCCGTGGAGGCACCGCGCGTCTTGAAGATCGAGGAAGGAACGGCAGCGCATGGCGATTCGGATCAAGGCCCGCAGCGGAGAGCACGTCGAGCAGATGATGCGTCGATTCAAGAAGCTCTGCGAGAAGGAAGGGCTGACCAAGGACATTAAGCGCAAGGAGTTCTACGAGAAGCCCTCGGAACGCAACCGCCGCGCCGCCCGTAAGGCCGCCAACCGCGTAGCCCGCGAAGACATGCCCAGCCGCTAAAGCTGGCATGGCCCCGGCTTATTGCGGCCCACTGCTGAACTGGTTTCGCCCCGCCCATCGAGCGTCCCAACGGATGCTCAGAGCGGGGTGTTTCATTTTTGGGCCGGTTTTGATGTCGGGTTCGAGCCTCTTTGCGTGGCCTTCGCAATCGGCACGGATAAGCTTTGTTCCGTTTTATCATCTGACGAACGACCGGATTCCTCGAACCCACATCCCACGAATCTTCGAACCCGTGCAAGGACCAGAGGCACGGGGCGATGGAGACCCTACCCGTGATGTTCTCGCTTGCCTCACTCGCTGACATTCCGTTGCCGTATTACCTCGCACCCTTGGGCGGCCTGATCGCGCTCGTCTTCGCCAAGATTTTCAGCGCAGGCGTGATGAAGCGTTCCGAGGGCGACGACGAGATGGTGCGCATCGCTCAAGCGGTGCGTGACGGTGCGATGGCGTACCTCGTTCGTCAGTACCGCGTCGTGGCCGTGATCTTCGTGCTGCTCGTGGCCTTCCTCGGCCTGATGAGCGTACTGAAGCTCCAGAACCCGCTGTCGATGGTCGGCGTGCCGATCGCCGGTCTGCTCAGCGGCCTGTGCGGCTGGTTCGGCATGAAGATGGCCACCAACGCCAGCGCCCGCACCGCCTTCGCTGCCAAAGAGTCCCTGAACGACGGGCTGACCGTTGCGTTCCGCTCGGGTGCGGTCATGGGTCTGGTCGTGGTCGGCTTCGCACTGCTCGATGCTTCCTTCTGGTTCCTTGTCTTCAACATGACCGAAGTCGCGGGCGGCATCCGTGAACTTACGACCGTCATGCTCAGCTTCGGCATGGGCGCTTCGACGCAGGCGTTGTTCGCCCGCGTCGGCGGCGGCATCTACACCAAGGCCGCGGACGTCGGTGCCGACCTCGTCGGCAAGGTCGAAGCGGGCATCCCCGAAGACGACGCGCGCAACCCCGCGACCATTGCCGACAACGTCGGTGACAACGTGGGCGACGTCGCGGGCATGGGCGCTGACCTTTACGAGTCATACTACGGGTCGATCCTCGCCACCATGGCGTTGGGCGCCGCCGCCGCGTTCGCGCTGCCCGGCGTGATCGGCCAAGAGGGCTTCGCGCTCAAGCTCGCCGCCGCCCCGCTCGCGCTGGCGGGCGTGGGCATCGTGTGCTCGATCGTCGGCATCTTCACCGTCAAGGCCAAGGACAACGCGAACTTCAAGCAGCTCCTCCACGGCCTGCACTTCGGGGTGTACGTCGCGTCGGGGCTGATCGTCGCTGCGGCCGCGGCCCTGCTGTATGTGCTCTTCGGCTCAGGCGAAGCCGCCGAGGCCCTCTCGGGCGCTGGCACCGCGTGGTGGAAGCTCTGGGCTGCCATTGCATCCGGCCTGGCTGCTGGCCTGCTGATCGCCCACGCGACCGAGTACTACACGAGCTACGAGCACCGCCCGACCAAGCGCATCGCTGAGCAAGCCCTCACCGGCCCGGCGACGGTCATCATCGCTGGCATCGCCGAGGGCATGAAGTCCACGTGGGCCTCGCTGCTCGTCGTCGTCATCGCCATCATCGCGGCGTTCACGCTCGCCGGTGGTTCTGAGAGCTTCCTGATGGGTCTCTACGGCGTGGGCATCGCCGCGGTCGGCATGCTCTCGACGCTCGGCATCACGCTCGCCACCGACGCCTACGGCCCCATCGCCGACAACGCAGGCGGCAACGCCGAGATGACCGACCAGCCCCCCCACGTTCGCGAGCGGACCGACATGCTCGACTCGCTGGGCAACACCACCGCCGCCACAGGCAAGGGCTTTGCCATCGGCTCGGCAGCGCTCACCGCGCTCGCCCTGTTCGCTGCGTATGTGCAGATCGTGCAGGTTCAGATCACCACGCAGTCGATCAACTTCCACGAGCGCAGCGCCTACGCCGTCAACGACCCGATGGTCACTTCGGGCGAGGCCTTCGCGGTCTACGAAGGCCACGGCAAATTCATGGTCTTGATCCCCGGTGCGGGCGAAGACGGCGCGAACGAAATCGACGGCGCGATGCTGACCAACCACGAACAGTTCGCCGACCACAGCCAGGCCAAGTCCATCAGCAAGGGCGCGATCTTCGGCGTGTCCAGCGATCAGGGCCTCGCGCTGGCCGACAGCCGCCGATACCGCCTTGCCCCGGCTACGGGCTCGGCGTTCGCCGACAGCTTCGCCGTCATCTCCTCCAACCGTGGCTCGATCAAGGACGTCATGGCGTTCTACGACGTCACCCTGCTCAACCCGCGCGTGCTCGGCGGCCTGTTCATGGGCGTGCTGCTCGCGTTCCTGTTCTGTGCCCTCACCATGAACGCTGTAGGCCGCGCGGCCTACGCGATGATGGGCGAGTGCCGCCGCCAGTTCGCCAAGATGCGTGAAGCGTTCCGCGCTCAGGGCATGACTGAGGACAAGATCGCTGACCCCATGCAGTGGCCCAAGCGCGTTGAGTTTGAGGGCAAGGAGTACCCCGACTACGCGACCTGCGTTTCCATCTCCACCGCTGGGGCGCAGCGGGAGATGATCGTCCCCGCGGTGCTCGCCATCCTCGTCCCGATCGCGGTGGGCCTCGTGCTCAGCGTGCCGGGCGTGATGGGCCTGCTCGCCGGCGGCCTGGTCTCAGGCTTCGCGGTCGCGGTCTTCATGGCCAACGCGGGCGGCGCTTGGGACAACGCCAAGAAGCTGCTCGAGTCCTACGGCAAGATCACCGCCGACGACATGATGAACGGCACCGGCGACTCGGCCAAGGTTCCCGCCGAGGTTCGTGAAGCCATCAAGGCCCGCGCCGAGGAGATGGTCAAGACCGGCAACGGCTCGACCATCGTCTACGGCAAGGGCTCGGACGACCACAAGGCCACCGTTGTCGGTGACACTGTGGGCGATCCATTCAAGGACACCTCGGGCCCCGCGCTCAACATCCTCATCAAGCTCATCTCGATCGTGTCGGTCGTCTTCGCTGGTCTGGTCGTCGCGTACGGCCCGGTCATCGGCAGCCTCATCGGCCTCGAGTAAACACCACGCGTCGGCGTCGGCTACGCTGGCCGCATGACCGACATCCAGACGTGGTTCATCCTTGCCGCTCTTTCCGCAGCCGCCCTGCTCATCGGGGCGGCTGCTTTGCACTTGCTCCCCAAGCTCGGTGAAGGCGGCAAAGCCGCGAGCGTCTGGCTCTGCAAGGCGCCGGGCCTCGACGTGATGATCACGTACTTCACCGTGCTGCCCATGTTCACGGGCATCATCTACGGCGCCGCGTACTGGGGAAGCTGGTACGGCTGGCTGGTCGGCCTGCTCGCGGGCGTGAGCGGGCAGGTCGTGGGCCTGTTGATCTGGACCGTGCTCCACGAGCTCACCCACCTCAAGCACGTCAAGGGCCCGCGCATCGTTGGGCACATCAACGCCCGCGTGGGCCGGGTGCGCAACCACGCAGCAGTCTGGACGACCGCGCTGGCCGTGCCCGTGTTCTGGTTCTTGAGGGTCGCCGAGTACGTGGTCTACCCGCCGCTCACATGGCTCATTCGGCTTCCCAAGTACAACCACGCCGACTGGGTCAACGTCAGCCGGCACAAGTTCAACGGGCTCGTCGGCCACGACCTTATCTGGTGCCTCTACTGCGACTGGATGACCGGCATCTGGTCGCTCGGCGGCGAGATGCTCCGCAACGTCGAGAGCTTCTGGTGCCCCATCCGCTTCGATTCCGCCAAGAAGTGCGCCAACTGCAAGGTCGACTACCCCGACATCGACGGCGGCTGGGCACCTGCCGATGGCACGATGGCCGATGTGGTCGCGGTCCTCGATAAGCACTACCCCGGGCCGGACAACACCAACCCCTGGTTCGGCCATCCCACGCGCCTGACGGTCAGCGCCAAGGCATCGCCCCAGGCTGTAACCCAGCCAGCCGTAACCGAAACGGAACAGCCCGCCACGGACGAAACCGCTGGGGACAAATAAAAACCGTCCGGCCAAGGAGGACCCGGACCGGACGGCTCGTGAGAGGGAGAACCTCGGATCCGCCGATTAGGGCTGACCCTGAGTTCATATCTCAATACGGCGGCGGTTCCATCCCTGTTCCAAACAATCGTTTGAACGGTCAGAAAACCGGGAAACCGATCGGCTGACCCGCCGATCCACCGGCTCACCCCCGCGGCGACGGCGGAGCGTCCGTGCAGCCCTGCACGACGGCGGGTACCGTCCGGCCATGCTCCTGCCGCACGCTCCCGAGCCCGACGAGATGGCCCTGTGGCCGTTCTTCAAGGAGCGGATCACGGACGATGACCTGCGCGAGGTCGCCTCGGTGGAGTACTTCCTTCCAGTTGAAGCACAGTACCGAGCCTTGCAGGAAATGCTCGACACGGGCCGTCCTGCGTCCCTCTTGGAGTTCAGCAGCCGCGATAGCCGGATGTGGTTAAGAGAGTGTTTCGGACTGTACTGCGGATCTGGGAACCTTGGGCCAAACGACTCAGAGTTGGTCGCAGCGTTCTGTGAATGGCAGTTGCTCAGGGCAAGCACTCGACACAATTGCACGGAAGACGCTTGGTCAATGCACGTTTGGCAGTTGGTTCGCTACTCTGATCTTGTCTCGTTGGAACTGCGGCGCGATGTGGTCGCGTTCCTTCTCTGGCTCGCAGAACATCAGGATGCGGAGGAATGCTCCAAGGCATTCACCTGTCTGATCGCTGCTTCACTGCTTGCCGATGGCAAGCAACCAACCGCCGAATTCGAAGCCAACATCCGAGCGATTGACGAGTTGTTCGAGCAGGAGATGCGCTATTGGTGCCGCGGCGGCCTCAGCTACCGCACACTGAACCCTGACGGCGGCGGCGAGACCGGATACTGGCTCGACACGGGCCAATCGTTCATACCCATAGTTGGGCCGGGCTGGAAGCCTCTCCAGTGGGTGCTGTTCTTTGACCCCGGTTTCCACACGCCGCAACTCAATCAGTTCATCTTGGATGTATTCAGCGTCAATCGCCATCACTCGCCCCTCATCGCGGAGCGGCTTCGATGGATGAAGGTCCAGCCCCACCCCTTGCAGGCAGCAGCGGAGCATGGCGAGTATGAGGACTTCGACAACAACCCGAGCTAGCCCAGCATCTCCGCCAGCGCTGCCGGGTCGATGTTGCCCCCCGTAAGCACCACGCCCACACGCAGGCCTCGGGCAGCCTCGCCCATGCCGAGCAGGCCAGCGAGGGCGAGCGCGCCCGTCGGCTCCACGACCAGCTTCAGTTCGCGTGTCGCCAGTTTGGTTGCGCTGACGATCTCGTCCTCGCTCGCTGTGATGATGTCGTCCACATGCTCCATCACCAGCGGGAACGTGAACCGGCCCAAGTACGGCGTGCGCGCGCCGTCGGCGATCGTCTGCGGGTTCTCAACCGCGTGCAGCACACCCGAACGGAAGCTCCGGGCGGCATCGTCCGCGAGCGCGGGTTCAACCCCCACCACTCGCGTGTCGGGCGAGAGCGATTTGGCCAGTACCGCGCACCCGCTGAGCAGCCCGCCCCCGCCGCAGCACACCATGAGTAGATCGATCGGCCCGTTTCCATCCCGTGCCGCGTCCTCGAACATCTCCAGCGCCACGGTTCCCTGGCCCGCGATCACCCGCACATCGTCGTAAGGCGGCACCACCTCCAGCCCCTGGGCCTCGGCGATCTGCGCGCCCAACTCCTCGCGCTTGGTTGTTTGCGGGTCGTACTCGACCACCCGGCTGCCATCGGCAGCCTGCAACAGTAGCGCCTTGGTCCGCGCCAGCTTCACGCTCGGCGCATCGCTCGGCATCACCACGACCGCGAGCCTGCCGAGCATCGCGGCGGCCTTGGCGATCGCCTGCGCGTGGTTGCCCGATGAGTACGCAAGCACCCCGGTGCCCGCATCGATCTGGCTCAGCGCGTTGTACGCACCGCGAAACTTGAAGGCGTTGATGTGCTGCAGGTTCTCGCACTTGAGCCACACCCGCCTCGCCCCCGTGCGCTCTTCCAGCAGCGGCGCGCGGACCGTCGGCGTGCGCACGGCGACACCATCAAGCCGGCCCGCTGCGGCGCGTACATCGTCGATGGTCACACAGTTTGATAGCGAGCGATCAGGCGGCTTTGCGATGCGGTCCATGCGAGATGCTAGAGCCACAAGCTACGAACCGCCCGCGTTGGTGATACCCAGGATCACGTTGAGCGCGTTGAAGGCAGCGTGCATGGCGATGGGCACGCCCATGCGTTTGGTGCGCTCGTAGGCGAGCCCGCATCTCAGCCCGAGCCCGAAGATGCCCACCGCTGCGTACC
>CAYGSG010000113.1:0-7130 GCA_964352615.1 uncultured Phycisphaeraceae bacterium
ATTGTCGCGCCGGCCCCCCGATCGCTCGCCGGTGGGCCTCGCATGGCCCCCAGCGTCGATTCCGGGGCGACACTGGCCGTGTGCAGCGCCGTTCGCTAGAATGAGAACAGATTATCGTTTAGCCGCCGACCTTCGCCGAGCCCTCTTTGCCAACCTGTCTTCACCCATACCGGCCCATGTGGCGCGCGATGCGCATCGCTGGGCTGTGGCTCCCGCTGGCGGTGCTGTCGGCATGTGGGCAGCGCCCATCAGAAAGCGCAGCCCTCGCGCCCGATGCCCCGATCTCGGTTGTGGTCACCGTGCCCCCGCTGCAAGAGGTCGTCCGCCGAATCCTGCCCGAGGGCAGCACGGCCAGCGTGCTCATCCCGCCCGGCTCATCGCCCCACACCTACACACCGTTGCCGAGCGATGCCGCAAGGCTTTCGCGCGCCGACCTGGTCGTCATGGTGGGGATGGGCCTCGAGGGCGCAAGCGAACCTTCGCTCCGCCGCGCTGGCGATGCCAAAATTGTTCAATTCGCGAGCGTGATTGATCCCGTCTTTACACAGGCCCACGACCAGCGCCCGCCGCACACCAACCACGCGTACTGCGCGCACCCCGAAGACCCGCACCTCTGGCTCGATGCCGACGCGATGGCTGAGCTTGCGCGCGCGATTGGGGCGCACCTCGCTGAGCGTGGCGATACGGGAGCGCCCGCGCGCGCGGATGCCGTCATCGCGGACATCCATGCTGCCGATGCGCGCGCCAAGGCGGCGCTTGTGCCGGTCCGAGGCGGCCGACTCATCACCCAGCACGACGCCTGGCAGCGGTTCGCAGCAAGGTACGATCTTCAGATTCTCGGCTCGGTGCTGCCCGTTGGTTCGGGCGAACCCACCGCGGGCGACATGCAGCGGGCCATCGACGCTGTCACCCTAGCGCGCGCTCAATCCGATGCGCCCATCGCCATCATGACCGAGCCCCAGCTCAATCCCAGGCCAACTGAACGCATCGCAAGCGAACTTGGCCTGCCGATGGGCGTGCTCGACCCGCTCGGCTCGGGCGATTGGTTCGAACTGCTCGAACACAACACGCGGGTGATACTCGATGCGCTCGCTGGGCAGGAGCCTCCGCGATGAGCGCGCCGCTGAGGTTCGAGGCGGTCACCTACCGGTACCCGTCCAGCTCGCACGACGCGGTCCGCGACGTAAGCCTTACGGTCGAGACGGGGAGCATTGTGGGCGTGCTCGGCCCCAACGGCGGGGGCAAGACCACGCTCGTGCGCCTCGCGATGGGGCTGCTCACGCCGACCTCGGGCACGGTGCAAGCAATGGGTGTTGACCCCGCTGGCGCGCGCCGATCGGGCCAGATCGGCTACGTCAGCCAACAGCGACCGATGGCGCGCGGGGTGCCCGTCAGCGCAGCCCAGTTCGTCGAGCTGTCAATCTCGGCTGGTCTGCGCGGCACGCGATCGCTGACCAAGCAGCAACGCGGCCGCATCGAGTGGGCGATGGACGTTACGGGTGCCGAGGCCTTCGCCCAAAGACCCATCGGTGAACTCAGCGGCGGCCAGCTTCAGCGGGCCATGATCGCGCGCGCGATCGCGCTCGAACCATCGCTCCTGCTGCTCGATGAGCCCACGGTCGGAATCGACGTCAAAGGGCAGGCTGCGTTCAGCGCCATGCTCGACGCGGTGCGCGCGCAGACCAACTGCGGCGTGCTCGTCGTGAGCCACGACCTTCGCGCGGTGGTCGCGGGGTGCGACCGCATCGCGTGCCTGAACCAGACGCTGCACGCGCACGTCTCGCCCGAGGGGCTCACGCCAGGCGTGCTCGCGGAAGTCTTCGCGCACGAGGTCGAGGGTGTGCTCGGCGCGGTGCACGTCGAGGCGCATTTGGCCGTCGACTGCGACCACGACCACGCGCACCAGCGCCCCTCCGTAGAAAGCGACAAGCCTTGACCGTGCGCACGTTCGAGTACCTGTTCGGGCCGACGGCCTCGGTGTTCTGGCCGGGCGTGATCGCGGCTGTGGCGGTAGCGTTGGCAGCGGGTCTGCTGAGCCCTTTGGTGGTGGTGCGCCGGCTCGCATTTGTCGGTCAGGGCGTGAGCCACGCTGCGTTCGCGGGGCTGGGCCTGGCATTGGTCGTGACATGGGCCACCGGCGGCGCGGTCGCGGGCGCTGGCCTGACCTCGGCGATGCTCATGCTCGTGAGCCTTGGTGCGGGCGCGTTGATGGCCCGGCTGTCGTCATCAGCGCCCGGAACGAACGCTGTTGGTTCGTCGGGTGATACCGCCATCGGGGTGGTCATGGTCGCGGGCATGGCCATCGGGTTTTTGCTGACTCGGCTGGCTGCAGGCCCGGTGCGTGAACTGACGGGACGCACGCCGCCCGATCTTGAATCCGTGATGTTCGGCTCGGTGGTTTCGGTGAGTTGGCTGGACGCATGGCTCACGGTGGTTGTGTGCGCAGCGGTGGTGCTCGCCGCGTGGTGGCACCGGCGAGCGATCGTGCTGTGGGCGATTGATGAAGAGGGCGCCGAGGCGTTCGGCGTGCGCACCAGCCGAGTCCGTCTGCTGACGATGCTGCTGCTGAGTGTGCTGGTGGTGATGGCGGTGCGCGTCGCGGGTGTGGTACTCGCAACCGCGGTGCTCGTGCTTCCGGGTGCTGCGGCCCTGCGGTGCAGCCGACAGTTCTCGGGCGTGCTTGTGTGGTCGGTTGCGTTGTCGGTCGGCGCGGTGGCGATGGGGGGGATCGCCGCGTTCGAGCTGGACCTGCCGCCCGGGCCTGCGATCGTGCTCGCGGGTGTGGTGCTATGGATGCTGGCGGCCAGCGTTGCGCGACTGTCATCGCGCGTCTGAGAACCGATTTGGATTCAGACTTGGCCCCAGAGAAAAATTGGGGTTGTGCGCCGCGAATGGGTCGATATACTCGGCGCATCGCACCGGCAAACCGGAGCGGCCGGCTGCGGAGAACCCGCGGCACCGGGCCCGGTGAGTCGTGCGACAACCGCGTGTGAGCCATGTGGCAATCACGCGGGTGATGAGCCCCGGGTGACGGCTCGGGGATGGAACCTCTGGCGGCGGCCTGTACAGACGGCCGTGACGGCTGGAATAGGCGCTCGAACAACGAGCCTAAGCAAGGAGGTGGTCCAGTGAACGATTACGACTGTACGAAGGGGCTGCGCCACAGAGGGTAGCTCGACGGGGCTGCCACTCTGGTACAGCCCGTTGTGAGCGCAGACAACCTACGGATTTATTGCTACGGATGTTTGCAACACGCCTCTCGCCCTTCGGGGCGAGAGGTTTTTTGCTGACTGAACCTAGCGGAAACGACGCAGCCAAATGGCCCCGATGCCCGCGAACACGAAGGCTCCAAGACCGAGTGCGATCCAACTTGTCGTGCGGGCATCGGCGTCCGGGTCGAACTCGAAACCCGCAAGCCAACTGAAACTGCGAGCCGTGTCGCTGAACAGTCGCTCGACTTCGGCCTGCTGTTCCGGATGACCTGCGATTTCCAAACGCACGCAGTGTTGTCGGCCGCCAAAGACCGCCTGCTGGAGAAGCACCTTGACTCCGTTGCGTCGCAGGCGAACCGGATCACTGGTGACGGACCAGCGATCCTCATCGAGAGAGGCGTAGCCACTTTCAGCCCGCATCGGTGCCAAGTGGTTTGACCACATGTCAGCCACAGACCCGCAGTGCAGCCCGGACGGCATCACCTCCACCACGATAAAGGGAGCATCGAAGTCGCCCGTTGGAGAAGCAATGAACACATAGCTCGGATCCACCTTGGGATCCCGCTTGGCGAGTTGGTTCATTCCAGCGACGTGCTGTTCCCGAAAGGGAACCCAGTCGTCCGGTATCGAAAGCGAGAAGCCAACGCCAGCAAGCTCCACGGTCTGTTGCCCAGTTGTGGGTTCGGAGGCAAATGCCAGGCCCACAAGTAGGTACTGCAGCACACGGAGCATGAAGGCTCTACTTTGACAGCTCAAGGCCCTTGTCGATGGCCTTGCGCATCTCGGCGAAGATGGGCTCAAAGTCGCCGCCCTCGGGCCGGCCTGACTGGTACAGCACTTCGCCAGCGGGGCCGATGACGAACCACGTCGGGTAGCGTTCGACCTCGAACAGCGTGGCGACCTTGTCGGCGCCGACGAGCTGGGTCCAGCCGTAGCCCGCGTCATCGATGGCCTGGTACGTCGCGTCGGGGTCGCGTTCGCGGACCGCGAGGCCGACCATTTCGAAGTGCTTCTGGCCGCCGAAATCTTCCCAGAGCTGCTCGTTGAGCGGTGCTGCACGCTTGCACGGGATGCACCAGGTGCCCCAGAAGTAGAGCACGCTGGTTTTGCCTTTGATGGAGGTGTGGGAGACGACTTCGCCGTCGCGGGTCTGGAACTGCCACTTGGGGCTCAGCGGGTAGCTCGGCGTGAGCGAAGGGCTCTTGGTGACGCCTTTGCTCGCGCCGTCGTTGCCGGTGAGCTGGCCGCTTTGGGCGGGACTGCGTGCCTGGGGCGTCGTGATGATCTCTCGCTCGTAGCCGGTGGGTGTTTCGATGGTCCACGCCCTGCCCGCTATGGCGTCATCGCCCAATACGAACTGGCTGAACTCGGTGCCGATGGCGGGGCCGCTCTCAAAGCCGACGTTGTGCCGCATGATCCGGTATGGCAACTGGTCATCCACGCCGATGGCGATGGAGTGGTACTGGGGCCTGCCCGCGATGACCATGGTGGCGCGGACAACCCTGCATTCGATGCCGTCCACTTCGATGGTGTCTCCCAGCGCGAACGTGGTGCGGGGGTTGTTGAGCATCGTTTCGAACGGCGCGCTGCCCTCAGTCAGCCCCGGGATGGCTTGGAGCCTGCCGACGGTGCTGAGCAGCGTGCCCTTGACCAATGCCACCGGCCCCTCGACCACGGTCTGGTTGAGGTGCTCGACGGTCGTGACTTTTCGGTCCGCCCAGAGCACATCAAAGTTGGAATCTTCGGATTGGCCCATGGGGCGGGTCGTGCCCTCGATGCGCACGCGCCAGTCGCCGTCGGGGCTCGCGGAGGCGACCATCGTGCCCGAAGCAGTCGGCATGAGGTCGCGGGCAAACGCCTGCTCAATGTCGGCAGCAAGTTCGATGTCCGCCGAAAAAGCGCCGGCTTCAGAGAGAGCCTTGCTGGCTGCTTCGAGCAGCTCGCGTGCCGCGATCGCCTGCGGATCGGGTTGGACTTCGGCTGGGCGGGAATCGGCCTGCGCGCCGGCGGCCTCGACTGCCTCGTCCTGTGCGCACGCGGGGGCTGCGGTGAGCGCCATCGCAGCGGCGAGCACTGCAATCAGGCATGTCGGGCTGAGCAACTTGGTGAAAGGCATGGGTCGGTTCCTCGTAACGGTTGGCTGGGCGGGGCTCAGCAGCGGTCAGTTTTCGACAGATCGTACGGCGAGGCGCGGCTCGCTAGGCCAGCAATTGGCCGAGGGCTTGCCCCGGATTGGGCTGACGCATCAGGTGCTCGCCCACGAGGGCGATCTTTACACCCGCTTCACGCAGTCGGGCGAGGTCGTCGGGGGTCTTGATGCCGGACTCGCTTACCAGCACGCCCGGGTCGTCTACGAGATCGACCAGCCGAAAGGTGTTGTTGAGGTCCACCTGCATGGTGTGGAGATCCCGGTTGTTGATACCGAGCAGGCTGTACGCGGGGTGCGGGAATCCGATGTGGGGGCGGACTCTCAGGAGGTTGTCCATCGAGTGGACCTCGATCAGGGCGGTCATCTGGAGCTGCTGGGAGAGGATGAGCAGGTCCACAAGCCGGCTCTCGGTGAGGCACTCGGCGATGAGTAGGACCGCGTCGGCCCCGGCGGCCCGGCTCTCCCAGAGCTGCCACGGGTCCACGATGAAGTCTTTGCGGAGTACCGGCAGCGGCGAGGCGGCCTTGACCGTTTCGAGGTATGTCAGGTGGCCCGAGAAGTACTTTTCGTCCGTGAGGCACGAGATCGCCGATGCTCCGTGGTCGGTATAAGCTCGGGCGATGGCGGACGGATCGAACCCGTCGCCCGCGTACTCGGGCCGAATGAGCCCGGCGCTGGGGCTGGCCCGCTTGATCTCGGCGATGATGGCCGAGCGCCTGTCGGAGCGGGTGAGGGCGGCGAAGAAGTTTCTCGGCGGCTCGGCCGCTGCTACCTGGGCCTCGAGCTCGCGGAAAGGAATCCGTGTCTTGGCGCGTTCAACCTCGGCCAACTTGTGGGTCACGATCTCGCTGAGCACCGCGGGCATGGGCCGGGCGCTGGCGGCTGGGTTGTCGCCATCGGGCTCGCGTGGGTCTGGTTGTTCAGGCGGCGTGGGATCCATGGGCTTCATTGTTGCCTTGCTCGGCCTGCTGTTCCTTGGGCTTCCCGGCGAGTGTTTGGCAGGCCAGATCGAGGCAGGCGGCGTCAAGCAGCAGGATGTGGCAGCGGTCACCCTGAGCGACATCGCCCAGGGGGCCAACACCTACCTGCTGCCTCTGCTTATCGGCGCTTCGGTGCTGGTGCTTGCGATGCTTTGGGCGGGAGATGTCATCAAACCCGGCTCGCTCGGGCGGTCTGGGCTGCGGGATGTCAAGGCCCTGCCGAGCCTGGTTTGGGTGTTCTGCGCGATCATGGTGATGCTCTCGCTGCCTTTAGCGGGGGGAGCGGTAGCCGGGGCGGACTGGCTGGATGCGAGCTGGCTTGGCGGGGGCGATGCCAAGGTTCGGCGTGTGGCGGTGCCGATGCTCATCGCGAGCCTCGCCGGGGTGACCGTGGCGCTGGTGATGGGGTACATTGTCGCGCGGTCGGCGCCCAACGCGGGCCTTCGGCCCAAGGCTGCGGACTGGCCGATCGGCCTCGGCCTGTTCGTGCTGGCGCTGCCGATTGTCATGCTGCTGGGCGAGGGCGCTAAGACCGCGCACGAGGCGGTCTCGGGCACCGAATTGCCAGCCAACGAGGTAGCGCACCCGACGCTCTCGCTCATTGTCGACAACAGCTCCGACCCGTGGACGTGGGTCATCATCGCTGCGGTGGTTATCGCGATCCCGGTGATCGAGGAGGTCGCGTACCGTGCGTTCTTGCAGTCGGCGCTGTTCAAGGCCACGGGCAACGTGTGGACGGGGATCATCCTGACTTCGCTGATTTTCGCAGCCATGCACATGGTGGGGGGC
>CAYGSG010000114.1:0-6949 GCA_964352615.1 uncultured Phycisphaeraceae bacterium
CCACCCGGCTGTCGCGGCTTTCCTGGCCTCGCTCGGGCCGAAAAAGCCCGCAGCCGAGGTCCACAAGCAAGACGCCGACGGGCAACAACCTCCACACCCCACCCCGTTATCCGCGTCGTCTCTCGCGCCCGCTGGCAGCTCGCCGGCGGGCGTCTTTCGTTGGCTCTGGCCCGTCGCGTTTGGCTCCCCGTGGCGGGGCGACCCTCGCTCGACCTATGCTCTCATTGAGACTCGGTCTCAGAGAGCTTCCCCACAGCCAGGAGTTGCCACCCATGACCCATACCCGCCCCTTGATCGCCGTTCTTGTGGCCAGTTTCATGCTCGCATCGGTGCCCTCGGCTCGCGCCGATCTCACCACGCCCTCGGCGTATGGCTGGGAGCGCGAAGACGCTGGCTCGGCCTACTTCGAGTGGGACTTTTTCTTTCTCAGCGGCGGGGGCAACCTGCCGGACGTGGGCATGTTCCCAGACCCGCTCCCTGTTGGCTGGTCGTTGCCTGATGTCGCCGAGACTTCGGGCTCAGCATTCCTGACTTCCACGGGCAACATGTATTCGTTTACCGACATCATGGACTTCGAGGTCCGCGTCCCCAATGCGGGCGACACCACCCCCGGCATCACAACGACCGTGCTCTTGCAGGTGCGCACGCTCGGACGAGAGATCGACTACTCGACCATGCTCATTGATGGCCAAGCACCGGTCGAAATCGTCGAGTTGTTCCGCGAAGATCTTCAGGGCGACTTCGGCGGCGGCTTTGTCGTCGGGTTCACCCTTGAGCGGCTGTTCCGCTGGGAACTCGCGGGCAACGCCAGCGAGTACGTCATCGAGTTCACCACGGCTGAGTCATCAGTGAGCCTGGACAAGATCGCGGTCGATACGTTCGCGCGTGTGGCGCCTTGCAAAGGCGACATCGCGGATGATTTCGGCTCACCCATGCCCGACGGAATGGTCAGCTTCGGCGATTTCTTAGCGCTGCTCGGGCTTGTCGGGCCTTGCCCCGGCGGAGCTACAGGTTGCTTGGGCGATATTGCCGACGACTTCGGCTCGCCGGCGCCCGATGGCCAGGTGAGCTTCGGCGACTTCCTGGCCTTGCTCGGGCTGGTTGGTCCCTGCTAACACAAGCTTGTTCCAGAATTTGCGCCAAAATCAGGCAAATCGTGGCCGGTCTGCGCCCGAGAATCCGCTGGTTAGCTTTACACTGACGTTATGGGCCGCGGGGATTCTCCCCGCGCCCGATCGTGAACCCCAGAGGAGACCCTTAGATGCTGATGACCAAATGCACCGTGACCCGTCTTGTCGCTGTCGCTGGCCTTGCCGCCGCGGGCAGCACCTTCGCCGCTACGCCCGAAGAGCAAAGCGGTGCGCCCGCTGGCTACACCGGCGTGGCCCCCCGGCATGTCGATGCCGTCCCATTCGATGCCTTCGGCGGCGCCTTCAACCCCGGCTCTGGACCCTTCGCGATGCCCGACACGGTCACCAATCCCGCCCCGACCGGCCAAGGCCTCGGAGCGCTCGACCGCACGGCGATTGTGCAGGCCGAGACCACCGGCGAACTCACCAAGCAGCAGCAGGGTCTGGTCGCCCAGATCGATGCGGCCTGGCAGACCGGCGACTTCGAGACCGGCCGCGACTTCATGGCCCAGCTCGACGCCACCGGCTTCGATGGTGCCCTGACGTTTGCGTATACCGACACCGACATCCAGCCCTCGGGCAAGGCCTTCGACGACGTCTTCACCGGCGAACGCCGCATCGGCGGGGCCCGCGTCGCCATCGATACGTTCGACCTCGATGTCGCGCCCAACGGCAACATGTTCGCGGTGACCGGCTGGGCGGACACCTGGACGTTCAACATCTCCACCGACGGCGGTACGACATGGACCGAGACGTTCACCTTCGGCGTAGCCTCGCCTGACGTGGACCTGGCGTACGTCGGCGGCTTCGTCTACGTCGGCTACGCCACCACCACCGGGACCGAAGGGCGTATGCGCCGCTTCGACCCCGCGACCGGAGCCGTGGATGGTGGCTACTTCTTCCAGACCATCTTCACGCCGGTAGCTGACACGATCACCGAGATCGCTGTGGAGTCCAACGAGGACAACTTCCAGAACCGCATCTATTGGACGTGCCTGACAGCCAACGGCACTATCGAATACTTCTTCGATGATTCCGCCGACGGCACCACGTTCGGCACCGCTGTTACGAATGTTACCGATGGAGTCGGTCCTCTCGATCTGCACTGGAATCAGGACTTCGGCACCGGCAATCCATTCCTCGTCATGTCCCACCGCAACGCAGCGGGCGATGCGGTGGCCACCGTCAACACCGGCTCATGGTCGAGCACGAGCGTCGTTTCCGGCGCGGGTGTAGGCGACGACGTCAACATCTCTGCCTATCAGGACACCATCATCGTTGCCTACACCTCACCGCTGGGTGGATCCCAGCCGCTGTACGAAATTTCGTACGACGGCGGAGCAACATACGACCTCAGCGGGCAAATCTTCCCCGCTCCGATCGTCGGCAACTACAGAAAGGCTGATGTCGCTGCGGCGCTCGGCTACGGCACAGCCATGATCGCTGGCGAGGAAGTCGGCGAGCCCGACCCCGTCAGGTTTGAGCAGCGTCCGTTCTACGGGCCCGGCGTTTGGTCGAATCAAATTGCCAACACCAATCAGACCGACCTGCAGACGGGCCGAGACATGCTCATCGAAGCGCTCCCGGTCGGTGGCAGCGTGACCGCCCGCTACGGCGTCATTCACGTGACTGTCGGCGCAGGAGGCAGTTTCCCGGTCTTCGACCGCGTGGACGACGTGGCCTGCCCCGGCGACATCGCCAACGACTTCGGCACGCCAGGCGCTGACGGCATGGTCAGCTTCGGCGACTTCCTCGCTTTGGTTGGTCTCGTCGGCCCCTGCGGTCCGGCGACGGGTAACCCGGCTTGCATCGGCGATAACGCCGACGATTTCGGTACCCCCGGCGGTGACGGCATGGTCAGCTTCGGCGACTTCCTGTTCATGGTCGGCGTGGTCGGTCCCTGCCCGTAAGAGCAACCCAGAACCAAGAAGCCCGGTTGACCACTTCGGTCGCCCCCAACAAGGGGGCGGCCGTTTTTTTGTCAACGCTTGCGCGAGTTCACGCAGCCAAGTGCAGCCTCAACTCGGCTGGCAAGGCCTCTTCCCAAAGCGACCAGGCGTTCGGGCCGAGAGCCATCTCTTGATCGGTCAGCAGGCACGCATCGAGCGCTTGCCGCGTCCGCGCCTTGTCGAGCGACGGACCGAGGACCGTCAGTTGCTGCCGGCGGTCGCCCCACGGTTCATTCCAGCACGCGAATATCTCGGCCCACTGGCTGCGATCGGCCGGCCACGAGGCGGGGGGCGTGCTCGCCCACCACGTCTCGCCGGGCGCGAGTTCGAGATCGAGCCCGCGGTGGTCCCATCGGCTGCTGCGATCGTGCTGCGTGGCGAGCCACGCGGTGCCTTTCGACCGTGCCCCGAGCAGCGTGCCGCCCTCGATGGCTTGTTTGAGCCTCTCGGGGTGGAATGGCCTGCGGGCATCGAACACGATCGCGTGCATTGGCAGTTGCAACGAAGCCCGGTCGCGGCGCGCGGGCGGCCCCCAAACCGGGTCGATCACGCTGCCCGCACGGACCTGGCCGTCGGTGGTGGTCTCGATCATCGCGTCCGGGTTGATCCGGTCGACGAACCGCAGCGACTCTTCGATGTGGTCTTCGGGCAGGCCGTCAACAAAGTTGAGTATGACCGCCGTCGACGCATCGATGTGCGATTCGATCAGCGCGCCCGGCCCGAGCGTGCCCGGGCCGCTTGGGTCGGTGTCCACATCAAGCCGATCGTCGA
Source organism: uncultured Phycisphaeraceae bacterium (assembly GCA_964352615.1). Lineage (GTDB taxonomy): Bacteria > Planctomycetota > Phycisphaerae > Phycisphaerales > UBA1924 > OFTM382. The sequence continues at coordinate 3,851 of CAYGSG010000114.1, forward strand.
GCAGTGTGCGCGCGTCAAAGATACTTACGACGCCATCCACCGCCCAGCGATCGTCGCCGGTGTTTTCGAGTGCCGCGAGCATCGGGCCGATGGTGCCTGTTCCCGCGAGTTCAACGATCACGCGGCCCGACTGCGCCGCCCTGCCCAGTAGGTCTACAGCCTTCCCGATCGCGTCGGCGAGCGCTCCGGGCCGCTGCGATGCGCACTCGCCGGTCAGACTGACAACGCGAAGGCCGTCGCGTTTAAATGTCTTTGCATCGTGGTCGATGCGGGTCAGCTCGTTGGAGACCACGGCCACGCGTTCGGTGCCGAACTGCGCAGCGAGCGAACAGACCACGCGAGTTTTGCCGGCACCGAGAGAACCGGTCACGATCGTCACGCCACAACGAGCCATCGGGCACCTCCGCGCTGGTTGGCGGCCGGGGTCGTCGCGGCGTGCGTCGGCCCGGCCGGGTCAACAGCGGGGATCGACCGGCTTCTCGGACGACTTCAGCGAAGGTCCGAAAAACGGGTTCAATTCGCACCGGCAGCAGGCTTTGAGCCACGCTGAGCGTCTATTCGGCGGCATCAAAGTCGAGGCAGACCGAGTTGATGCAGTACCGGATGCCCGTCGGCGGCGGGCCATCGGGGAAGACGTGGCCCAGGTGCGAGCCGCACGCGGCGCAGCGGACCTCGGTGCGCACCATGCCGTGCGTGGTGTCCTTGAACTCATCGATCGCGCCGTCGAATGGCTCGAAGAAGCTCGGCCACCCGCAGCCGCTCTCAAACTTGGCATCCGACTGAAAGAGCTTGGCCTCGCACGCAGCGCACGAGAACGTGCCCAGCCGTTTTTCAGCGAGGTGCTTACCTGTAAACGCCCGCTCGGTGCCGGCCTCGCGCAGCACGCGGTACGCCTCGGGCTCAAGCTTCTGCTTCCACTGCTCGGGCGTAAGTGACTTTGGGTCTGCCTTGGGCTTGGGATTGGGCTTGGGCTTGGGATCGGTGCTGGTGCTCATGGTTCGGGTTCTCCACCGGTTTGGGGCATGTGTTCATCCGAACGCCTGAGCACCGGTTCTTGTTCCGGCAGAAACAGCGCCTCGTCGCCGCGCATCGGGTGGTGGCGCAGGCTCTTCACAAACGAGTAGCCGTGCAGCTTGCGCAGGTCCTTGAAACGCTCGGCGCCCTTCTCACGAATTTTGACAAGTGCCAGTTCCGTGAGCTTGGCGGTGGCGACGGTGTCCGCCTCGGCGCTGTGGTGGCCTTCGAGCGCAATGTCGTGCGCCGCGCACGCCCGCTTGAGCGAGACCGCTGGGCCAAGGCCCGCCATCGGGCGCAGCCGCATCGAGCACACAAACGGCAGCTCAACCTCCAGCCCGATCGCAGCCAGTTCGGCCTGCAAGAACCGCACATCGAAGTGCGCGTTCCAGCCCGCGACCACCGCGCCGCTGATCGCACCGAGCAGCTCACGCGAGATGCCTCCGAAACTGGGTGCGTTCGCAACATGCTCGGCCGTGATGCCGTGGACATGGCTCGCGCCCATCGCTCGGCCGGGGTTCACAAGCGTGCTCAGCACGGTCTGCCGCCGCCATTGACCCGTGCAAACCGGTTCAAGCCGAACCACGCACAGCTCGACGACGCGGTCGTCGCCAGCTCGCAGGCCAGTCGTTTCGACATCGACGACCGCGATGGGGGTCTGATCGATCAGCGCCGCCGCGATGCCCCGGTCCTCGGCCCCTCGGCGGAGTTTGCCCGCCGCGGCTCGGCCAGCGCCGATGCGGCCCGAGCGCGGTGATTCTGACTTTGATGCTGTCACTGGGACCGTGGCCACGCTCAATCGTCCCCGCCGGCGCTTCGCTCGCACGCCCGCTTGAGGTCGGCCATGTCGTTCTCGAGCAACTTGCGCATCGTGCCCTTCATCAACGGCGTCATGACCGCGCCCATGATCTTCGCGCCTGCCGTCATCGGCGTGCAGTGCATGTTGAGCTTGACGAGCGTCTCGCCATCGCCATTGGGCTCGAAGGTGTGCACCGTGCGGTAGCGATTGCCGCAGCTCTCGGCGCTGAGTTCGATCATGCGTGACGGCTCGATCGCGGTAACCTCCATCGTTTCGGTCGCGGTCTTGCCAAAGATCACCCGCGTCTCGCGGAATTTGGTGCCCACCGCGGTCGGGCCTTGTGTCAGGACTTCCACTTTGGTGATGCCGCCGACCATGTCGGCCAGCGAACCAAAGTCGGTCGCCCTGTTGAAGACTTCATCCACCGGCGCGTTGATCGACAGTTCGCACTTCACATCGCCCATCGTTGACCTCCGTTTGACCCTTCACCAATTCACTCGCGGTGCTTCCATCAGCCCTGTTGGGTCGCGGGCTTCCTGCGCCTTGATCTGTTCAACCACGCTCTTGGCGATCTCGTTGGGCACCGGGAACGTCAGGCTGTAGTGCGCGATCCGCCATCGGTCGTCATCGCCCAGCACCAGCACACCCGTGCCCCGGCAGTTGCCGTAGGACTCGTTGATGAGCGATTCATCGAACCACGCGGTGCGGCCATCATCTGAGAAGGCAACGTGCCGCTCGACCGGCTCGTACGTCCAGGCCCCCTCGCCGTACTCGGTCGGCCCGTTGAAGTACGGCCTGCAAAACTCGATGAATTCATCGCCCACCCAGCGTTCGGATTTGTCCGTGCCAAGAAAGACGACGTCGTCGGTCATCAAGCTCTGGTACTTGGCGAGGTCGCCCGTAGCGGCGGCGTTGTGCCAGTTGTCAACTGCTTGGTTGACCGGTGGCTCATGTGGGCTTCGCTGATCAGACAGGCTTGACCCGCCCGCACAACCTCCCAGCAGCATCGCCGCGCCGATGATCGACAACCTTCGCATCCGTCTCACCATCGAGCACCATCCTTCGCCGAATCGCGGTCCATGACCATCAGCGTACCCGTTCACAACCGCAGCGCCATGTAGATCTCGTCGAGTTCTTGCCCATCGATGCACATCGCTGCGGGCTCGGTGCCCCATGCCACGAACCCCAGCGATTCGTACAGCTTCAGCGCCCCCGGTGCCTCGACCGACACGCTCAAGCCGACCACCTTCACGCCCTCCCACCGCGCGGGCATCTGGGGCGTGTAC
>CAYGSG010000115.1:0-6868 GCA_964352615.1 uncultured Phycisphaeraceae bacterium
GTGCATCAGCGCCGACCTTCGCGCCCCCGCCGAGCATCGCCTGAGGCGCGATGTGCGCATTGGTGCCTACTTGCACATCGTGCTCGACCACGGCTCCGGTGTTGATGATGACGTGGTCCGCCACGAACGCGCACGGGTTGACGACCGCGCCCGCACCGATCACAACGCCAGCTCCGATCGTCGATGCTGGCGACACCCAAGCCGACGGGTGCACAACGGTCGCGGCTCGCTGCGCTGCCTGCGGAAAGTGGTCAGCGATCGTGTTCAGCAGCTCTCGCCGCTGCGCAAGCCCACCCAGCGCGAGCAGCCACCAGTACTCGCCCAGCAGTTCGAGCGAGCGATCGCCCGACAGCGCCCCGAGCCGGGGAACGCTCATCGGTTCGTCCGAGGCCGGCGGGCGCATGTTGTCGTCGAGCAGCCCCTTGGGCACCCAGCCTGCGAGCCTTGCGATCTCCGCCACCACGCACGCGTGCCCGCCCCCGCCCAACAGCACCACGTTCCGGTTCTTGTTCATGCCCCGATCGTACCCGCCGCGATCGACGGCTCGCACCGCGCCGGCCAAGTCGATCTGCGGCAAGCGGATACAATCGCCCATGGACCCCGTCAGGATCGGCCACGTCGGCTACTTCAACGCTTGGCCCCTGGTCGAAGGGCTCGGCAAACTCGCGGGCGCTTCGCTCGTGCCCGCAGCCCCCGCTGAACTCGTAGGCCTGCTCACCAACCGAGCGGTCGATGTCGCGCTGGTCTCGACCGCCGACCTCGTGCGCACGCCCCAACCGCTCGCGGTCCTCGGCTCGGGCATGATCGGCAGCCACGGCCCGATCCTCACTGTCAAGCTCTTCAGCGACGAACCCATCGAGTCCATCAAGACCGTTCACGCCGACACCGAAAGCCACACCTCGGTCGCGTTGTGCCGGCTGCTTGTCGCCGAGCGATCGGGAACAGCGCCAACGGTCGAGCCCTTCCGCGCCGATGGAACCGACTGGCCCGCGAGTGTGCTGATGATTGGGGACAAGGTCATCACGCGCCCGCCGCCTGATGATCGTTACAAGTATGTCTACGACCTCGGCGAAGCGTGGTCTTCGCTCGCAGAACTGCCGATGGTTTACGCCGTGTGGGCGTGCCTGGCCAGCCGTGCAGACGAGCCATGGGTGCCATCGGCCTGTGCGATCCTCGACCGCCAGCGCCGGCACAACGCGACGCGCCTGCCGATGGTTGCAGCCCGTCACGCCGCCGACCACGGCTGGCCCGCCGATCTCGCGCAAGCGTACTGCACGCAGCACGTGCGGTACGACCTGGACGACGCAGCCTCGGCGGGGCTCGATGAATTCCTCGCCCGGTGCGCCCAAGCGGGCGTGCTGCCTGAAGGCCACCCCGTTCGTTGGCACAACGACGGAACCAGCCGCTCCAGCGCCGCACTGGACCACTGAGGAGCCTTGTCTTGCCACGCTTCTCTGCGGTCCGGGTCGAGGCGCTGCGCGAGCTGGTCGATCAGCTCCGGTTCTCGTCCACGGCCGCGGCTGCCAAGCACATCGACCGCGCCGAGGCGCTCGCCGCCGAGCTTGACCTTCAACAAACCTACCCGCTCGAATGGGTGCTTTTCCGGCTGACCGACTACCGCTCAACCGAGATCGATGGTCTGGTCACGGGCGAGGCGCTCTTGCGCGATCTGTCAGCGATCGTTGAACGCTTGTGCGCGCACGCGAGGCTCACCCGCAAAGACCTGCCCGACCATCTCACGCTCGCCGAGCTTACCGATCGCTGGAACGTGAGCACCAAGACCATCGAGCGGTACCGCAGGCGCGGCCTGATCGCACGCCGAGTCGCCGCCGAAGATTCGTCGCAACCCTTGCTCGCATTTACCATGAGCACGGTCGAGCGCTTCGAGACCGAGCACGCTGCGAAGCTCAAGAGCGCAGGCCGATTCGATCGGCTCACCGAGACCCAGTCGGATGCCGCCGTGCGCCGGATCGAGCGCTACCAGCGTGCGCTCGGCTGGAGCCGGGCGCAGGCCATCGACCGAACTGCCCATCGCATGTCGCGCGCGCCCGAGACCCTGCGCCTGCTCATGAAGCAGCGATCGCCCGACGACGACAAGCAAGGCGCTTCAGACTCGCAGCTCATCAACGCCTGGTGGCACGGCGAGAGCGCTAGCGATATGGGCCAACGCGCCGGTGTGGCCCCGAGCACCGCGCACGGCAGGCTGCTGAACGCCCGCGCCGATCGCCTGCTGGGCCTCTGTGCGTCGCTCGAACCCGATCAAGACCACCTTCGCCACCTCGCCAGCCTTGCTGAACTCCTCGCGCCCGATGCTGTGCGCACGGAGTTGGACACCGGTGGACCGCTTTCCCTCGCGGAACTTCTTGCAGCCATGCGCACGCGGACGGTACCCATCGGCGCGCACGAGCGCCTGCTCGGCCGAGCCATCGTGGGACTTCGCGCGCGTGCGCACGCCTCGCTCGACACCCTCTCCCCGCGCGCGCCACTGCTCGATTCCATCGAAACCGACCTTCGCTGGGCCAGCCGGCTCAAAGCCACGCTCGCGCGCCCGATGCTGTTCGTGATGGGGGCTCAGTTGCGCGAAGTGCTCGGCCCCGCCGCTGATCGGCTCAGTTCGTCCGAGTGGCAGCAGCTCACCGGTCTCTCGATCGCGTCGATGTCAGCCGCGCTCGACCGATGGGACCCGTGGTCGCACGGCCGGCCCGCTGGAGCCGTAAGCGTCGCCCTCGGCAGGACAGCGGCCCGCTGGCTTGCGGCCAATCCACAGGCTCATCGCGAGAAGGTAGCTGTCAGACTGGCCACCACCGACGCAGCCATCGACGACTGGACGCGGTCGATCGATCCCTGGCAGGCCTGGCTCGAGCCGCCGATACTCGCGGGTACCGAGTTGAAGCCAGAAGCGCTGGCGCTCTATCAAGCGAGGTTCGGCCTTGCCAGCGCAAGGCCCCGCACGGTCGAGTCGCTCGCTGAACAACACAACACGACATCGCGCGCGATCGAGACGAGCATCCGGCGTGTGCTTCGCCAGCTTGCGGGCTGTTGAATTGTAAACACTTCGTTCAGCGGTTCAGCGCGGCGCGGTGGTAAAGTCGCCGAGGCTGCCACCCACGAACGACACATGCCGAACCGAGCCATCGAGCGTCACGATGTGGCCCGCGTTGGTCCCGCTGTGCCACGAGGCATCGAGCTGTTCGCCCAACTGAACGTCGCGCGAGGCGTAGTACCAAACCGGGTCGCCGAACAGGATCAGCCGAGACGGCGGGGTAGAAACTTCCGCATCCCGCAGCGGTCTTGGCGACTTGTCGATGCCCGAGAGGCTCGCGTTCAGCAGCCACTCGTTGGCGCGGTAGCTGTTGCCGAACTCTTGGTAGCACGTCTTGCCCTGCAACACGCTCGCCGATGGGTGGTCCGGGGTGCCGATCGTGGCCAGCCCCGAGTCTTCCGGACAGCGGTACAGACTCGCGGCGACCGTTCCCGCGGTCGTGCTCTCGCTCGAATGCAGGTACTCGGTGAGCGGTCTCGACGCATCCGCGACGGGGCGCTCGACCGAACCGCCCAAGAACCGCACGCCCGCGTAGCGCCACTGGGGCTCGACCTCCGCGCCGGGGAACGTACCCTCATCACCAAGGAACGACTGCCAGCCGATGCCGATCTGGCGCACGTTGTTCATGCAGAGCGTGCGGGCCGCGTGCCGGCGCGCCTGCACCAACATCGGCAGCAACAACGAGATCAGCACCGCGATAATCGCGAGGCTCACCATCAACTCCAGCAATGTAAAGGCGCGTCCTCTGGTCCGCATGTCGTGCGCAGCATACCGCAAACCGAGTTTGGGAGCACCCGTGTTCTTCAAGAAAATCAACCCGCCAATCCAGTGTGTTTGTATTTTGTTCTGTCAAAGACTCGCGTCAGGTTTTGACCGAGGCGATCATCGCCAAGGCCACGGGCAACAGCGACAACGCGGGCAGGAACGCACCGACTGCGGGGGGAATCCCCGAGATGGTCGCGGTCGAGCCGATCACGCCCCCGACGAGTGCGAGCAGTGCGACCGGCGCCGCCTTGAGCGAGCGGGCCATCAGGTCGCCGGGCATCCGGGTCAAGAAGAACGGCAGGGTGATGGCCAGCGCGAGCAGGTTGCACAGCATCGCCGAGACGCGGCCCCACCGGATGCGTTCGAGCCGTTCGCGGGCCACTCTGGCTTGTGTATCGCTGGCACCGAGGTCGTCGTACACGCGGATCATCTGCCCGATCTGCCGCCAGCTCAGGTTCTGGCTGTAGCCCGAGAACCGCCGCGTCTTGAGTTCGATCGGGTCGAGGTTGGTTTCGATGCGTTTGACCGGCCGGGTCGGCGCTGCCTGGTCGGTGCGCGACACCGCCTCGCCGCTGCGCAGGTCCCACCCGCCGTCGCGCCACACCGCGGAGTCCGCGTCGATGCGTTCGCTGGCCAGCCCGCTCGCCGAGCGCACCCAAACCGATACCCCCTGCAGCCTTTCATCATCGGGATCGAACGAGGCGGCGTACCAGACCCTCCCAAGGCTGTCAGCCGTCGGCGGGAGTGAAGACGCATCGAGCCGGTGGCGGCCCGCCTCGCCCGGGTCGCGTGTCAGCAGCGGCGCGATCCGGGGCATCACCACTTCTTGGTTGATGATCTGCACGCCCGTCAGCGCCACCGCCACAATGAAGATCGGACGCGACAGCCGAACAAGGCTCTGCCCGCCCGCGAGCACCGCTACCAATTCGCGGTGGCGTACCAGTTGCGCGCACGTGAAGCCCATCGCCCCCACCAGCACCAGCCCGTTCATGTAGTTGAACAACTGCAACAGCCGGGGCCACCACAGGTCGGCAATAAGGAACACGGTCAGCATCCCCACGCGCGTGTCCGACGGGTCATCGCCCGACTGGCTGGCGAGTTCGGTCGCCTGCCGCACGAAGCGGTTGATGTTGAGCGACACATCGATGGTCACCACAAACCCGCCGAGGATCACCAACAGCAGCAGGGCGTTGAGCAGGTACTGCCGGGCTATGTAGCGGTCGAGCAGCGTCATCCTCGGCCGCCCCTTCCGCTGGCGGCGCCGAACGCCCAAGCGGGCACGACCTCCGTGCCGGCGTGGCGGGTCGCCCACTGCGTGACGAACACCGCGGCCAGCATCCCGACCATCGCCCCGACCACCACATCGCTGAGCGTGTGCGCCGACGCGACGATTCGGCTCAGCGCGCACAGCGCCGCCATCGCCAGCGCCAGTCCGCGAAGCGTCGGCGCGACCATCGCAATCGACAGCGCCCCCGCAAAGGCAACCGCCGCGTGGCTGGAGGGCATGCCCAGATTGGACCCGTCGCGCAGCGCGCCGAGCAACGGCTTGAACGTGTACATCTGCTCGTAAAACACGCCGTCGACCAGCCGCGTGGGCCGCTCCCGGCCGATGACGACCTTCAGCAACTCCGCGATCAGCCCGCCGATAATCGCAGACCCCGCGACCGCCACCGCCCGTGCGCCCGGATCACGCCGCTGACCCAGCGCGGGCCTCGGCCCCAATGGCGGCGGGGTGCGGTCGTGCAGGTAGAACCCGAGGGCGATCAGCACCCACGACCACAGCGAGCCCGTGAGCCACACGAGCCTGTAGAACGCGCCGCCCTCCATGCGTGTGAGCTGGGGCTTGCTCGCCGACAGCGCCTCGTACACCGGCCGGTCCAGCGCGTGCGCCAGCGCGATCAGCACCGCACCGGGCACAATGCCCACCAGCACCCATCGCGCCCAACGCCTGCGCGTGTGGCCCGCAAACGGGCTCTTGTGATGGGGCAGCGGCTTGGTCAATCCTGTTGCTCCGGTCTGGCCTGATTTCCTGCAATGGCGTGCTCGAACCCTCGGTAGCTGTACCCAAGGTAGGCGTCCCGGCCTTTCTTGCGTTCGCCGGCCAGCGGACCGATCAGTTCGACCCGCTCAAACGCCTCCAGCCACTGTTCCGCGGTCGCGCCGATCATCACCGCGGGCCTGCCGAGCAACTCGCTGTTCACCGCTGGCGATCGAAGATCGGTGTGCGGCCACTCGTCGTACTGCGTGCGCCTTCCCGCCATCAGGCTGCTGGTGGCATAAGCCGTCGGCCTGCCCGGCAGGTAGAACGCAAGCTGGCTCGATCGACCGTATTGCTGGGCCATCGCGAAGGGTTCGAGCCCGGTCTGGGTTCGCAACTGTTCCATGAGCTTGGCGGTGCTGGCGGCCCGTGTGTCGGCCTCGGTCAATCGCGCGACAACACGCTCAAACGCCGCGCCCTCGCCCGGCCAGGGCAGCTTGGTAAGCAGGTCCAACCTCAGCATGCACACCCCCGCCACCAGCCCAAACCCGACCGCCCAGTCCCACGCGATCTGGCTGACCGCCTCGGGCCGCTTGCGCAAGATACCCCACCTGGGCCGCTCGCTCTCGGACATGGCTCGCCACTCGGCGGTGCGCGCACGCACGCGGTCTTTGGCGCGAACGACCTGGCCCGCTGCGAGCGGGATGAGCGATGCATACGCCGCGATGGGCCAGTTGCCCTCGACACCGGTGAAGAGCGACAGCGCGCCGTACCCGAGCAGAATCGGCGCAGCGCACCACACGCACAGCGCCCGATCGCCACGATAGGTATCAAGGTCGCTGCGGCGCGAGGCTCGCCCGAAGCACGCCGCGAGCATGACCACGAGCAACGGACCGACCACACCAAACTGCACGCCGATAAATTCGAGGGTGCTCATGGGGTCGAGCGTGCGCCCGCCGGGCGCTGTCTGTTGATCGCCCCCGGGCAGGCCGGCGTGGCCCAGCAGGTGGCGCACCGTGGCCCAGTCGTGCTGGGCGTTCCACACTGCTACGGGCACAAGCCCGAGCAGCGCGATGACGCAA
>CAYGSG010000116.1:0-6750 GCA_964352615.1 uncultured Phycisphaeraceae bacterium
CGGGCACCCGCCCCCGCGCCCACCGCCGCCCCTGGAGGTGGGGGGCAAACTCGTTGAGCGCGGCACCCCCCCCGCAAATTCGCCCATCACCGCTTGGCTGGGTAACCCCGCCCGGAGACTCGGCGACCCAAGCACGTTCTCGTTCCTCACGATGGCGACCAAGCCGAGTCTTACGGCCGAATGCCGCGCCGCCGACGGCGGCAAGACCGCCGTCTATATGATGCGGTGGGCCAACACCCGCGGCGAAAGGGGCCGTGGAGCGAGGTCACGACGGCGACGGTGGCGGCGTACGCCTCCAGCGCGTGGTCGGGCCGCCCTGCGCGGGTTGATTCTTGCCCCTATTATGGCGAATCCAAGAGGGCTGTTGGGGCCCTCATCACGACGCACGCTCTGGGGCAAGATATGGCGAGCAATCACCGCATCTTCATTAGTTTTGCCGTCGAGGATCAATGGGCGAGGGACTTCCTTGTTGGCCAAGCCAAGAACAACGACAGCCCCTTTTCCTTCGTGGATATGTCCGTGAAGGAGCCGTGGAGCGAGTCGTGGAAGACGAATTGCCGCACGAAGATCAAGGGTTGCGACGGGATGATCGCGATGGTGAGCAAGAACACCGCCAACGCGTCCGGGGAGTTGTGGGAGATCAGTTGTGCGAAACAGGAGGGCGTGCCAATCCTTGGAATCTACGTGAGCGACTCTGATCGTCCGTGGATTCTCCCCTCGGAACTCACCGGGGTTCGCGTCGTGGATTGGACGTGGGACAATATCAAAAACTGGTTCTACACGCTCTGAGAACAGCGAGTCGATGTGATCGCTCGGTTGGTTTGGAGGCGTCACCATGCGGAAAGCGCTCATCGTCGGCATCGACTACTACAAGCATGGCAAGCCGCTGTACGGGTGTGTGGACGACGCCCACGCGGTCAAGCCCCTTTTGGAGCGCCACGGCGACGGCTCGGTCAACTTCGGCGTCGAACTCCTGACCGGCACCGGGCCGTCTGACATGGTGAATCGCATCGAACTCAAGGATGCGATCACAGAACTTTTCAAGGACAAGCACGAAATCACGTTGTTCTACTTCGCGGGCCACGGCCACATCACCGCGACAGGCGGGTACATTCTCGCTAGCGACTCCGCTCGCGGCGATGAAGGTGTATCGCTCACCGACGTGCTGACACTCGCGGCGAAGTGCCCTTCCGACAGCAGGGTCATCATTCTCGATAGTTGCCACTCGGGAATCGCAGGAACCCCGCCGGGTGCGCAGAATGTGGCCGTTCTGGAAGACGGGATGACCATCCTCACTGCGTCCACTGACACTCAGTACGCCTCGGAGGAAAACGGTTCGGGCGTTTTCACCTCGCTTCTCGTCGATGCCGTATCTGGCCCCGCCACGAACCTGGTCGGAGACATCACTCCGGGAAGCGTGTACGCCCACATCGATCAGGCCCTCGGTCCATGGGAGCAGCGCCCGGTATTCAAGACCAATGTGAAGAACTTCGTTTCGGTTCGACGGGTTCCGCCTCCCATTGCTCTCGCGGACTTGCGGCGGATTGTTGAGTTCTTTCCCAAGCCCGGCGTCGAGTTCCCGCTCGACCCGTCTTATGAGCCCGAGGTGCGCGGCCGGGAGCCGGGCATGGTCCCGCCGGACCCAGAAAACACCCGCAAGTTTGCTGTGCTGCAACGGTACAACCGCCTGAATCTCGTTGTGCCGGTGAACACCCCGCACATGTGGCACGCGGCGATGGAGAGCAAGGCGTGTCGGCTCACCGCGGTCGGCGAGCACTGGCGAAAACTCGTTGAGAAGAAACTGATCTGATTCGGGATAGTCTCATCGCCCCTACCGACGGATCGCATCGACGATCGTGTTGGTGTTCCAGCCCACCATTTCGTCTGCGTTGTCCTGCACGACTTGCGGAAGCCGCTCATTACCCCACGGCTTGATCCCGATGATCGGCTTTCCGATCCGTCGCGCGAAGGCCATCTCCCAGTCCATCCAGCCGCTGCGGGCCGAGTAGATTCCTACAAGGACTAGCATCACGTCGGCGGGGCGGATCTGGTCGCGCAGATTCTTTTGGAGCACGTCGTCCGTGTCGAGCGGATCGTGCTCGGGGACGCTCTGGTTCTCCCAGTCGAAGTTGGGAGTGCCGTCAAGGAACTCGCAGATGCGGTTGTAGCTGTCGCTGTACTCCCAGTCGTGGCAGATGAACACGGAGTACGTTCTGAGAACGGGCTTGACCCCTCCTTGGGACTCTGACCGCCGCGTATCATGTTGGGCCGGTCAACGTGTGGTTGGCGATTCTACGCCGGTCTTCCCAGCGTTCCCACGGAGGTGTCGGGTGGCCAAGAAAACTGTGTACATCGCGTTCGACTACGACGACTTGAACGTCAAGCAAAGCCTTATCGCCGAGTCGCAGCGACCCGACTGCCCGTGGGAGTTCGTGGACTACTCGATCCGGCAGGAGATCGAGGGGCCGTGGGTGGCGCAGGCGAAGAAGTTCATCGCCGCTTCAGACTGTGTGATCGTGCTGTGCGGCGAGCAGACCCAGCAAGCCAAGGGCGTTGCGACGGAACTGCAAGCCGCACAGGAGATCAACAAGCACTATTTCTTCTTGTCCGGCACGCGCAGCAGCAAGCCGACGCCGCCCAAGCATGCGCGGGCCAACGATAGGATTTGGACGTACAGGTGGCCGACGGTGCAGACGCTGTTGAACAGGGGCACGCCTCCAGCGGATGCCGCCGTTCGCTGATGCTGCAATCCCGGAGGGTGCCGCCCCCCCCGGCACCCCCACTCAAGGCCGTTCGGGCACATGGCCGGCGCGGCGGGCGCTCTTGGTCCGGGCAGCGAAAGGTGCGGAGAGGGCGGCACGCACACTCTGCATCAGCGGAGCGGTAGCCCCGCTTCACCAAGACTTGGTTCGTGTTCGGCGCTCCGCGTCGCCGTGAAACCGTGAAAGAATCGGGGTGACAGAACTCCAGTTGAACTTTTTCAGGCGCAGATCGGCCTCTGGGGCCTGGAAACACAGATTCTCTTTTCACGGTGGAAGTGTTCTCAGTATCGCGAGTAACCGCACCCGCAGGTCAGGGGGAAGGTCACCGGTTGTCAGTTCGATATCGGAAAAACGTCAATCTGGACAGGAGTGCCCGACAACACGGACTCCCATTTAGCATAACCTACAGCGATGAATACCCGCAGTTCTGTTCAATCACATACTGGCAACATCTGAAATGGATGTAAAGGAAGCCATCGCAGCATGCATCGCGAACCCGGAAACGTTCCAGGAACTCGACCCCGCACTGTTCGAGGCGATAGTCGCAGAACTTCTTGCCGGCTTCGGCTGGGAAGTCAGTCTGACTCCGCCGGCCCGTGACGGAGGGTACGACATCCTGGGACTTTCGACCGACTCTTCTGGGCTTCAGACATCGTGGCTTGTGGAGTGCAAGCGGTACCGTACCGGCCACAAGGTAGGTGTGGAAATTGCACGGCAGTTGCTAGGCGTCAAAACCCATATCGGCGTCCCAAATGCCCTGCTAGTTACATCCTCGTCTTTCACAGCAGGCGTCCGCGAGATAAGTTCGGCAAGGCACGATCTGCATCTTGTAGATCGTGCAACTATGCTCAAATGGATACAGGAATACTCGCCGCCCTCCGGCGCTCTCCATTCCCATACGACAGAGCGATCGTTCTCGTCTTGCTTTGTCAGCCATTCGTCAAGCGACAGCGGTTTTGCTCAGAAATTTACAGCTCGTCTCAGAATCGAGAAGGTGCCGGTCTGGTACGCCCCTGAGGACATCTTGCCAGGCGAAAAAATCTACGACCAGGTCAAAAAGGCAATCGCATCATTTGATCGTCTTCTCGTTGTACTTTCTTCCGAGAGCATGAAGAGCAACTGGGTGCAAACAGAGCTTGCCAGTGCTCTTGCCCGCGAACACCGCGAGGGGAAGCGGGTCCTGTTTCCAGTGTCGCTAGCGCCCATCGACGTCATCAGAAAGTGGGAATGCATCGATCCTGATTCCGGTATTGACATTGCCAGAGAACTCCGCTCGTACCACATACCGGATTTTTCTAACTGGTCAAATCCTGAGCAGTTTGAACGTCAGATCGCGAAGGTCATCAGAGGCCTTCGGGTGGATACTCTTGCTGTCGGCAATGCCGCCCAGTCATCTGGATCGCGTTCCGGCGTCGGAAATGATGGAGCGGAGGAAAAATTGGCAGAGTTTCAACGGTGCTTCGAAGCAGCACCATTGGACACGGCATTTGATATCCTGCTTGAGGGAGAGGACCTACTAGGGAGCATAATTGGCCACGAGAGATACAAATCTCTACACGTGAACTTTGCGTATGTACATAAGGCATTAGCAGAGGCTGGATTGGCAAGACAAGCTGGGCAAGAGGATGAAGCAGATCTCAAACTACAGGAAGCAGAGTTGCTCCTCGAGGGAGTAAAGACGCGGGTTCGGGGAATACGAGCACGAAAATGAGACGGCTGTCATCGATAGCGTGCATGAGAATGTGCCGTGCATCGCCGCGCCAGGGCTGTGCGACCCGACTCTAGTGGGCGAGACTACTGGACGGTTCAACATTTGAGGTCTTCCGATCGCGTACGACCCATACATTCAGCCGAACACGGAAGCGAGCCACGCTAGCATCTTCATCCCGAGCATACTTCCCACAGCATTTGTTCACGCGTTTCCGTTCGAACTCGCTATCCCAGCGGCAAATCGATGATCAACGCGTTGCTGGCAGACTGAAATCGGAATCAGTATGACTGTGATGCTCAGAACCCCCACGCTGGCAGGGCGTGTTCGGACTTCTCGTAGATACAGGAGGCTCCGGGAATTACCAGAGCCCTCATTCAGCGAATCGGGGTGACAGGACACCAGTTGAACTTTACACAGCCCAGATCGGCCTCTGGAGCGCGGAAACCCGATCGCTGATCGGCTGACCCGACCCTCGCCCGATGACATGGCATCCTCGGGTTGGACTTAGAACTGCCGCTCGAACGCTGTGCCGTTGAGCTTGAATACTCCGTTTCCGCCGAGCCAGAGGTCGCCTTCATGATCGGTGTAAATGGCCGTGACTTGTTTCGTGTGGAGACCATCTGCTTCGGTGAACTGCCTTAGCGTTTCGCCGTCATACCGCCATGCGCCCTGGTCGATCGTCCCGAACCAGATGTTGCCGTCGCGATCTTCACCGATGGAGAAGACCCGGTGAAGCGAGGGTTGACCCGCCGGCGCGTCGCCGGGCCGCGGGGCGACCTTGGGGCTGCCACTGGGCAGGAATCTCCTGCCGACGCCGTGGGCCTGGGTGAAGTTGATCGTGGTCTCGCGGTCACGCATCACAACACCGATGCCGTTGTTCCCGATCCAGACACGACTCTTGCTGTCTTCAAAGACACAGCGTGCGTGGAGGTAGCCGGTGTCCTCGGTGTGCCCAAGCGAGGTGTCGTCGATGATGGTGAATGACTTGCCATCAAATCCGATCACGACGCTGTACGTCGCGATCCACACGCGGCCGTCCTGGCTCTGGTCGATGCCGGTCACGGAGTAGTTGCCGCGCCGCTCCGGGATCACCTCGATGGGGAACTCTTGATAGCGGAACGTGGTTCCATCGAACCTGTACACGCCCGGCATGCCTTCTCGTTCGTTGAAGTCGAAGTCACCATCGGCCTTGAACCAGAGATCACCGGGCCCAATCTGCCAGCTGGTCTGGGATGAGTAATCGCGATCAGAACACGTCGAGATCACCCCGGCATCAAAGCGATTGTTCCCCTTTGCTGTCTCGAACCAGACCGTCCCGTGCAGATCTGCCAAGACCGTCCGGACCTGATTGTCAACCAGCCCTTCATGCACGGAGAATAGGGTGAGGTCGCGCCCATCGAACCGATACACACCGCTGTGCCATGTGCCGAACCAGTAACGGCCTTCGGTGTCTTGCAGGATGGAACCCACGACATGTTCGGGGTTGAATTCCTTGGCGGGGTAAATATCTGGCGCGGGTTTCACATCTGGCGCAGGGTTGAACACCTGTGCGGAAGCGGATTGGCGCGCTGCTACACAGGCGGCGACAACGGCGACATGGATGAGCACCGATTGCATAGCTTCTGTACGGGGCGTGCCTCCGCGACACGGCGGGACAGAAGGCAGAGCGCGAAAGTGTGAGGGGGGCGGAATCCCGTCCGCGGATCAGGGGGGTCGATCGCCCTGTACTTCCAGAGCCTCTTCGCGTTCCTGATTAACTCGCGGACATGGGAATCCCCTTGTTCGATATCCCGATCTCGTACGAAACAGAAGTGAATCTGGTCGCTCGCGGCGGTCACCCTGCCGAATGTGCAGGGCTGGAATCGCTGCAGCCAGTTCCGCAGGTGCTCGGCGGCCTCTCGATCTCGGAATGGCGTCTCTAAGAGATCGTGCTGCACCATTTCGAGGTCCATCGTGAACGGATGCTCAGCGCGCCATGGGTCCGGTTCGAGATCACGGATCGCCCGTGCTAACTCGTGGGTGTCGGTCATTCAAATAGCCTCTCCTCCGTGCTCCTAGACCTCTCACCGCGCGGGAGTGCTGTCTGCGGTTCGGCCCGAGTCGCAGATAACAGCAGGATACGCGATGGGTTGCACCGGGGTCACGGGCATTGGCGCAAAGGGATACAGGCCTTAGATCGGAGAAAAGGACCGCGTTCTCGGCGCCGAGCAGTCTGGTGCAACCTGATCGAGTTTCCCGATCAGAGGCATACGTGCGGGTGTTCTTGACCCTGCGCAG
>CAYGSG010000117.1:0-6733 GCA_964352615.1 uncultured Phycisphaeraceae bacterium
ACCAACAACAATCCATGCTGGCCCCAACACCTGAACCAACACATCCGCAGCCCACCACCTCGACGAAAGCAGCATCGCCCCGAACATGACAACCGATCCCGCTGCGATCCCAACCAGCACCGCTCGGCGCACAACAGAAAAACAGCGGCCCGCTGGGCTCGCTGCTCGCTGCTCGTTCTCAGGTGTGTGCACCATGCCGATCAGATCGGCGTCGTCGCCGCCTTGCCCACGCTGTAGTAGTACCAGCCCATCTCGCCCAACTGAGCCCGGCGGTACAGGTTGCGACCGTCGAAGATCGCCTTGCTCGCCATCACCTCGCCGAGCCTGGCGAAGTCAGGGCTCTTGAACTCGTCCCAGTCCGTGCTGATGACCAGCGCATCGGCGCCGCGCGCGCACTCGTACATGTCGTCGTACAGCTCGATCACCGCGCCCATCTCGGCCTTCACGTTCTCCATAGCGACCGGGTCGAAGCCTCGCGCCTTGGCACCCGCGCCGCACGCCCGCTTGACCAGCGCCAGCGCCGGGGCCTCACGGATGTCGTCCGTTTGTGGCTTAAAGGCAAGCCCCCAGAACGCGATCGTCTTGCCCTGCATCGAGGGCTCGCCGCCGAAGTGACCGACGATCTTCTTAAAGAACCGATCACGCTGCTTCTGGTTCGTCTCGTGTACAGCCCGGCTCACCGGCGTCGGAACACCCGCCTTGTCGCCCATCATCATGCATGCCAGCGTGTCTTTCGGGAAGCACGACCCGCCGTAGCCCAGCCCCGGGTACAAAAAGCTGTGCCCGATCCGCGAGTCGGAACACATGCCCTCACGCACCTTGGCGATGTCCGCCCCGTACGCCTCGCACAGGTTGGCCATCTCGTTGATGAAGCTGATCTTCGTCGCCAGAAAGTTGTTCGATGCATACTTCACCATCTCGCTCGAAGACACATCCATGATAAAGATCGGGTGCCCGTTGCGCACAAACGGATCGTACAGATCGCGGAACCGCTCTGCGGTCTCTTCGTCCTCGACACCCACTACCACGCGGTCGGGCTTCAAGAAGTCATTGACCGCGGCGCCTTCCTTAAGAAACTCAGGGTTGTCCGCGACCGCAAACGGGATGTCCGGGCCGACCTTCGCGCGGATCCGGTCACGCACGTACAAAGTCGTCCCTACCGGAACCGTCGATTTGACCACCACGATCTTTCGCTTCTGCTTCGGCCCGAGCTTGATGAGCACGTCGGCGATGTCGTCCGCCGCCGAGTCGATGTACTTCAGGTCCGTGTGCCCGTTCTCGTCCGAGGGCGTACCCACACAGATGAACACCATGTCCGCATCGGTGTACGCCTCGTGCTTGTCCAGCGTGTACTTCAGCCGGCCGGCTTCCACGTTCTTAATCATCAACTCGGTCAGGCCCGGCTCGTAGATCGGGCAGATGTTCTGGCGAAGTTTTTCGATCTTCTTCGCGTCCACGTCCAAGCACATCACGTCGTTGCCCGTGTTCGCCAGGCAAACGCCCGTAACCAGCCCGACGTACCCCGTTCCAACCATGGTCAGTTTCATAGCTCGGCCTCGTTTTCACCCCGCCCAAGTGCGCCCGCTCACAAGCACACCCAACCGGAGCCAGTTCATGCGTTTCAATAATTCGGCGTCGGAGCGCGGAACGCGCTGAGGTCCTTGCCCCTAAACCACTCGATCGTCTTCTCAAGCCCCTCGCGAAGCTGCACCTTGGGTTCCCATCCACCCAGATGCTTCCTCGCAAGCGTGATGTCGGGCTGACGCTGCTTGGGATCGTCCGCAGGCAGAGGCTTGTAGCTGAAGTCCTTGTGCGGGCTGCCCGTCAGCTCCACCACCAACTCGGCAAGCTGCTTGATCGTGAACTCGTTGGGATTGCCGATGTTCACCGGCCCAACAAAGTCATCAGGCCCGTTCATCATCCGGATGATCGCCTCAACCAGGTCGTCCCGGTAGCAGAAGCTCCGCGACTGCGTGCCGTCGCCGAACATGCTGATCTGCTCGCCCTGCAACGACTGGCGGATGAAGTTGCTCACCACGCGCCCATCGAACGGGTGCATGCCGGGGCCGTAGGTGTTAAAGATCCGGACCACGCGGATGTTCACCCCGTTCGCTCGCCAGTAATCAAAGAACAGCGTCTCGGCCGCCCGCTTGCCCTCGTCGTAGCATGCCCTCGGCCCGATCGGGTTCACGTTGCCGCGGTAGCTCTCGGGCTGCGGGTGCACGTCCGGATCGCCGTAGATCTCGCTCGTCGAGGCCTGAAGAATCTTTGCCCGGCACCGCTTGGCCATCCCCAGCATATTGATCGCCCCGAGCACCGACGTCTTCATCGTCTTGATCGGGTTGTACTGGTAGTGGCCCGGTGCCGCCGGACACGCCATGTTGTAAATCTCGTCCACTTCCAAGAACAGGTCGTGCGTGATGTCGTGCCGAAGGAACTCGAAATTCCCACAACCCAGCAGGTGCTCGATATTGAACTTCTGGCTCGTGAACAGGTTGTCCACGCACACCACATCCTGCCCCTGACTCACCAGCCGCTCACAGATGTGCGAGCCCAAGAACCCCGCGCCGCCCGTGACCAGAATCCGTTTGATGCTCATGCGCGTGGGCCTCGACCTTCTCGGGTAACCTGCAAGCCCACAGAGCCCGCAAGCAGGGTTGTTGCATCTTCGTCCAGTCCGCCCGTCGGATTGAGCCGGACCGGCAAACCTATCGCCGTTGGGGGCCTCTCAGAGCCGAAAACACCTCGATCGGTCCACCACCCGACCGGGGTGGCGATGGTAGGCCACGCAGCCCAAATGGCCCTGCGGCCGTCGATCGCCGCCAGGCCCACTCCCAACCACCCCAAGCCGCAGCGTTTAGAACCCAGTGCTGGCTCGCTGCTGCATCCACGCCCACTGCTGCTTGAGCCCAACAGCCAGATCCACCTTGGGCTGGTACCCCAACTCCTCACCGCTTCGGCTCACATCCGCCCACGTCCGGTCCACATCGCCCGGCTGAAGCTCAACCTGTTCAAACACCGGCTCTCTGCCAACCGTTCGTCCCACCGCGGCAAGAAGTTCATCCAGCCGAACCGGGCTCGACCCGCCCAGGTTCCACACCCGGTAGCCGTGCGCCGCAATCGCCTCATGCGATGCCAACACCCCGTCCACGATGTCATCGATAAACGTGTAGTCCCGGCTCGAAGACCCATCCCCGAACATGCGGATCGTCTCGCCCGCTGCGCACTTCTCCAAGAACAGCCGAATCCCAAGATCCGGCCGCTGCCTCGGCCCGTACACCGTAAAGAACCGCAGCATCCCCACCGGCAGGCCCGTCAGATGGTGGTGCGTGTGCCCGAGCAGTTCACACGCTCGCTTGGTCGCTGCATAAGGGCTGATCGGCTCTGCCGCCTCGTCAGACTCGCAAAACGGCACCCGCGACGCGTTCCCATACACCGAGCTCGATGACGCCACCACCGCACGATCGAGACCCGCTCGGCTCGCCTCGGCCAGCACCACGCTCGTGCCCACCACGTTCGCGACCGCGTACCCCGCCGGGTCGGCGATGCTCGGCCGCACCCCCGCCTTGGCCGCCAGGTGGATCACGGACGTGCATCCCGCCATCGCCGCAGCCACCGCAGCGGGGTCCGTCAGGTCCGCCTCGATCATCTCGAAGCCGCCAGCGCCACCCGCCGAAGCCGACGCCGTCCTGCATGCCGCCACGTTCTCTTCCTTTAGAGCACGCGCATAGAACGGATCGAAGTTGTCCAGCCCCACCACCCGAGCCCCAAGAGCGATCAACCGCTGTGAAACGTGCGAACCGATGAACCCCGCCGCCCCGGTCACCAGAACCCGTCGATCAGCCCAGCCAGCCATCCGCGCCTCCTTGCCACACCCCGATCCGTCCGCAAGCCCTCGGTTCCCATCGGTTCGCGATGACGTTCAGGGGCCATCCCCCTCGGCACCGCAGAGCCATTGGTAGGCCCCTGCGGTCTCCAAAAAACAAGCAGGGCGCCATCTATTCGACAGCGCCCCGCTGGAGGAGAGAGAGATCTGTTTTGATTCTACCGAACTATCGGTCTATTAAAGGCCACTTCAATGAAAATAAACGTGACTTTCACCCACTGATCCTTGACACCCGTTCTGCATCCCCATAGCTCGGGCCACGCTCGACTAGGCATAACCCTAGCAAATCAATCCAGTTAGCAAACGGCAACATCAGCCTCCGGGCGCTGCGGAGGCCTCTGGTGCGTCCGTCGATTTTTTCTCGTCGACCGCCGGAATCACCATCAATTCCACACTCGGCGCGGGCTTGCCCCCGTCGCCTGACGCCTGCTGGCGGCCGCCTGCATCCATCGATCCGGGCGATTCTTGCGCGATCAACCGCGCCGCGATCGCGCGCACCGCTGCCTCCCTCGGCTCGCCCTCGAGCCCCGCGAGCTTCTCGCGATCCGCCTCGGTCAACGCCTCGAACACCGCCGAGGCCAACGCCCCCGTGCGTGCCGCCGATTCCAGCAAGCTCATCCGCTCCAGCAGCGTCGGGCCAACCTCTCCGCCCGTCTTCTGCGCTGCCCGCTGCATCTCCCGCTGCTCGCGCGCCAGCCGCTGCTCAAGCCGGAACTCCAATATCTTCGCCGCCATCGCGTCGCGCTGGGCCTCGCTCAGCAGGTTCCACATCCCGTTCTGCGCTTCCCAAGGCAGCGGCGCTTCACGCCGAATCCGCGTCAGCAGCGCGCGCGCATCCGCAGCGCTATGCACCACCGACCCACTCGCGGCTCCGCTTACAGCGGCCATCGGATCGCCAGCCATTCCCGGACCAGCTATGCCCGAGCCAGCCATGCCCGAGCCAGCCATCGGCGCCGCCATGCTCATCGCGTCCGCCACCGGGGCTGCCAGTTCCATCCCGGAGCCGTCCAGCGTCCACCCTTTCTCAATCGCTTGCTGGCCAAGCCGAACCGTGTACCCCATCCGCTTGGCCTCGGCCTCGGGCAACGCTAACTCCACCGCGAGCAGCTCATCCATGTGACCCGCGTAATGCGCGCCCACACCCTCGCGCCACCGCGCCTCAAGCAACTTCACTTCAGCCATCTGCTCGCCGGTCAACGCAGCGTCTGTTGGCAGCTCACGCAACATTTTCGTGTACGCACCCATCGAGATCGAATCACGGACCACCATCGGGTTGTTCGACAGCGCCATCCCGAACGTCTTCTCCATCCCGGGCGGCGCAGCCCGAACCACGCTCGGCCCGCTGAGTAAAACGCGATCCGGGGCAGCCTCTTCCTGCGCCAAACCGTGCCCGCACACACTCGCCAGCACGACTCCCGCTGTCATCGCTCGTTTCACGCTGCGCATCGCGGCTCCTCTCTGGTCCACACGAGTTCCTGCTGCTTGGCTCGCTCCGTTTCGGCCATCAGCACCCGCCGACCTATCGTACCGACATCATGCCGCTTTCTAAAGAACAGATCACATCCGCCCTTGCCGACACCCCCAGCCCCGCAGGCCAAGGCTCGCTCGCAGACTGCCTCGAATGGGTCGCCACCTGCGAGGGCGCGGTCTCGCTCAAGTTCCATTTGCCCAGTTCCACCGACTTTGATCCCGTTGCCATCACCGCGCACAAGGCCATGCGCACGCTCGCCGCCGGCGAGGGCGAGCCCCTTACCAGCTTCACCGCCGAGTTCGTCGATCAGCAGGGCAAAACGCTCGCCACACGCGCGCTCGGCGGCAGCGCTCCAGCGCCAGCCGCTCCCGCTGCATCCACGCCGCCCACGCCAGGCCACCGACCTATCCCAGGCCTCAAAACGCCCGACAACCCGCTCGCTCGCGTCAAGCACATCATCGCCATCGGTGCCGGCAAAGGCGGCGTGGGCAAGTCCGCCGTCGCGGTCAACACCGCCGTCGGCCTCGCGCGCCGAGGACACGCCGTCGGCCTGCTCGATGCCGACATCTACGGCCCGTCGCTGCCCACCATGCTCGGCCTCCAAAGCCTCGAACAGTCTGTGGTCGCCGGCAAGCTCCAGCCGCACGCCGTCCACGGCATCAAAGCCATCACCCTCGGCAAACTCGTCGATCCTGACAAGCCGCTCATCTGGCGCGGCCCCATGGCCCACGGCGCGTTCACCCAGCTCACCGATCAGACCGACTGGGGCGAACTCGATTACCTCATCATCGACCTGCCGCCCGGCACGGGCGACATCGCGCTGACCATGGCCCAGACCCTCAAGCTCCGAGGCGCCGTCATCGTCTGCACGCCCCAGCAAGTTGCACAAGACGACGCCGTCCGCGCCCTGCGCATGTTCCAGCAGCTCAACATCGAGATACTCGGCGTCGTCGAGAACATGAGCTACTTCGTCGGTGACGACGCCAAGACCTACGACATCTTCGGCCGAGGCGGCGCGGAACAAATGGCCCAGCGATTCGGCCTGCCCTTCCTCGGTGCGATCCCCATCACCATGCCCCTTCGCATCCACTCCGACTCGGGCGAGCCGACCAAAAACTTCGATCCTGAGATATCAGGAAACCTCTTGCCAAGAGCCCTCGAAACCATGACCGCCAACATCGAGGCCCAGGCCGCCCTCGCCGCCATGCGATCCGGGGCCGCCGGACCGACCCTCTCGATCAGCTAGAACGGGTGAGCCAAAAACTCGGGTTCCCGGCGCGCCAACCGCGAGGCTTTTATTACACTGCAACTCGCGGAGTTCGAGCGGGAAGACTCGTACACCCCCACCCCCGAAAGGAACACCCCATGAGCGAAGC
>CAYGSG010000118.1:0-6523 GCA_964352615.1 uncultured Phycisphaeraceae bacterium
GCTAAGCCCGATGCCGCTGGCTCACTGACCTGCTCGCTTAACCATTTGCACAATCAATGACACACGCACCGGGACCCGAAGGGGTCCCGGTTTCTATTGGGTCTGTCCCGAATCAGATAGGCGGCGCCGTCGCGAGGCGAGCGGTCCTAATCATCACCCAAGCTGAACTGCCCGCCACTGCCGACGCCGAGCGCTGTCACCACCGCAACAAGCAGGAAAATGATGTCAAACAGACCGAGCATGTCGGTGAATATCTCTTCCTTGATGGTGGCGCTGTCCAGCCGAATCTCCTGCTGCCAGTCTCGGATTTCGGTGATCATTTCTTGGCGCTCTTCGGAGGTAAAATCGTTACGCCAAATCTGGGTGGCTTGCTGCTCGGCATCCGCCTGGGAGAGCTTGTTTCGCTGGATCGCGGCCCCTCCGATGCGGCCACGACGGCCGATCGTGGGAACAGCCATCGTCGAGGTACCCGCCTGCTCCATGAGATCGCCAGCGATGATCTCGATCGCGTATTGATCGTTCGCAGGCGAGTTGACCATGTCGCCGTAAATATCTTCAACGAAGGCCCACTTGGCGAGCCCGATTCCGAGCACCGCAAGAACAGCAGCGAATCCGCCCGTCATGAGGTTCGCGTTGCCTCTTGCGCCCAAAGCGCATCCGCCGCCCGCCAAGAGCCCGACGACCCAAGCTACGTAACTCACTTCAACGTTGAAAGTGGTCCCGATGAAGTACCAAAGAAGCCCGCCGATGGCGGTCCCGATGCCGCCTCCGATCAGCGAAGGCACCCACCAGACAGTGTTGGCAATCTGGACGGCCGCTGCGCCCGCCTTTGATGGGTCCTTGTCCTTGGGCGCGGCGGTAACGCGCGTCTTCATCTGCTTGCCGCTGGCGGTGTTGTACCCGCAGTGCACGCACACAACCGAGTCGGGCTCGATGTACGCCTGGCACTCCGGGCACGGCGTCTTGGTGCTCGCTGCGGAGTCCGCCAGCAGGATGTCCATCACATCGCCATCGCCGGCGGCCTTGGCTCTGGCGTCCGCTTCGGCTTTGGCCTTCTGCTTGGCCTTGAGCTTGGCGACGCAGGGCTTGCACAGCCCCCGGCCCTTCTTATCCACGACGTAGGCAACGTTGCTCAGATCCGCCCGGCAAGAGGCGCAGGCGGTGGGCTGGGGGACATCGGGCATGGCTCGTACCTCTTGGTGGCTGTTCGTGCCCGAGGGCTTCAGATACCCTCTTATACGGGCAGGCGGCAGAGAATACCAACACAAAAGCCCCGCGACACGATCGCCGCGGGGCTTGAATTGCTTGATTGGACGCCGGGGTGTGACCCGGTGTCAGATGAAGGTCGCGATATCTGAGAGAACCTCGGTGGTCCACTCGGCGGCACCGGGCCGCCAGGAGGAACGGAGCACGTCGCCGTCGTCGTCGGCACCCACCACGTTGAGCGTGCCCTGTGGCGTGACGAAACTGGAGACATCTTCCATCGGGTCGTAGCCGTTGTTGCTGGCACCGTCGGTGATCTGCGAGACGAGCCAGTCGCCGCCGAACGCGGGCACCCACCAGTAGATGATGAGGTCGCCCTCGGCGTTGACACCGGCGTAGTTCATGCCGCTCCAACTGGTGATGTAGCCGGTCATGACCTCTACGATCACGCGGTCGTCAACGGCGCCGCTGTTCTCGGCGATCTCGCTGAGGTCACTGCTGACCCAGTCTCCCTGGAACGCGGGCACCCACCATGTGACACGGAGGTTGCCCGCCGAGTCGAGCGCGGTCAGGTTGATGCCCCGCCAGTTGGTAAGGATGACACTGAGGCCAGTGGAAAGTTCGGGAGCGCCGGTGATCTCGGAGAGGTTGCTGAGCGTCCACTGCTCGAACGTGCCGGGCAGCACCCAGATGTTCTGGACGTCGCCGTTGGTGTCGAGCCCGACGATGCTCCACTGGTTCCACGCGGTGACGTAGCTGACGATCTCGTCGAGAACGGGCGTGGTGAACCCTCGGCCATCAAGGTCGGCCGAGATGTCATAGAACTGCCAGGTCGCGCTGTCCGTCGCAGGCTGCAAGTAGGCGACGAGGCGGTCGCCTGCTGTGTAACCCGCGAGGTAAACCCGGCCATCGAGCGTGGTGAAGCTGGTGAGCGCACGAGCGATCGGGGTCGAGCCAGTGACCGTTGCGCCCAGGTCTGTCGCGGTGAACGTGCCGTCGGGCTGCTCGGTGAAGACGACCAGGCTTGTTGCCGTGAGCACCGCGGCCCGGGTGAGGCCAGCGGCGTTCGACCAAACCTCGGTCTGCGTGCCGAACGCAGCGCTAAAGCCGGTCGCGTCATCGAGCCTGCGAGCGGTCCAAGTGCCATCAGTAGCCTGCTCGAAGAGCAGCGGCGAACCATCGCCCGCGACGGCGAGCACGCTGTGCAGGTTGCTGGCAGCGGTCGCGACCACCTCGGAGCCTTCGCCCGCGGTGCGTGCTGGTGAAACAGTGATCGCGACGGGCGTGCTCGTGCCTTCGGTCTCCGAGCCTGCCCTGCTGGTGAGCGGACGGATCAGCAGCGTTGCGTTGCCAAGCGGCAGCGTCGCCGACATCGCCCGCGAGATGATCACCGATCCAGAGCCGGTGGTGTCCTCGGTGTACGCGCCCTGGCCGAGCAGTTCGCCGTCGTCGGGCTGGCCGTTGCCGTTGCGGTCAACGAACACCTCGAAAGCGAGAATGGAGCCCGCAGCGTCGTTGAGGACCGGACTCGTCGCGTTGATCGTGAACATCCGGTCACGCTCGATCGAGGTCGTCGTGTTGTTGTTGAAATCGACAAGCGACACGCTGTCGAACCCGGGCACTGCTTGCAGCGTGACGCTGCCGGTGGAGCCGGTGCCGAGCAGGCCCGTGTTGTCGACGGGAACGAGCAGCAGGTTGCTGGTGCCGACGGGGAGCTGTTCGACGGGCAGCGTGACCGTACCCCCGAGCATGATCGTGTCGATGAGCTCGTTCTCGTCGGCGGTGCCGTTGCTGTTGGCATCGCGGTAGACCATGATGCCGGTGACGGAACCGTCCACGTCGTTGGCGGAGGTGACGTTGATGACGACCGCACGGTCGGCGATCGAGACCGTCTGCGCGCCGAGTGTGACGGTGGGGCGGTACGCCTCGGTGGCGCCGATGTCGATGCCGTTGCCGTCGTTTCGGGCAAAGCCGCGCGCGTCGGTGGTAAGGCCGAAGTCGTTGATGCCCGCGTTCAGAGCCGGGCTGCCTTCGATCGGCATGAAGGTGAGCGTCGGTCCGCCAAAGTCGCCAAGCTCGGTGAGCACGGGATCGGTGTTGATCAGGTTGTTGTTGTTGGCGCTGAGGCTGCTGACATCGACATCGGGATCGAGGCCGTTGGCATCATGGTTGCCAGCAAGAATCGTGCTGGTGAGATCGATTGAGGAGCTGCTCGCACCGATGCCGCCCAACTGGCCGCGTGCGGTGTTGTCGGTAATGGTTGAGTTGTTGATGCGGGCGTTGCTCGTCTGATCGAGCCGGATTCCGGCTCCTAAGTTGGCGGTATTGCCCGACACGGTCGAGTTGCTGAGAGAGAACTGAGAGCCTCGGAAGTAGATGCCGCCGCCATCGCTGGTGCTCGAAAGGTTGTCACTGATGAGCGAGCCGGTGAAGCGACCGGTTACGCCCGTTCGGGCCTTGAAGTACCCACCGCCTAGAAGGGTCGCCGTGTTGCCGCTGATCGTCGTGTTCGTGATTTCCCCGAAGGTCGAGGCATCGAGAATGCCGCCGCCGTTGCGAGCAGCAGTGTTTCCGCTGATGGTGGAGCCGTCGATCGTGAGCAGGCCGGCAGTCGAATAGATGCCTCCTCCGTCAAGCGTGTTGGCCCGGTTGTTGCTGACCGTTGAGTCCGTGAGTTCGAAGGTGAAGGAGGCTTCGTCATTGATGCCCGTAAGCATGATGCCGCCGCCGATGCTGCTGGCCGTGTTCGAGCTGATGGTCGAATCCACGACCTCGATGCCTGTGTTCTCATCACCCGACACATAGATGCCGCCGCCGGCCGTAGCGGTGTTGCTTGAGATCATCGAGTCAGTGACTCTGAGAACCGGCTGAGAGCTGCTTGTCGAGAACGGCTTGCGTACATACACGCCGCCGCCGTTGCTCGCAGCGGTGTTACTACCGATGGTGGACTCGGATATGAAGAGCGAACTGGTGCCCGCACTGCTGAACGAGATCGCACCGCCCTGGCTGGCCGAGTTCATTTCGAGCGTCGAGTTAAAGATTGTTAGCGTCTGAGCAAGTGTTTCGATCGCGCCGCCATCGACCACAGCCGTGTTCGAGCCGAACGTCGAGTTGGAGATCGTCGCTTGTCCGCCAGCCGTGACGATGCGAAGCCCGCCGCCCGACCCGGTCGCTTCATTGCCGGTGAGCGTCATCATGTCGAGTTCGATGGTACCTGACGTGCTCATCGCCAGATCAAGCCCGCCGCCGCTGGAGCCGGCGGTGTTCATCTCAAAGAGTGAGGCTGTGATGGACATCGACCCGTTGTTGGCGATCGAGAGGAGCGCTCCGCCGCCGTTGTTGTTAGCGCTGTTCGCAGAGAATGGCGAGTTCGTCACCGTCACGGTGTCGATACCGGAAGCGAAGGCGCCTCCGCCGTTGCCGCTGGCTGCATTGCCCATAAACACACTGCTGGTGATCGTGAGCGACGAGCCGTCGCTGGTGTACACGCCGCCGCCGCTGCCGTTGGTCACGGTGTTGTCGCGGATATGTGCATTTGTGAGGGTCACGTCCGTGTTGCTTCCCGCTCCAAGTCCGCCGCCGGCGCTGTCAGCGGTGTTGCCCGTCACGAAGGTACCATTCAGCGTCACCGACGTGTCGCTGTTCGCGTAGATACCGCCGCCAGCGGTGGTCGCCGTGTTGTTCTCGAACCGTGTGGTGGCGTTGGCTGAGAGGGTTCCATTGCCGACGTACACGCCGCCGCCGAACTCGCCGGTGCTGTTGCGGATGATGACATTGTCGAGCGTCAGTTCTTCGAACGAGCGGATCGCGCCGCCGAACTCGCTCCCCGAGTTGCCGTTGGTCAGGATGAGGTTCTGGATCAGCACCTCGACATCGTCGCTTGAATTGCCATCGTTGATGTTGAAGATCCGCGTCGTGTCCTGACCAGAGATCGTGAACGTGCCGGTCGTTGGGCCACGGAACGCTGTGGGCCGCGTGATGTCAAAGTCGGCGGGCACATTGAGCGTCTGGCCGGCTAGGCTCTCGCTGATCACGATCAGGTCGGGCTCGGGCGTCGCGTTGGCATCCGCGATGGCCTCGATCAACGCAAAGTTGCCCGGATCACGATTGCCATCGTTGACGGTGTCGAGAGAGTCAACGACAAACGTCGCCAACAGCTTCCGCTCTTCGAGTGCCTCGCACATCGCTCGGCCCTCGGCCGAAAGCAGACGCTGCGCGGTACGGGAAAGACGACGGCGACGATCGCTCGGTGCGGTGCGCATGGAAAGGTCTCATCTCTAAGAGTAAAGAGGGAATGGTCTTCTAGAAATCTGGTCGATCGTAAGCCCGTGACCGTGTCAAGGTAGCTTCGATCGCGGTCTGTCTGTGTGTGTTTCGGCTGTCAAGGGTCGAAGGGTTCAGGTTTCGAGCCTCGGCGCGGGTGTCCGCGGTCAATGCCGATCAAAACCCTATCCGTTCGTGCCCGTCTCAGAGCCCCGCCCTACCCCGGTACAGCGTTTCGAAGTCCGACACCTGGTTCAATAACCCAAGGTGCGCCACGCTCGGCACCTGTGCCAGCGGTTCGAGCAACCACTTTGCGCGCAGGTCGGGTCTGGCCCCGGGGATGCTCTGGTGCACCGTGGTGAACGTGGCCACGAAGACGTCGCCGGTGGTCGCCACCAGCACGACCGACATGCCTCCAGCGAGTTCCTCACGGCTTTCCCTCGGGTCGAAGGTGGTCTGGCCGTTGCTCTGCGTCTCGCTGAACGCAGTAAACGTGGGGAGCGAAGTCATCGGGAGGCCCGTCATCGGGTCGTTGAGCACCGAGGCGCTGAACGGCGTGAGCACCCAGCCGTTGGCGTTGTTGCCCCATTGGTTTTCCGCCGCCTGAGGCGACCACCACAGGCTGACCAATTGGCCGTTCGAGATGCCCTGAATGCTAAAGGCCCGCCACGCCGCGATCACGCCCGACATCGAGCCCGGCTCGAACTGCACCGTGCCGGTGAGCCCGCCTGCCTGAGCAAGATTGGTCAGCACCCAGCGGTGCTCGCCGTTGTCCTTGGCGTGGACAAGCCCGCCGTGCCACATGGACCACACGTTGCCTGTGCTGTCCTGGAACCAGTAGTTTTCAGCGGTCCAGTCGGCCTTCGAGTAGGCCGGGCCAGGCACGATGCTGATCAGCAGGTCGCGGACGAAGTCTCCATCGGCGAGCCCGTTGGGGGCCGCATCCATGAAGGCCGTGATGAACTGATCGCCGCGAAGGCCCGGATCGATCACCGTCATCCCGCCGCCGCCACCGTTGTCTCCTCCTCCGCCGTTGTCACCACCACCACCGCCTCCG
>CAYGSG010000119.1:0-6480 GCA_964352615.1 uncultured Phycisphaeraceae bacterium
CCTCCGGCTAAGCAATTTGTCCTGCGCATGGCCGCCCCGCTGCGGGCGGCCATGCGCAGGACAAATTGCTTAGCCGGAGGCGCGGCCCGCACATCAACCCCGAGGTCGTCTTCGAGGACGCGGACGTGCTCGTGATCGCCAAGCCCGCGGGTTTGCTTTCGGCCTCGCCCGAACCGGGCGACATCGAGACGCCCAGCGCCTTCCTCTTTGCCAAGCAGCACGTCAAGTCGCATGCCAAGCGGGGCCGATCGCGCCCACGCGTCTGGATCATCCACCGCCTCGACCGCGAATCCTCGGGCCTGATGGTCTTTGCCAAGAGTGAGCCGGCTTTCGAGCACCTCAAGGAAGAACTTCGGTCACGACGGATGCACCGCATCTACCGGGCTGTCGTGGCAGGCGGGTTCGAGGATGACCGATCCGCCGAGGAGCAAGCCCGCTCGCCGCTCGCTGGGACGATCAAGTCCTACGTCCGCGAGCGGTACGACAAGTCGATGGAGTGCGTCTCCCCTGATGATGTTCGCCTCGGCGATGCCAAAGAGGCGATCACGCACTTCAAGCTCGAACACCAGGCCCGGGGCCTATCGATGCTGCGCGTTCGTCTTGAGTCCGGACGCAAGCACCAGATCCGTGTGCAACTCGCCTCGATTGGGCACCCTGTCGCGGGCGACCGCGTGTATGGCGGCGAAGACCACCCCGACCCGTGCCGACGCCTGGCGCTGCACGCGTGCGAGCTTGGGTTTACCCATCCGAAGACCGGCGAGTCGCTGCGCTTTCAGCACGAGCCGCCGCACTCGTTCTTCAAAGCGATCGGGCTGCACAAGGACGATCGGGCCGAGCCAGAGCTTGAAGAAACGGACCATCCGACTGATGCCACCGATGACCAGACCGATTCGTCGTGGGACCACGTCGCGGGCTGGTACGACTCGCTGCTCGATCAGCGCGGCAGCGACCACCACCAGCGCGTGATCGTGCCCGGTTCACTGAGGCTGCTCAACCCTAAGCCGGATCAGCGGGTGCTGGACGTGGCGTGCGGGCAGGGCGTGCTCGCCGCAGGCCTGCTCCAACGCGGCGCAAGCGTTGTGGGGCTCGACCTTTCGCCGAGACTGATCGATGCAGCCCACAAGCATCTGCAAGGCGCCCCGGGGCAGGTAGAGTTCATGGTAATGGATGCCCGCGAGCTAGCCCAGCATGTTGAGCAACTCGGCGGCGAGGCATCGTTCGACTCGGCATCGCTGGTGATGGCCGCGATGAACATCGATCCGATCGAGCCGGTGTTCACAGGTGTGCGCACGATGCTCCGCGACAACGGCCGATTCGTGATGGTCATGCTCCACCCGGCGTTCCGCGCTCCCCAGCAGAGCGGCTGGCACTGGGAAGAAGACGAATCCGGCGGCGAGAAATGCGTGCGCACCATGAGTGGGTACTTGTCGACGTTCCGCAGTTCGATCGTCATGAACCCGGGCCAAGCAGCACACGGCCGGCGTGCGGTCACGACCTGGACCTACCACCGCCCGCTGCAGGCGTACACCGCGGCCCTCGGGTCAGCGGGGTTCGCGATCGAACGCATCGAAGAATGGACGAGCCAGCGCGCCAGCGAGCCCGGCAGGCGGGCTACCGAGGAGAACCGCGTTCGCCGGGAGATCCCGCTGTTTATGGCTATGCGTGCAGTGGCGATGCCGAGGACGGCGAAGGGCTAGCGCCTCAAGGAGCTTGGGAATTACGAGCCGGGTGTTGAGCCCGCAGGTATGATGGCATCTTCGCGGGCGTAGCTCAATTGGTAGAGCGTCAGCCTTCCAAGCTGAATGTTGCCGGTTCGATCCCGGTCGCCCGCTTTCTCCGTTATCTCAGCTGAACGCGGCATTTGCGTACCTGTTCGACGTCGAACAGAGCGGCCAGGAATGCGCCCAAACCCGTTTCCTAATCCATTAAGTAGGGTGAGGGATCGAGCAAGAATACGGCCTCTGCTTGGAGGCCAGATCGATGAAGAAGTCCAGCCGATCGAGGAACAGGCCCTTGTGGCCGAGGGTCTGGACGGGGAACGCTTCGATGTTGTGCTCGGCAGCGATCACATCGCCGTAGGGCTCGTAGGACCACTGGGCTGCGACCCGTGCCGTGCCGTTGGCATCAAGATCGCAGAGCGCGGCCATGTTGCCCGCTGTGTCGAACAGCGACCACCAGCCGGTGTTGCGGTCCGCCCACTCGTCACCGTCGTGCTGAACGAGGAGTTCGTCAAAGCCGGCATCGCCGCCGCCCCAGACGTACTCGCGGCGGAGCTGGTCGTTGACGGCCAGATCTTCGGGATCGGTGACGCGTTCCTGGACGCGGCGGACGCCGTCGTAGTAGAAGTCTTCGGTGAAGAAGCCACTTGCGGTGCTGCCCGGGCGCAGCGGTGACTCCGTGCGGATCAGCCTTCCAAAGCCGTCGTAGCGGTAGCGGCGGACCACATCCCCGTAGTCGAGGACCCAGTCGGGCGGGGCTGCGCTGGTGTCCCAGTGCCAGCTCGCTGCGTTGACCTGGGCTAGGAAACTGATGCCCGGTCACCCCGACCCCCGCACCAACCTTGCCATGACACTTGAGCGCGCGGGACAGATCGACAGCGCCATGGACGAGTACCGCTCGGCCCTCGAAGTCTGGCCCGACTACATGCCCGCGGTCCAGGCCTACGCACGGTGCCAGGTCAAGAACGGCGTGCCGCAGGAAGACCTGCCACAACTCGTAGAGCTCATCGCGATACGCGGTGAGACCGAAGAATGGAGACGCTGGGGCCATGCCGAGCTCTCACGACGTGCGCCCTGAGCACCGATGATGCACCGCTCTCACATGCTGCCTAGACACCGGCCCCACTTGCAGCGTTGCCGACGATGAGCTGGACGATCATGTCTGGTACTTTGGAGCAGCCGTACACGACTCACCGGTGCCGGTTTCGGGCTCTTCCTTCAGTGCACGGGGTGGCGGACTTGGCTTCAGCTCTATCGCCGCGGCTCCGCTGGCGAGGAGCTGCTTTGCACGCTCGGCCAACTCGTCCACGAGCAAGTCTGAACTTGCGAGCTTTGCGTAGGCAAGAGGCAGGTCGGGGAGACACTTTGGCCCGATGCCGAGGAGGAGCCAGTTCGCGCTGATCCCGTGTAGAAGGCAAACCCGCTCGATGAACTGAGTGGATGGGCGCTCGCCCCGCAAGTAGCGGCGAGCGGTCTCCGCCGATACGCCGGTTGCATCACCAAGTTCGCGGAACGACTGGCCAGCAAGAATGTCTTGAAGTCTCGCCGTCAACTTTGCACATGACGCAGAGTTTGGGTTACTCTCGCCGCTCACGGAGCAACCAGTTGTTCGATCATCCCGTCGAGTGCTACCAAGTATTGTGTCTCGAGTTGTTGGTCCAATAGCCCTTCGAATGAGACGAGGAATGCCGCCAAAGTCGCGGCATCGCTGGCACCTTGGAGCCTCTGCGAGGGGGAGAGACCGGGGAGTATGCCGTTCGCGTTGAATGACGAAATCTGACTCTCAATTCGGCTGATGACCTGTGCTTCGGATGTCACATCGGAAGCTGGATGCCACGGATCTACATTGCACTCTACGATCATGCACAAGATAGCCGTGAGGGCCTCAAGGATGTCCCAATGATCGGAGTCATCTTCTTCCGGATCGTCTTCGGGATCAGGGTCATCCGGCAGGATCGACTGGGCGTAAACGCTTGACGGCACGGCAGATGTGGGTACGCTGCTGCTATAGGCTTCGGCTGTCGAAAAACCGACCAAGGCCGTGATAGCGAGTGCGAGCAAGAGCGAATTATGGATATGCAAGTGCGTGCTCCTTTTTGAGTTGCCTGATGGGCTTCACGAGCGGGCACGCCTGCCGAGGACATGGTGTGACGACGGCATACGAAAAAACTGAATTTTCCCCTACTGAGCTGATGGAGCGAATCCGCTGTGGTGACCGCGAAGCACTCGCGGAGGCCATTCATCGCTACCGGCCGCTGATCGAGAGGCAGATCCGCCAACGGCTACGAGGCTCGCTCAGAAAGCTGTTTGACACCGGTGACGTGCTCGGGACCGTGACTCGCAAGCTCGATCGCGCGCTCAAGAGTGGAGATCTGCAACTCAACGACAACGGGCACCTCGGCGCGCTACTTGTCCGCATGGTCCGGCAAGCCGTCGTGGACAAGCACCGGCTACTCAGACGCATCCAGAGCGTTGAGGCCCCCGACTCAGCGTGGGCACATCGCTTTTTGGGTAAGTCTGGACTGAAGCCGGCTGACAGTGATGTCAATGAGTTGCTGGAAGAAGCGTTTGCGGCACTACCGGATTTACGCGACAGGAGAATTCTGGCGATGTGGCTCCACGGTCTGAATCACTCCGAAATCGGCGAGAGGCTCGATCTCACCGCCCAAACGACACGCAAGCGGTGGAGCCGGATCAGATCACTTCTCCGCGAGCGATTCGAGAAAGCTCAGCCATGAGCGGCTCCCACGACACTACCCCATCTTCGCGTATCGGTCGGTTCCCGCCGCTCGCAACCATCGATCACGTCACTGAGGATGACATATGGGATCTCCTCCTCGCTGACGCAGTCTCTGAGGCTGAAGCCGGTAGGCACGTGCGGCTACAGAGGTATCTCGATGGAATACCGGGTCTTTCGCGAGGCGGCTCCAACCTGCATGCGGCTATCACGGCAACGCTTGAAAACGGGAGGCGGCTGGGGTTCGAGCGAGTGGCTCTCGTTGAAGAGCTAAAGCGGGACTATCCGAGCTACGCCGTTCAAGTGGATGAAGTCGAACTCGTCCAGGAGTTGATGGGCGATGAGGCAGAAGAAGAATGGCCTGACACGCCATCAAGAGAACTGCCATGCCCCTATGGCCCGCAAACCTGGCATGGAGAAGCCCGATACGAGTTGCACGAACTCCTAGGAAGAGGGACGCGGGGGTACGTCTACAAGGCACTCGACCGTCTGATGTCAGCCGCCGCCAAGCCCGTGTGGGTCGCGATCAAGATCATCCCCGATTGGACTGGGATGCGCCTCAGCGATGTGCTCGCCGAAGCTCGTCGTGCGCGACACATAGACAATCCTGCCGTGGCGAGGGTGCTCGACGCTGGAGAGCACGGTGAAGAGTGCTTCATCATCTACGAGTTTATTGAAGGGCTTACGGCCGCGGAATGGCGAGACGCGAAGGGTTTATCGCAGCGATCGCGACTCGATACCATGTTGCCGGTCATCGAGGCGATGGGCTCTGCCCACGCAATGGGTTTGTGCCACCTCGACATTCACCCTCGCAACGTCATGGTAACATCAAGTGGCGATGCGAAGCTGATCGATTTCGGTCTGGGTCTCACTCGATTTGAAACCTGGCACCCGGCCCAGCGACCGCTGGGTTCACTTGGCTTTGTCGCTCCTGAGATCTATCACCGTGTGGGGGATCCATCACTCCCCAAGGCCGATGTTTATGCATTGGGTGGGCTCTGCCTGTGGCTCCTATCCGGAACAATCCCGAACGGACAGTCGCTCGAGGAATCAGAGTTCTTCCTTAACGCGCAGTCCAACAGTCGAGCGGTCGAGCAAGGTCTCCAAGGCCTGGACCACGACCTGCAAGCAGTTCTTGGCCGCGCGTTATCCCGCCAGCCTGAAAATCGGTATGACTCAGCGCAAGGCCTTGCGCGAGATTTACGCAGTTGGCTGGACCGTCGACCACTGGACTGGAATGCCCCCAGTTCGGCTCGTCGCGTTCAGCTCTTTGCCCAGCGGTCACCGGTAGCCCTGTTGGCGTGGCTGGTGATCGGCGGGCTGGTCATCGGCGCTACATCCGCGCTCACTGCCCAGCGAGTTGGGCATGCCGCAGACCTGCGAGTTACCGAGGCTGAGCATCGGGAGCAGCTCGCGGTAGTTGAGGCTCGCGAACTGGCTGAGGAAGCGGAGAACGGACGACGGCTCAAGACATTCACAGGAACCATCCAGGCTGCTGCCATCAGCGAGAACACGAAACGCTCTGCTGGACGTGACTGGGTAGTCTTGCTCACACTCGTTCGTAGCCTCTCGGAATCAGGTGTGCGGCTAGAGCCGGACGTGCTTGGAACCATCAACGAAGAGCGGGTACGCATTGCTGAGCAGCGTGCGGCGGAAGCAGCAAAGGTGTATGGCGAATCCGACATCCAGACACGCCTGTGGAGATCGGCTCATGTCTGCTGGCTGACCGATGCCGAGTTGTTCGACGAAGCTCTTGTAGAGTTGGACAAGTTTCTGCCTCAGTGGCGAAGCGATAGTGGTTACCAAGACTCGCTTGTGCGCCAACTCGAAGCCCTGCACCGGGCACTCACGCTGTTGACCAGCCCTGTCAATGCCAGTGCTACACAGCAATTCTTGTCGAGTGACGAAGCGAGGCTGATTAGCACGCGGGTCATTGAAGCGCTGGAAACCAGGCAGTAGTAAGCAGATCGCTAGAGCGTCTTCACCGCAGGTCTAGCGCTGCTTGGCGCGTGTTGGGTTGCGCGA
>CAYGSG010000120.1:0-6211 GCA_964352615.1 uncultured Phycisphaeraceae bacterium
TCTTGGCGCGGATGCGGGCTTCGAGCGTGCGCTCGTCGAATGGGCGTGGCGTGCGCACTGCAGATCCACCGGTAGAAAGACGCTCGCCTGGCCCGAGAGCCGCGACTGGATGATCTTCCACATGAACAAGTCGGGCCGAAAGCTGCTGCGCTACCGCTCTGCGTTCCGCCAATTCGTCGGCGTCGAGCCCTACTTCGACCAGCCCAAGGCCCTATACCGACCACCGATCAAGGGCCTCAGCAAGCTCGGCCGGTCGGTCGAAGCCGCTGTGCGCACGATCAGAACCTAACAGTCACGCGCCTGTCTCTTTCATTCGCTCGACCAGCGCCGCCCACCCATCCATCTTGCCGCGCCGCTCAGCAAGCCGTATCCGCCGCCTGCTGTTCCACGTCCCGATGAGCGTCTTGTAGTACAGCCGCCGCGCGCGCGCTGCCTTCCGCTCCGCTTCTTCAATCCCGCTCACCTCGCCCGCAACCCACGCCAGCGCCGGCTCGCCCCGGCAGATCGCTCCGCGCAGCTTGGCCAGGTACGCCCCGGTCTGCCGCTGCGCGTAGATCACATGCTCCATCGGTGCGCTCGGCTCGTACACAACCTCCCAGCCAGCATCCCTGATGCGGATGCAAACCTCCGCGTCCTCCGCGCCGCACTCGAGCCCGCTGCCCGTTCGACTCTCCAGCAGCACCCGCTCCAGCCATCCGCTGGCTTCGAGCGCCTCGCGCCGAACACCCATCGAAGCGCCCATCAAGAACTCGCCACTGCCGCTCAGCGCCCGCCGCTTGGGCCCCATGTCCTGATCGCCCAGGCTCCGCCTATAGACAGCAGCCAGCCGAGTAGGCTCGCCGATGCTCCCGTCTGCGCGGCGCCACTGGTTGCGCACCGGCCCGCCGACGACCCCCGCGCGATCGCACGAAGCGAACGCTTCCATCATGCCCTTTGCCCAGTTCGCACCCGGCAAACAGTCATCATCAAGCGTCAGCACGATCGGCTCATCGGTACGCGCGAAGAGCGCACGCATCGCGTTGGTCTTGCCCGCTTCGGGCTCGGCCAACAACTCGACCCCAAGCCCGTTGGCCAGCGCCGCGTGCGCACGAACCACGTCCGCCGTGCCATCGGTCGATGCATTGTCCACCACAACCACACGCGTCAACTCAGCGCCCGTGGCATCCATCGCGCCCAGCGCCGCCAGCGTCTCCGGCAGCCGCTTACCGCCGTTGAACGTACAAAGCCCGATGCACGCTTTCATGCCCGCTTCCCCCGGGCCCACAGCCGCGCGCGCGTCTTAAGCGGAATCGACCAGCCACGTTGTGAGCACTCGGCCGCCAACAACTTAGCACTCTCTGGGAAACCCGCCTTCGCACACCGGTTCACCAGCCACAGCGTCGCCGCCTCCCACACGCCGTCATCCACCGGCTCGTAATGCCGACCCAACAACACAAGGTGGTCACGAACCCGGCGTTCAAGATGCGCCAGGCCCGACAGATTCGATCCATCATCGTGCATCGTCACGCGCACCGCCAGCTGCGCGCACACCCCGATCGGTCCCGCATCAGCGCACCGTCTCAGAAAATCCCGGTCCTCACCGATCCACAGATCACCATCAAACCGCACGCCTGCACGCAGCGCCGGCCCCGCGACCAGACAGCCCGAGGCGCCGAACAAGCCGATCGGCGTAAACACAGCGCCCGCGCGAGGCAGCACGCGATCAGCCCACTCGCTCGGCACGGGTTTCATTTCCGTGCGCTCACCGTCGACTGACCGATAGACCTGCTCGCGTGCCGACACGACAGCGCTCGCTCCAAGCTGTTCCGCGAGGCTCACCATCGCTCCCACGCCCTCAGCAACAAGTTCGTCATCGTCATCAAGCAGCACCACCGCATCGGCGCGCACCGACGATCCGCATGCCGCGTCAAGACCTGCGTTGCGGGCGCTCGACGGTCCCGCGTTCTCCTGCCGAAGCATCGTCACCCGCGCATCGGTGAGCACCGAACCCCGCTCGATCGGCCTCGCGGAGCCGTCGTCAACCACCCACACCCGGCTCATCCCTGCCACGCGAACAGCGCTGCCCACCGCGGCGTTAAGCCCAGCGGGGTCCGGATCGTGCGTCGGGATGACCGCGTGCAGGTTCAAGATCGGTGCTTTCTCAGTCGGAGACTCTGGCCAGCAAGGGTATCGCCCGCTTGCGGCCCGCTGCGGCCCCGGCCAACCGGGTCTACGCTTAGCCATCTATGAACCAGCCTCCGCACCTCCTGCACCCCGATGACCAGAGCAGCGAACCGCTCGGCGGCTCCACAGCGCCCGTCGGGAGTTCACGCTTCCCCGCCAGAACCGTCGCCGACCCAAAGCTCACGCGGTCGTTCGCCATCGATGCAGCCAGGCTCTGCCGCGACGACAAGTGCACCCACGTCCGCCTGCTCGATGTCCGCGAGCTAAGCCAAGTCACCGACTACATCGTCATCGCATCGGGCACCAGCGAGCGGCAGATGCGCTCCGTGCTCCACCACATCGACGACCTCGGCAAGGATGCCGGCTTCCCCGCGTTCAGGATCTCGACCGACCAGAACGCCGACTGGCTCCTCGCCGACTTCGTCGATGTCGTCGTCCATCTCTTCGAGCCCGACACCCGCCTGCACTACGACCTCGAAACGCTCTGGGGCGATGCAGACCGTGTGCAGTGGGAAGAACCCGACGGCGGGCCCGGCGCGCGCAAGCAGGTGAACCAGGACGGCTGAGGCCCATGCTCCGCAAAGTGCTGCACAGCAAGATCCACATGGCCTGCGTCACCAAGGCGCTGCCCAACTACGTTGGCTCCATCACCATCGATGCCGACCTGCTCGAACGCTGCTCCATGCGTGTCAACGACGCTGTCGAGATCGCCAACTGCCGCAACGGCGAACGATTCGAAACCTACATCTTCCGAGGCGAGCCGGGCTCGGGAGCCATCGAAGTCAACGGCGCTGCGGCCCACAAAGTTGAGCAAGGCGATCGCCTCATCATCATGCACTACGCGCTCATCGATGACGCCGAGTACGACCAGCTCTCGCCCAAGGTGCTCCTCATGAACGAGGACAACACCGTCGCCGACACCATGACCTACCGACCCCACGACGGCCATCCGCCACGCCAGCATCCAGCCGATTGACCCGGCTCACACCTATCTTGCCCCATCGATTCATGCCTGATTCCACCACCATCCCCGTTCGCCTCGGCGATCGAACCTACGAGGTCGCCATCGGGCGCGACCTGCTGACGCAGGCAGCCGCCAGACTCAGCGACGCGCTCGGGTACACACCAACCAAGGCCCTCGTCGTCGCTGACACGGGCGCCCAACCCCACGTTGACCGGATCGTGGCGTCGCTCGCCCATGCCGGCATCGAGGCCCACCGCATCGACATCACCCCGACCGAGCGCACCAAGACCATCGCCACCTTCGCCGAGGTGCTTCAGGCCGCAGCCAACGCCGGCCTCGAACGTGCCCATCCGATCATCGCGGTCGGCGGCGGGATCGTCGGCGATGTCGCGGGCTTCGCTGCATCCGCCTACCGGCGCGGCGTGCCGAGCGTCGTCTGCCCGACCACGCTGCTCAGCATGGTCGATGCCTCCGTCGGCGGGAAGACAGGCGTCAACCTCACCGCCCACACCGGCGGGCTCATCAAAAACATGGCCGGCGCGTTCCACCAGCCCTCGCTCGTGCTCGCCGACCTTGACACGCTCGCCACGCTGGATGCCCGCCACCGCACAAGCGGCCTCGCCGAGTGCGTCAAGCACGCCATGCTCTCCGCAGACCACGACGACCCAGACGCCCTCGACTGGCTCCGCATCCATGCAGACGCCCTCGCCGAGCTCGAACCCGCTGCGATGGACTCGCTCGTCACCCGTTCCGTTCAGCTCAAAGCCCGAGTCGTCGAGCACGACGAACGCGAACTCGCAGCAGCCGGCTCAGCACACGGCCGGGCCACCCTCAATCTGGGTCACACCTTCGCCCACGCCATCGAACCCATCGAGCATCTCTCGCCTACTGGTAAGCCGGGCGATGCCCCGCTCCACCACGGCGAAGCGGTGGCCCTGGGACTGGTCGCCGCCTGCGCAACCGCTGCCGCAGCAGGCCTTTGCGAACCTTCCTACGGCGATTCCGTGTCCACCTTGCTCAACCGTCTCGGTCTGCCGATCCGGGTCGAGGGCCTGCCCGCCAACGACGAGCTTCGAGCCCGCATGCTCTCGGATAAGAAGGTCGCCCAAGGCGCGATCAGGCTCGTCCTGCCGACAGCACCGGGAAGCGCCAGACTGATCGACGACTGCCCAGCCAACGCCATCGATGCGGGCTGGGACCGCATCCGAGCCTGACCCAATCATCACCCAGTGAAACCCCTGTGTAGACAGGTTGTGCGTGGCCTGTGGGGAGGCTGTGGACCGCTGCATTCAAGCTTTTGTTTGACCTGACCCGATAACCGCCCTTACTGGGTACTACGGGTCGGCCTGACGAGGGCAAGCACGATGCGGACACTGGCGGTCATCAATCAAAAGGGCGGGTGTGGCAAAACCACCACCTCCATCAACCTCGCAGCGGTTCTCGCCCGAGCGGGCCAGAGGACCTTGCTGGTCGACCTCGACCCCCAATCGCACTGTGCTGCTGGCCTGGGCGTCCCCGAACCCCGCATCGACCTCGATATTGCAGACGCACTCCGGGCCGATCAGCCGCTCGATGCCGACCGCTTGCTCTGGCCGGTCTCACGCTGCCTTGACCTCGCACCCAGCCGCATGAGCCTGGCGGGCCTCGAAGCCATCGGCGGCGGGCTCGTCGACAAGCCCGACAAAGAACTCAGGCTCCGCCGGGTGCTCCACCAACTCGCTCCAAGGTACGACGTCTGCCTCATCGATTGCTCGCCATCCATCGGCCTGCTCGCCTTCAACGCGCTCGTCGCGGCGGATGCAGCCCTCGTGCCCGTCGAAACCTCGTTCTTCTCCTTGCAGGGCGCCACCAAGCAGCTCTCGACCGTGCGTTCGCTCTCGCGCCGCATGGGCCACGAACTCCGCGTCTGGCTCGTCCCAACACTCCACGACCCCGAGAGTTCGCTGTGCGAAGACCTGCTCGATGAACTCCGCCGACGGTTCGGCTCCAAGGTCGTGCCCACCGTCATCCGCCGAGACATCGCCCTCAAGGAAGCCGCCAGCTTCGGTCAGCCCATCGTCGAATACGACGACCAGACCATCGGCGCGAGCGATTACCAGGCCCTCGGCGACTGGGTGCTCGGCCAGCTCCCCTCCCTCGGCAGCGGCGAGGCGCACGAACAGGTCGAGCCCGAACCGGGCCAACCGGTCGTATGCACCGAGAACGGCGCACAAGAAGGCCTCGCCCGCAAGGTCATCGCCAAGACCGGCGCGCACATCGACGAGCTGCACGACCGCGCCAAATCGCTCGCCAACAAGCTCGCCGAGCGCGCCAAGATGGCCGTGCCGCCAGCGATGCCTGACAGCAAGGCCGAGACCAAGCCCGCCGATACCGATTCTGCACGCAGGCTCTTCGGTGCCAGGCATACCACCAGCGGCGTGCTCTTCGTTCAACCGCTCGCACTCGGCAACAAGGTCAGCGTGATCGGCGAGTTCAACCAGTGGGCGCCGCGAGAGCTCAGCCGAAACGAGGCCCTGGGCGTCTACGAACTCTGCGTCCGACTCGAACCAGGTGAGCACCGCTACCGGCTCGATGTCGATGGCCACCGTCTCGCCGACCCGTAC
This sequence comes from uncultured Phycisphaeraceae bacterium, assembly GCA_964352615.1. GTDB lineage: Bacteria > Planctomycetota > Phycisphaerae > Phycisphaerales > UBA1924 > OFTM382. The sequence goes on from CAYGSG010000120.1 coordinate 5,731, forward strand.
AACTCCGAGTGGCAGCTCGACGACCAGGGCAACCCCAACAGCGTCATCCGCGTGCTGCCCGCATCCCAGCCAACCCCCAGCCAGCCCGGAACCATGACCCAGGCGACGTAACCCTCGCCAACCCAGCCCAAAGACCAACCGCCCGATGCGTGCATCTCGGGCAGCCTGAGGAAGCCCGACATGGACCCCTCGTTCAAGAATGCGCACGATCCCGATCCCTCGCCGATTGCGGGCATGTTCGATGCCGACACCCACCTGCCCGTCCATCGCCATGGCACCCAAGAGCCCGACCCCGCGATGGTCGATTCGCTCGCAGACCTCTTCCTCGGCGACGGCCCGCTCTCGCCGGCCCACTCACGAGAACAAGCTCCTGAGCCAACACCCGCGCCCAGCACGCACGGCACAGGCCCCAAGCTGCGTTTGGTCGACCACCAGCACGACGCCTTCGACTCGTTCGAAGACTTCGCACCCGATGACAACC
>CAYGSG010000121.1:0-6130 GCA_964352615.1 uncultured Phycisphaeraceae bacterium
TCGCTCTTGCCACGCGAGCGGCACCCGCCGTGCATCGAGCCCCGGAAGGCGATCCGCAGAAAGGCATCGGCGGCAAAGACCACGAGCCCAACGAGCGTCGCCATGAGCATGGCGAAGCGAATGTCAAGGTGGCGAACGTGCGCCATCTCGTGGGCGATGACCGCCTGGAGTTCATCTCTCGGCAGCCGAGCACGCAGGCCCTGCGTGATAGCCACCACCGCGTGCTCGGGGTCCCGGCCCGCAGCAAAGGCGTTCAGCGCGTTGTCGCGGATGATGTACACCCTGGGCATGGGCAGCCCCGCTGCGATCGCCATCTCCTCGACCACGTTCCACAGCTGCGGGTCGTCGGCCTTGGCAATCTCGTGGGCGCCGCTCATGCGGAGGATCGCGTTGGTCCCGCTGAACCAGCTCCATAGCGACGTACCGACCCCGACGATGAACGCCGCGGCGAGGCCGAGAAGCGCCGACGGGATCAGGTGCTGGGGCGCGTTCGCCCCCCCATACGCAGCTATCGCGGTGGCGATGGCGGCCCCGACCAGCGAAGTCAGAGCCAGCATCAGCACGATGAGCAGGGCGCTGTCCCGCTTGTTCTTGCGGATCAGGTCCTGGTACGTCAGCCGGCCCGGGTAGGCGCTGATCTCGGCGGCCAGCTTGGTGCGCATGGCATCAAGCTGGTCACCCGCTGGTTTGTTGCGGGGGGCGCTGGTCATGCGCTTTAGAAGGAGACCTTGGGCGCTTCGCGGGCCGCGTCGCCGTCGGCAACTGTGTAGTACTCTCGTGGCTTGAAGCTAAAGAGGCTTGCGATGATGTTCTGCGGAAACGCACCAGTCTTGTAGACGTACTTCGCCACCATGTCGTTGTAATGCTGGCGAGCAAACCCGATCTTGTTCTCGGTGGTGGATAGCTCTTCTTGAAGCTGGCCAAAGCCGGAGTCGGCCTTGAGATCGGGGTACGCCTCGGCGACCGCGAACAGCCGGCCGAGCGCCTGGGTCAACTCGCCCTCGGCCTGGGACGCCTGGGCCGCGTTCGCACCGCCAGCGGGCACCGCCACGGCTCTTGTGCGCGCCGCGATGACCGCTTCGAGCGTGCCGCTCTCGTGCGAGGCGTAGCCCTTGACGGTCTCGACGAGGTTGGGGATCAGGTCGTGCCTGCGTTTGAGCTGCACATCGATCTGGGCCCAGGCGTTGTCGGTATCGACGCGGGCCGAGACAAGCCCGTTGTAGATCACAGCCACGATGATGCCCACGATAATCAGCAGGCCGAGGAGGGCACCGATGACCCCGATGATTCCCATGATTCCGATGCCAGTCATTGGACCGATCCCTTCTATTGAACTTCTGACGCGGCTTGGCCGCACCGTTCGCTCTTGGTCACTATAAACAGTTGCGTGCGAGCGCGTCCGTGCCGCCCGATGCTGGAGCCCCGATCCCGTGGAACTCTCGCCTGTCCAAGCCCTCCAAGACCCGGTCCAAAGGCCCGCGACGAGCACAGCGGACTTGCCGCTGACCGAGCCAACCAGGCCCGTGCTGGTGTGGATGGCCCGGTGCACGATGGCCGCGTGGAGCCCTCAGCGGTTGGGATTCTCGGCTCTGGCGTTTCTGCCATGGGCTGTGGCGGCGGGCCTGCCCATCGCTAAGCCTGGCGGGCTGATGATGCTCATCGCCCTGCTGCCCGCGTCGCTTCTGAGCACGCTGGCGGCATTGGTGGTCGTGCGAAGCGTGGCGCTCGAGCTGGCGGTGGACCGCAAACGGCCAGCCAGCCGGGAGGTTGGCTTTGTAGTGACCAACAAGCGGGCCGCAGCGGGTGTGGGGTTGGTCTGCGCGGTTCTCGCGTCGGGCGTGTTCGCGCTGCTGAACGTGTGGCTCACGGTGCCCGCAGCGTGGGCGGTGGCCTCGATTTTGTGGTGGATGCTTGCAGCCATCGGGCTTGCGTCGATCACGGCGGACGGCTCGGACACCATCGACGCTGTGCAGCGGTCCGCTGCGTACACCCTGCGTCAGCCGGCGACGAGCGTGTTGTCTTTGCTGCCCGTCGCGGGGTTCTCGCTGGGAATCGCGTCGCTCGGCTGGGTCGCCCAAGCCGGGGTGCTTGCGATGGCAGCGAGCGTGGCCTTAAGCAGCGTGGCGGTCAGCCTGCTGCTCGCGTGCGCGCAGGGAGCGTACCTGGCGCTGCGGTACGCCAACGACCGCTGCGACCCGGCCGAGATCACAGACTCCGGCAGCGAGCTGGGTGTACTCCGTTCTGAAGCGGGCGACGATGCAGCATGACCCGTTCAGCGACAACATGCTGGAAGCGAGGGCGATCGCCGCGGCCTTGGCCGAGTGCGGGGTGCAAGCGCTCAGCATTGTGACGCCCGCTGAGACCCTTCAGTTGAACGCTCGAGAAACCGACCTACCAACAGCGCTCATCACGCTCTGCGGAGGGGATGCCGAACTGGTTGCGGGCTCGGTTCGGATCGGTCTACGCAAAGACGGCTTTGGGACGATCGAGATCACCGATGCAGATGGGGCTTTCACGCGGGCGCATCAGCGAGCGAAGCGAACGCTTCGAGCGATAGCAGATCGGACTGCGTGAGCGGGTCGGGCAGCGCGTCCATCGAGATGGCGCGTTCGAGCCTGAACTCGCCAACGCGGGTTCGGCGAAGGGCGGTGAGCATGCCTCCTGCGCCCATGACCCCGCCGATGTCCCGGCCGAGGCTTCGGATGTAGGTGCCCTTGCCGCAGGTGACGAGCAGTTCGAGCGTTGGCCAGTCGTAGCGAACGATTTCGATGGCATCGATGCGCACAGGACGGGCTGCGAGTTCGACGGCTTGGTCCTTGCGAGCCAAGTCGTACGAGCGGCGCCCCCCCACTTTGATAGCGCTGTACGCGGGCGGCCTCTGATCGACCGTGCCGGTCCACCGTGCGCACGCGGCGCGTACCTCTTCAAGCGAAGGCGGCTTGACCAAGTGGACCGGTGTCCGCTCGCCTTCTGCGTCATCGGTGGTAGACGTGCAGGAGAGATCGACGGTGGTCTCGTAGACCTTGGTGCCCTGCATGATGCGGTCAGAGAGGCGTGTGGCTGCACGGCCCACGAGCACCACGACCACGCCCGAGGCGAGCGGATCGAGTGTGCCGCCGTGGCCGACCTTGACGCGTTTAGGGGCGCCGCCTCGGCGGAGATGGGCCTTGACACGCCGGCAGACATCCATTGAGCTTGGGCCGAGCGGCTTGTCCACGATGAGCAGCCCCACGGGGCTTGCAGGCTCTTGCTCGCTCATCGGGTCTCGCCTCCGGGACGCACCACCAAGAGCGACTGGTGGCGCCCCTTGGAGTAGTTGAAGCCCTCGACTTCGCCGATGGTTCTGGTGCCCACAATGGGGCTGTCGGCAGGGGTGATGAGCGTCGCGTCCGGGTGGGCACGAATGAATGCTTCGACGTCGTCATTGCTGAGCCGAGCGAGTGTGCCCCGGGTGGCAAAGACCAGGCTGTCTTCGTGGTAGCCGACGGCTGCGAGATGTTGCGGCATCGGTTTCCCAAGCGTTCGTTCAAGCTGCTGGGCGAGGTGGATCTTTGGACTCAGAGCGAGCCCGATAGGAACGAGCAGCGCGAACGCGCTGGCGGCGACTAACGCCCTTTCGTGCGCGCACAGCCAGCCGATCTTGAACGGATTCATTGGGGGCAGGCCTACGGCGAGGAGCATCACCAGTGCGATAGGCCACCAGAGCCAGTGGAGCAGCACCGCGAACGCTACGGGCACGCCCACGAACACAGCAACACCGAGCCATCGCCAGAGGCCGATCCCGATTGCGAGGCCTCGGTCGGCGGAGGCATCGAGCCCGGTTCGGTGGGTCGTCACCACCGCGCGCGCGCTGAGCAGCGCGAGTGCGGGATACAGGGGCAGCACGTAGTGCGGCAGCTTAGTCGAGATCAGTTCCATCACGACCCACGTTGGGATGAGCCACGCGGCGAGCATGGCGAGGTTGAGCCTCGGCTTACGGCGACCAGTAGCCCCGGTGAACAGACGAACAACAGAGCCAAAGAACTCCCGGCCAGCGAGCGCGGCGCCCGGCCAGAATAGAACCGCAGTGAGCACAAGGTGGTAGCCGGGCGGTCCCCAGTGGCCCTCGGCGGGTTCGAGGCTGCGGCCGAGTGTTTCGCTGCGGATGCGCTCCCACAACTCGGCGTGTCCCACGCGCTCGCCGACGGCGAATAACCAAGGCCCGAGCGTCGCAGCGATGAGCACGACACCGATCCATGGCTGCGTGCGCACGAGCCACCGCCAGCGGCGGGCCGCGAGCGAGGCAGCGATCGCAGCGGACAGGACGACGAGCAGAATGACCGGCCCCTTGGTGAGCACCCCGATGGTGACGGCCAGCCAAAGCACCAGCGGTGTGTACCAGTGCCGGCCCTTTCCATCAAAGAGTGACCAGAGCGCCGCCATCGCAACGGTTGTGGCCGCGACGAGCACCATGTCGGAGCGAGCCTGGCGTGCCTCCCACGCGAACAGCGGCGACGCTGCGAGCATGAGGCCTGCGAGCAGGCCGATGCGCGGGCCCAGCCGAAGACAGCCCATCCGCCAGAGCGAGAGCACGGCGACGATCGCAGCGACAAGCGACGGCACGCGGTACATCCAGATGGCATCGCGGGCGGGCTGACCCAGGGTAAGGGCACCAGCGGAAGCAGCTTGCAGCCAGTAGATCATGGGCGGCTTGTTGATGCGTTCGCGTCCGCCGACCATCGGAACAACCGCGCCGCCCGAATGGAGGTCGGGATCACGCTGGGCCTCGGTCCGTACGACGGCTTCAAGCATCTGCCGACTGGCCTGAGCGAAACGAGCCTCGTCGCGGTCGATGGTCGGGAGCAGAACGAGGCCGGGGCCATAGACTGCGAGGCAGCAGACGGCGATGAGCAGGCCTGCACGCCACGCCGGGAGAGCCAGCCACATGGATGCGACCCGTCGAAGCATGTCCCGCGACTATACCCAGCAGCTTGGCTGGCCCGTGCAAATGGTGCATAGAGCTTGGGCGGTGGTCGCGCCGCTGGCGGCATGGGCGAGTGACGGCAGGCGAAGGCTCTGGGCGATCCCGCTGGTGCTGGCTGTTCTTGGAGGCGTTGCGCTGCTGCCAATGGATGGCTTGGTCGCTCGCTGGGCGGGTTCGATCAGCCTCGGAGGTGATGTTCGCCGAGAGTTGGAAGCGCTTCAGCAGTACGGCCAGCTCAGTTTCTCGCTGATCGCAGCAGCGGTGATCGCGCTGCTCGACCCCAAACGCACACGCAGGCTGCTGGACTGGGGCTTGGCCCTCGCGCTGACCACGCTCGTAGGGTTGGTGCTGAAGATGACGCTCGGCAGGCCGAGACCGGTGTACGGCGAGCCGACAACGTTTCTTGGCCCGATCGGCGCGAGGCCTTTACTGAGCGGCGAAGCCGTGGTTCGGCCAATCGATTTCGGGGCCGACGGCGTGGCATCGCTCTGGTCGATGCCCTCGAGCCACACGGCGGCGGCGGTGGTAATGAGCGTGTTTCTAGGGATGCTCTACCCGAGACTCATGCCGGTGGTTGCTGTGCTGGCAGCGGTTGTGGGGTTTGGCAGGCTGGTGACTGGGGCGCATTACCCGTCGGATGTGCTGGTCGGGGCGTGCCTTGGCGCGGGTGTGGCGGGGCTCGCGGTCAGCGGCGGCTGGGGGGTTCGATTGGTTGACTGGGTGTGGATCCGCTGGGTGGACTCGAGTGCGGAGCCTGCGTGGCCGAGGATGCGAAAGAGCGAGGGCCTCTGAGAGGCCGAGCGGCGGCGGACGTGGTACACTGGTGGCCCGAATCCACGGAGAGGTGGCAGAGCGGTTGATCGCGCTGGATTCGAAATCCAGTTGGGCTTTCGGGTCCACGGGGGTTCGAATCCCCCCCTCTCCGCTTCGATAAGGCCCTGCATTCGCAGGGTCTTGTTTTTTAAGGGTTTACGTCGAAGCACTCCGAGGCGTTTGACCCTGTTGGCCTTGAACTGGCCTAGATCAGCTCATCCGCGGCCGCTGGCCTTGCCCTTGGACTTGGGCTTGGGCTTGGCTGTTGTTCGCTGGGCGTTGAGCCGCTTGTTGTGCAAATGCTTGAGTCCCGCGGCGGCGTCCCTGCGGAACGTCTTCGGCGTCTTGACGGTA
>CAYGSG010000122.1:0-6114 GCA_964352615.1 uncultured Phycisphaeraceae bacterium
GCCCCACACCATCGGCCAAAGCGCCAGCGTCCAGCCCGTGCCCCACCGCCTGCACACAAGCCCCACCACCCATACGAAGGGGAAGATGAATGCTGCCATCTGCGCGGAAACAAGCACCCCGCCAGTCCAGGCGATGCCGAATACCCACCCGTGCGTCCAAGCCCACACCGCAAGCGTGCCCACGCCCACACCTACCGCTGTGCGCACCGGGCTGATCCCCACCACTGGCAGCATCACCAGCACGAGCCAAGGCAGTGCGAGCAGCCCAGCGGGCCAGAGACCGATCGGCTCGATCGACAGCCCGAGTGCGACCGCGTAGCCCAGCCCAGCGACCACGCCCCGCCTGAACGGGCGCAGCGTTCGCTGAGACTCGGCTGCCTGCTTGCGCGGGTTCGCTTTGGCTTGCTTCATCCGCCCGTGTAGTCGATCAGGCGTGCGATCTCGTTGCGCAGCTCATGGCGGGGCACCACCCGGTCCACCATGCCGCACTCACGCAGAAACTCCGACCGCTGGAACCCCTCGGGCAATTCCTGCCGGAGCGTCTGTTGAATCACCCTCGGCCCAGCGAAGCCGATGAGTGCCTTGGGTTCCGCGAGGATCACATCGCCCAGCATCGCAAAGCTCGCTGTCACCCCCCCCGTGGTCGGGTCGGTGAGCACGCTAATGAACAAAAGCCCGGCCCGGTCAAGCTTGGCCAGCGCCGCCGAGGTCTTGGCCATCTGCATCAGCGACAGCCCGGACTCCTGCATGCGCGCGCCGCCAGAACAACTCACGATCACCAGCGGCAAGCCCCGCTCGAGCGCTCGCTCGACCGACCGCGTCACCACCTCGCCCACCACGCTGCCCATCGAACCCATCATGAACCCGAGATCAAGGCAGCACAGCACCGCGGGCCGGCCCTTGATAAAGCACTCGCCCGCGAGCACCGCATCCGGCCTGCCGCTCTTGAGCTGCTCAGCGAGCACGCGATCCGGATACGCCTTGACGTCGCGGAACTCCAGCGGATCGAGCGACTGAAGGGCGTCGAACTCCGATTGGAACGAGCCGGTATCGACAAGCTGGCTGACCCGCTCGCTTGCGCCGATGCGGAAGTGGTGCTGGCACTCGGGACAGACATGCAAGTTGGTTTCCATGTGCCTGCGGTAGATCATCTGCCCGCATGAGGGGCAGCGAAGCCACGAGCCCTCGGGCACCGAGGTTCGGCGAGCCGGGCGCAACGCGGTCCAGCTCTGCACCGCTGCCTTCGTCATCGGGGGCTCCTTCTTGGGGCTCGGCCTGTTCGCCGGCCGCTCGCTGTCCTGTGCGCTCACTCGTCGTCCTGACTCCGCCGATACCAGCGATCGCGGCTAGCTCGCGGTCTTGAGGGCTCGGACCACCGCATCAAACCGCTCGCGTGGCACGCTTCGCCACTCGGTCACCGGCGTGCGCTCGGCCATCCAGCCCACTCGGCTCGATGGCAATGACTCAAGCCAGCATCGCACGATCGCGCTCGCTGTAGGTCTTAGCACCACCGCCACCGGGCCCGTGCCCTTCAGCTTGAGAACCGCTTTGGAGAGCGTCCGCAAGATTCGGTCCTCGGCCTCCGAGAACGCCTCGCCCTCGGGCGGCAGCACGCTCGACGGGTCTCCGCTCCACTGCTTGAACGCTTTGGCAAACTTCTCCGCTGCGTCGGTTGTGCTCAGCCCTTCCCAAAGCCCCAGGCACGGGTTGGCGAGCCCATCAAGCGTGCGCACCTTGGTGCCGTTGGCTGAAGCGAACGCCTGCGCGGTAGTCTCGCTGCCCTCGTCCGGGCCGCTCAGCACCACGTTCAAGGCCTGTTGTGTGCCGAGCTTCTCAGCAGCCGACCGCATCGCCCTCAGGCCCGAAGGCGACATCGGCAGATCGGTCGAGCCCAGCAGCCGTTGCTGCTGGCACCAGTCCGTGGCGCCGGTCGTGACCAGCAGCAACCGCACATCGCGACGTTTCTCAGCCATGCATCATGCTCCACCGGTCCAAGGCTCCACCTTGGCCCGCCGAATCCAAGCCGCAAGTCTAGCACCCAAGGCATTGGGACAACGCTTTCTCGAATACCGCTGTGTTCGTATTATGATTGGCTACACAGATCCACGCAACTCATCGATAACTCGTTGTCTGGCAACAGATTCCACGCCAAAGATCGCAGACGCCGAGACCAGCAACTCGCAGCCCGCAGCCCGTACCGCCGGGGCGGTCTCTGGCGCGATTCCGCCGTCCATCTCGATCCGAACCGTCTTCGGGGCAAGTTGGCGTGCCCTCCGGCATCGCTCGACCGCTTCGGGAATGAACGACTGCCCGCTGAACCCGGGATACACGCTCATGATGAGGATCAGATCAAACAGCCCAAAGCTGGCTTCGTCGGCCTCTATGGGCCGGTCGGGGTTCAGGGCCAGCCCCGCCGAGCAGCCGAGCCCGTGAATCCGCTCCACCATCGCGGCTCGCTGGGCCTCTGGTACGACCTCCGCGTGCACCGTCAGGTGGTCCGCCCCAGCCTGAGCGAACGGCTCGAGCATCGGGCCGGGGTCATCGACCATGAGGTGTACATCCAGCCAGGCCGCTGGCAGAGCCTTCCTGAGCGACTTTACGACCGCAGGCCCCATCGTGAGGTTTGGCACGAAGTGCCCGTCCATCACGTCCACGTGCAGCCCATCGGCGCCCATCGCGAGCACCTCACGGCAGTCGTCTCCGAGCCGGGCGAAGTCCGCGGATAGGATCGAGGGAAGCACCATCGGGAGTCTGGGCGGACGGGCAAGATCGAGTCTCGGCATAAGGCGAGGGTACCGCCCCGCCTCTACCATCGCCTATGCCCAGCACTGATACCCAAGCGCTCGATCAGCTCCGCACCAGACTCGAAGCCGTCCACCAGGCCCACCTCCTCGCGTTCGCGGGCCAGCTTGAAGCGGACGAACTTCAGCAGTTGGTCTCGCAGATCGAGACCGCCGAGCCGCAGACGTTTCCCGAGCTTGTCAAGACGTACGTCACAGCCAAGCCGGTGGCCGAGCTGCCTGCGGGCGTCGAGCCCGCGCCGTACTACGCGCTGGCCGCCGACTGGGACCGGGCCACGTTCCGCAAGGCGGGCGAGGACCTGCTGCGCGCTGGCAAGGTCGCGTGCTTCACCGTCGCGGGCGGGCAGGGCTCTCGGCTCGGCTACGACGGACCCAAGGGCTGCTACCCGGCGTCGCCCATCTCGGGTAAGCCCCTCTTTCAGCTCTTCGCTGAGTCCATCCGCAAGGCATCCACCCTCTACGGCAAGCCCATCCCGTGGGCCATCATGACCAGCGATCTCAACCACGAGGCCACCGTCGAGTTCTTCGAGCAGCACCGGCACTTCGGCCTCGACCCCAAAGACGTGAGCTTCTTCCCGCAGGGCTCGATGCCCGCGTTCGATCGCAAGACCGGCCGAGCCCTGCTTGCCTCGCCCAGTTCGCTCGCGCTCACGCCCGACGGCCACGGCGGGTCGATCCGCGCGCTGCACCGCTCGGGCACGCTTGATGCCCTGAGCGCGCGCGGCATCGAACACCTCAGCTACTTCCAGGTCGACAACGCGACCGTCAAGCCGGTGGACCCGGTGTTCCTCGGGCTGCATGTGGCAGCGCCGGACAGCTCAGCCGAGATGTCGTCCAAGATGGTCGCTAAGGCCTACGCCGAGGAGAAGGTCGGCCTGTTCTGCAAGATCAACGGGCGCACGGCTGTCGTCGAGTACTCCGACATGCCCATGGAACGCCAGCAAGAGACCAACCCCGATGGCTCGCTCAAGTTCAACGGCGGATCCATCGCGATCCACGCCATGAGCCTCGACTTTCTCAGCCGGGTCGCGACCAACCCTGACTACGCCCTGCCCTTCCACCGGGCGGATAAGAAGGTCGCGTTCTGCGATCCCGATGCCGACGGCCGGTGCGTCACGCCCGATGAGCCTAACGCGGTCAAGCTGGAGATGTTCGTCTTTGATGCGCTGCCGCTGGCTGAGCGTTCGATCGTGCTGGAGACCGACCGGGTCGAGGAGTTTGCTCCAATCAAGAACGCCGAGGGCAACGACAGCCCCGAGACCAGCAAGGCGCTGCAAGTCGAGCGCGGGGCAAGGTGGCTCGAAGCGCGCGGCGTGCGCATCCCGCGAGACAGCCAGAACGAGGTGATCGCCACCATCGAGATCAGCCCGCTGACCGCGACCGATCCCTCGCACCTCGAAGGCGTCGACCTGCCCGAAGAAATCGAGCCAGGCTCGGAAGTGGCGCTCTGACGCTTCTCCCAACCCCGATGGACCCCACCCTCACCAAACTCCCCGCGTCGCTCGCGGCCAAGGCCCGGCACGCCACGCTCGCGGGCGTGCCCGCGATGATCGTCCATCCGGATTGGACGAGCCCCGCGCCCGTGCTCCTCTGGATGCACGGCCGGACAGCGTTCAAGGAACTGGACAACGGCAGGTACCTTCGGTTGCTGCGCAAGGGCATCGCTTCGATCGCGCTCGATCTGCCCGGCCATGGCGAGCGGGCCGAGCCGGGCGCGGACTCGGCGAGCGAATCGGTGCGGGTTATCACGCAGATGGTCAATGAGATCGACCCTGCACTGGCCGAGGCGAAGCAGCAGTACGACGGGTTATTCGATGCAAGCCGTATGGCGATCGGTGGCATGTCGGCGGGCGGTATGGCGACGCTGCGCAGGCTGTGCGACGACCACCCGTTCTGCTGCGCGCACGTCGAGGGCACGACCGGCCTGTTGAACGAACTCTACAACCCCCAGAGCGGCCGACAGCGCACATCGGTCGCCCGCCACGATCCGGCTGCGGTCGCCAAGATCGATGCCTCGGCGCATCTTGATGGATTCAGGCCGATCCCGCTGCAGGTGCTGCACACCATCGGTGACAGAGTTGTGCCGTTTGAGCTGCAGGAGCGGTTCGTGCGCATGCTTGGCGACCATTACGAGCAGCGGGGCGCAAGCCGATCGCTCATCGAACTGGTGACGTACGAGGACACTGGCGCGCCCGAGGAGCACGGCGGGTTCGGCAAGTTCGGCAACGACGCCAAGAACGCGATGACCGACTTTCTGGTTCGGCAGTTCGGGCTGTGAAGCTGGCACGCCTCAACCCGTTTGCGGGCCTGCCCAACGCCAAAGAGGTCTGGGCGTGGGGCATGTACGACCTGGCGAACCAGTCGTTCACGTTGCTCATCATCACGCTGCTGTTTCCGATCTATTTCAAGAATGTGATCGCACCGGCCAACGGTGACGCGCTGTGGGCGACCGCCGGCTCGGGCAGCCTGGCGCTGGTGGTGCTGCTGTCGCCGTTTGTCGGGGCGGCCGCCGACAGCTACGGCATCAAGAAGCGGCTCTTGATCATCACGGGTGTGATCTGCTGCGTGCTCACATGCCTGATGGCCATGCTCGGGGCCAACGACACCGCGCTTGCGATCGGGCTGTTTGTTGCAGCGAACGTCAGCTACCAACTGGGCGAGAACATCCTCGCGGGGTTCTTGCCGGAGGTCTCCACGCCGAGAAATATCGGCCGAGTTTCCGCTACGGGCTGGGCGATGGGGTACATCGGCGCGCTGCTGCTCATCCTGCTGACGCTCGTCGGCATGCTGGTGATCGGGTGGAAGGATGAGTCGCAGTGGGCGCCTTACTTTCTGCTGGCGGGTATTTGGTTCGGGCTTGGCATGATCGCGCCGTGGAAAGTCCTCAAAGAGGTTCGGCCGACCACCAAAGCCCAGGGCACGCTCGTGGGCAACACCATCGGCAGGCTGACCGAAACCGTGCGCCAAGCCTCGCGCTACCGCCAGCTCTCGCGGTTCCTGCTCGCGTTCTTCATCTACGGGCTGGGCGTTCAGACGATCATCTACTTCGCGGGGATCATCGCGCGAGACTTCGGGCTCCGGGAAGCGGAGCTGATGGTGTTTACGTTGCAACTCACGGTCATGGCTGGGGCTGCGGCGATCGTGACCGGGATGTACCAAGAGCGGGTCGGCGCCAAGGCCACGCTGATCTTCTACCTTTTGCTGTGGATCGTCACCGCACTTGGCCTGCTGGCGCTGACGCTGATTCCCGCTGGCCATCGCGCCGACAACCAATGGGCGTTCTGGGTGGTGGGCAACGGGGTGGGGCTGGGTC
>CAYGSG010000123.1:0-6033 GCA_964352615.1 uncultured Phycisphaeraceae bacterium
GTGGGGGGGCGAGCGGGTCGGCGCCGATGCGGCCGAAGATCATGCGGCCGTTGGCGGTCTGGATCGCGGTCGATACCGTCAGTTCGACCTGCTCACCGATGTGCGATTGGCCGTCTTCTGCGACGACCATCGTGCCGTCGGCAAGGTAGCCCACGCCCTGGCCCGGCTGCTCGCCGGCCTTCACAAGTTGCACGGTGAACAGTTCGCCCGGGATCAGGTTGGGCCGCATCGCGCTGGCCAGCGCGTTGAGGTTAACGGTCTCCACGCCGCGAATCTCCGCGATGCGCAGCAGGCCCGTATCGGTCGTGATGATCTTCGCGGGCAGCGATTCGGCGAGGTCCACGAGCATCGTGTCCACGCCCGTTCCTGCCACGCGGAACTCCTCGACGCTGGCATCGATCGGTGACCGCAGCAGCCTGCGGACCACATCAAGCCCGCGCCTGCCGCGCTCGCGTTTGAGCTTGTCGGAACTGTCGGCCAGCCGTTGAAGCTCATCAACCACAAACTGCGGAATAATCAGCGGCGATTGCAGCACGCCCGTTGCCACCGCGTCGACGATGCGCGCATCGATCAGCGCCGAGGTATCCAGCAGCAGCGGCCGAACGCCGCGGATCTGCTTCGAGAACTCCACGTACGGAATGACCAGCCGAAAGTCCTCTTGCGTTTGCAGCACCGTGGTGATGCCCAGGTACGCAAGCGAGATGCCGATGAGGATTTTGACCGTGCCGACGATGCGCGGCGAGTTGTTCAGATCCCACGTCTGCGCGATCAGGTCGATCACGAACGCGAACGCGAACGTCATCACCATCCCCGCCATCAGGCCGATGGCGATGCCCGAGAGCGTCGAGATCTTCTTGCGCGGCGTGAGCACATCCAGCCCGATGAAGACCACCACCAGCCCGAGCGCAGCCCCCACCGGCAAGTACCACTGCGTCGCGAGGGCGATCTCATCGTTGCCCGTGTTGGGGTTGTTCGAGACCTCGATGATGTTCAGCAGCGTGACCGTGATGGCGAGGATGAAGAACGCCGACCGCAGCACGACAAACACCGTCCGCTGGCGGTTGCGCTCCTCGGCGGCCTGGGCCTCGGGGGAGAGCGCCGAGTGGCGGTGGTGGCTCGTGGCGGCGTGGCGTTGCATCAGGGCCATCCTAACGCTTTCGTCGGCTCGGCAGAAGGATGGGTATGGCGAGTAGAGCGGGCTAGAATCGGCCCGCTCGCTGTGCGGAGAGGCGGCCGGGCCCGGTGCACGGATGGCCCGTGAACCTGGTCAGGGCTTGATCGCAGCAGCCATAAGCGGTCGTCGTCCGGTGCCTTCGGTGTCCTGGCCGCCTCTCCCCGGAGCGAGTGAGAAGTCCTTCCGCTCACACGGTCCAGTTAGAGACTGTCGAGGCAACCCCGCGATGGACTACTCCGAGAACGCGGTGCTCTCCAACGAGCGCAGTACATGGTTGGACACGCCAGCCCCCGGACAACCAAGCTCTACGACCGGCGGGAGCAGGAAGCCACGCTCGATGAGGTCGAGCGGATCATTCTCTGAGGCTTCGGATTGGCCGTTGCATGTTAATCAGGCTCACCGTGGGCAGGCTTTGAGTCACTATCGCCCAAACCCCCCTGTGCGTAATGCCTTTCAGCAGCATTTGCAAGCGTACCGATATCTCTTGCAATATCAAGCGCCTGTTCGCGTAAAGGCCTAGTTTCATCCTTTGCGATAAACATTTCCCCGGTATTTTTGTCTTTGAATATACCAAAGCCGGGCAAGTCTGAGAAAACTCTCCGAGCGTCGACAAAAACCTCAAGCATTGGCATATAGTCAAGTTCATCACCATTTATGTCGAAATGCTCTTGTCCGTGAAATAGATTGTTATCAACGCCATCTATCCATGGCCCCATGAGCCTCACGTCAAATCCGTCTTCTGCTCTTGGGTCTCCAACAATATTTCTCACCTCAATAAGAACCACTTGGGCGACTTCATTTTTTGTATCTTTTGCTGTAATTTCAGCGGTTTTATAAAGGTATTTAGTATACTCTTCCGCCACATCTGTATGAAGATTATCGTTATCAAACCCGTAAGGTCTGTGAAATGCAATAACATAACTTTTCGCAAATCTTCCAATCTCTTCATGCAGGCAAGTTATAGGGTCAATCCCTTTGCGAGAGCCGTCAATAATGATGTGCGTAAGACCGATATCTTCATTGGTTTCTGGTCCTAAACGCCCGCTACTTTTTATGGGCAAGGTCGTGAAGGGTAAATTATCAGCCGCATCTTCGGCGTCTAGTCGCTCACGCTGGGCGCGGGACATGAAATCACGGGCGCTGACGGTTCTGCGTTCGTCGGCACCTTGTGGGTCGGGCTGAGCGGCGACCTGGGGGCACAAGAACGTGAAGATGACGGCAAGTAAGCCAATGAGTGAACGAGTGGAGCGAACTGACACAGCCGACACCTCCGTAAAGCACCACGAATCAGGCGATTATAGCGGAGTTGGTCATTTTGTGTGATGCTGAGCGAGGATCCAATCAGCAGCTCTTTGCCCTGCTCCGGCGGCATGAACAACGAGCTTGGGATCGCTCCCGAGCTTCTTTCGCCATCCGTCGATGTACGCAGCTGATTGCTCGACCGTCGCCGGGCTGATCCCTGCACCCACCGCCGCTTGCGCGGCCTCTGCCCGTTCTGTGCATACTCCACGGCGGACCACGCCTGCGGCCCCTGCCCCGAGTGCGGCAAGACCGACGCTCAACTCGGCTGACACCGTCTGGGTTCCGCTGGCAGCTTATGGGGGCAGCCAGTGCTTGTGCCCACCACGGCTGAACGAACCAGCAGCGCCACCCGAATCCAGCGTTACCGAGCCCCCTGACTGCCTTCCTGCCTGACTGCCTCACTGCCCATCCCCCGCACTACACTCGCCCTATGGCGTACACCGTTCTCGCTCGACGCTACCGCTCGCAGGATTTCGACACCGTGGTGGGCCAGGAGCCCATCGCCAATACGCTGCGCAGCGCGATCACCTCAGGCAGAGTCGCCCACGCGTATCTGTTCTGCGGCACGCGCGGGGTCGGCAAGACCTCGATGGCCCGCATCTTCGCCAAGGCGATCAACACGCCCCTAAATGGTGACGGCACGATCGGCGAACTCTCCGAGGACGTCGTCAAGGCCATCATGGCCGGCCAGGACCAGGACGTCATCGAGATCGATGCAGCCTCCAACCGCGGCGTCGATGAAGCCCGCGAGCTGATCTCCAACAGCATCTACCGCCCGATGCGTGGGCCGTTCAAGGTCTACATCATCGACGAGGTCCACATGCTCACGCGCGAGGCGTTCAACGCCCTGCTCAAGACCATGGAGGAGCCGCCCGAGCACGTGAAGTTCATCCTTTGCACCACCGAGGCGCACAAGGTCCCGCCGACAATCCAGAGCCGGTGCCAGCGGTTCGACTTCCGCGATATCCCGTCGACGCGGATCGCAGACCACCTGGCAGCGGTGCTCAAGCAGGAACAGGCCGAGGCCGACCCGGCGCTCGTGCAGACCGTGGCCCGGCTCGGCAACGGCTCGATGCGCGACTCGCTCAGCCTGCTCGACCGGCTGCTCGCAGCGGGCACCAAGCCGCTCACCGTCGAGCTGCTCGAGAACCTGCTGGGCCTGCCCGAGCGGGAGGTCGTCACGGGCTTCATTCAGGCGCTCACACAGGGCGATGCAGCGGATGCTCTGGGGCGCACGGACGAACTCCTCAAGCGCGGCACGGGCATGGACCTGTTCCTCGAAACGCTGCTCGGCAGGCTGCGCGACCTGATGGTCCTCAGCGCCTGCGGCAAGGACACCGACCTCGTCGATCTGCCCGCCGAGCACCGCGAGCAAGAAGCCGAGCTGGCCTCGGGCTTCGACGATGCAGCCCTCAGCCACCTGATTGTGCTGTGCGAGACGGTGCACCGGAACCTGAGATCAAGCGCAGCCCCGCGTGCGATCCTCGACGCGGCCATTGTGCGCATGGCCCACCTTGAGCGCTTTGCGCTGGCTGCGTCTGTGTTGTCACAAGGGCGAACGCCAACGCCTCGCATCGAGCCCAAGCCCGCAGCCAGCAGCAGGAGCGCTGGCCAGGGAAAAGCCTGAGGGCGGACGCTGAGGAGCCAACGGTTCCACCAGCCTCTCCGCCCCGTGCCCAATCCGCCGCGCCGCCTTCCAAGCCAGAACAAGCCAAGCCAGAACAGGCGAGCACGCCGACTGCAAGCGAGGTCGAAGCCAAGCAGGAGCCCGCTGAGAACGCGGACGACGTGGCGGCCGTGTGGGCCTCCATGCGGTCGGCCGCGGGGCACGGCTCGCTCCAAGCCCTCCTCGCATCCGTCGAGCCGGTATCGCTGACTGGTGATGAGCTGGTCGTGCGGGGTCAGGCGTACGACGTTCGGCTTATCGAGCAGCGGCACGCTGAACTGACGACACTCGCCACGCGCGCACGCCAGCGCGATACCACGCTGCGGGCCGAGCCCATCGTGCAGGCCGCGCCGGTAAGAGAGCCGGGCGAGCCGGCGCTGTCGCCCGCGGAGGCAGCCATGCAGATACCGCTCGTGCGGGAGACCGCTGAGCTGTTCCAGGGAACCGTGGTTCGGGCGCTTCGCCGCAACGACACCTGAATGCCAACGCAGGAGAGTACGGATGCTGAATTTCAAATCGATGGGCGCGGTCGCGGGCCTGCTGCAAAACAAGGACAAGCTGATCGACGCGGGCAAGCGCGTTCGCCAGGGCCTCGACGACCGTCCCGCCGAGGGCCAGGCCGGCGGGGGCGCCGTGCGGGTCACGGTCGATGGAACGCTGCGCGTGCGCACGGTCGAACTCAGCAGCGCGCTGACCTCAGCGAGCGATAACGCCAGCCGCGAACAAGCCCAGCGGCTGATCGCAGAGGCTGTCAACGACGCGCTCGACAAGGCCAAGCTGCGGATGGCCGAGTCCATGCGATCCGAGGCCAAAGACCTCGGGCTCGACGACCTGCCGTTTGATATCTCCAAGCTGCTGGGCTGAACGCGATGGACCACCACGCAGCCGTCTGGCTTCCGCTGAACGCCGACTTGGACGAGCTTCGGCTGCGCATCGTCAGCCGCGACCTTTGCCCCGTGGACGCGCCGAGCCTCGCGCGGTGGGCACGCCTGGCCGAGAACAATCCAAGGCTCTTTGACGGCCACATCCTGAGCTTCCGCAGGCTCGAGGGCGAGACGATCGAGGCGGGCGTGGAGAGCTACATGCGGCTCATCACCCGCCAGCCGGGTGTGTGCCACCTCGCGGTCACGGGCGTGCTCGAACGCGACGGCTCGGTGCTGCTGGGCCTGCGGAGCCTTGAGAGCGGGGTGCATCCCGGCGTGTGGGAGTTCGTGCCCTCGGGCGGCATGGAGGTGCCGATGGTGGATTCGATCACGGGCGATGCGTTTCTCGCCCAGCTCATCGACGAACTGAACGAGGAAGTCGCCGGCTGGTCGGTGAGTAGCCCGCGGGTGATGGGGCTGGTGATCGATCCGGTGGTGCCGAGCTGCGATCTGGTGATCCGGGCCAGCGCGCGGCCCAACAGGGACGCCGATACGGGAAGCTGGGAGCACCACGAACTGGCATGGGTGGCGGTGGGGGACTTGGCCGCGTTCGCCGCGAGCAAGCCATGCATCCCGACGGTGATGCCGATCGCAGCAGCGCTAATGGGCGAGGCCTAGGGGCCGCGGGATCAGTTCAATGAAAGGTCAGGGAAAACAGGGCCCGGCGGGGCTCGGCAGTAACAACATCACCGAGCCCGGCGGGGCTCGGCAGTAAGAACATCACCGAGCCCGGAGGGGCTCGGTCTAAAAAAGAAGCGACCCCTGCGTGAACAGGGGTCGCTGAAGAGAAGCAATTGGATACATCTTGGTCAGCCGTTACCGGCTGGTTGTTCGCTGCCCGGCCGAGGCCGGACGTTCATGCGAGCGAGAGTGCGCTCACTTATCCGTGAGGCGGATCGCTCCGCGTTCACGACTAAGGAAATCCCTTAGAAAGGAGGTGATCCAGCCGCAGGTTCTCCTACGGCTAC
>CAYGSG010000124.1:0-6032 GCA_964352615.1 uncultured Phycisphaeraceae bacterium
ACCCCCCAGACCCCCCCGCCTCTGCAGGACCCCGAGCACGTGGACCTGAGGACCTGGCGATCGGTCCATGCCGTGAACCTGGAGGGGGCGATGCTTGGGTGCAAGCACGCGATTCGAGCGATGCGCTCGAACGAGCCATCCGTGCCCTGCTCGATCATCAACATCGGGTCCCGATCAGGCGTGGTGGGCATCCCGCGGGCGGCGGCGTACGCGTCGAGCAAGGCGGCGCTGCGGAACCACACCAAGTCGGTCGCGTTGTACGCCGCCGAGGAGAACCTGCCGATCCGGTGCAATGTCATCCAGCCAGCATCGATCCTCACACCGATGTGGGATGCGATGCTCGGCGAGGGCCCCGATCGCATCGACGCGATGAAGAGGTTCACCGCGGACACACCGCTGCGGAGGTTCGGAACCGCCAAGGAGGTCGCGGCGCTCGCCTTGCACTTGGCATCGGATGAATCGGCGTACACAACGGGCTCGGAATTCACCATCGACGGGGGCCTGCTCGCGGGGACCGCGGTGCCACCCGCGCCGAGCCAACGGTCATGAGCCATGGGTCGCTTGCTCGCTCGCGCGGTAGAGTCGGTCGATGCCCATCCTCGGTGTTCACCATGTTGCGATCATCGCTTCGGACTATCCGCGGTCCAAGCGGTTCTACACCGAGGTGCTGGGGCTGCGCGTGGTGCGGGAGGCATACCGCGCGGACCGCGATTCGTGGAAGCTGGACCTGGAACTGGCCGGAGGCATTCAGATCGAGCTGTTCAGCTTTGCGAACCCGCCGAGGCGGGTGACGAACCCTGAGGCTGCGGGGCTTCGGCACTTGGCGCTGGTGGTGAGCGATCTTGATGCAGAATTGGCGCGGCTCAGCGGGCTAGGAATCGAAGCGGAGCCCGTGCGCGTCGATGCGCACACGGGATGCCGATTCACGTTCTTTCGCGATCCGGATGACCTGCCGATTGAGCTGTACGAAAAGGCATGAACCAGACACAGGCTGCAAGCCTGTTCCACCAAAGAGGCGGAACTGCCCACAGGCGGAAGGCTGTGCCATAAGAGATTTGCTTAGCTGGGGCGGACGAATCGGAGGAGTTCCTGTCCGTTGTCGCCGAGGAGGCTGAGGACGCCGTCGGCGAGGCTGGATGCATCGAAGCTTCGCACGTTGGAGAGCGCACCGAGGAACTGCTGTTCGAGGTTCATAGAAGCGGGCGGGCCTGCCATCTTGGTGGAGCCCATCGCGCCGAGCGGGAAGTTGCCTTGGGCGAGCTGGCCTAGGTCGAGGTTGCCGAAGAACTGGTTGACGCCCGCGAAGCCGTTCACCTTGCCGTCTTTGGCGACGGTCATTCTGGGGGCAGCTTGGACGCCGGGCTTGCGGAGAATCTGGTTGATGCCTTCGCTGCCGAGCTTGGAGAGGTTCCAGTCGCCGGTGACCTGCTCCATGAGCGAGCTCCCGAGGTTGCTTGCGATCGATCCCCCACTGGTGCCCCCGGCATTGCCATCGGTCGCGCAGCCGGTGAGCGCCCCTGTCGCAGCGAGGCACACGACAGACATCAGGCCAGCTATCCGTACAGAGGATTTTTTGGAAGTGGGCACAGCGGGGCTCCTTGGATGGGGTGCTACAGCTCGGACTGAGCATACCGCCAAGACTTAGCCGTCGTGCGACGTGGGCAGCGAACCCGCGGGCAGCCAGATTCGTACACTGGGCCAGCGTACTTGCGGAGCTACCACGGAAAGGAATTCGTGCCATGCACATCGAGATCAGCTACCAGAACATCAAGCACAGCCAGGCTGTGGACGACCACATCAACGAGCACCTCAGCGACCGGCTCGCCAGGTTCGGCGACAAACTCACACGCATCGAGGTACACCTGGGCGATGTCAACGCGGGCAAGCCGGGGCCGGACGATAAACGCTGCATGATCGAGGCCCGCCCGGCTCGGCATGATCCGCTGGTTGTCGAGGCTCACCACAGCGACCTGTACCGCGCGATCAACGACGCGACACAGAAGATCGAACGTGTGCTCGACAAGAAGTTCGCCAAGAGCAGCCACCACTGAAGCCGATCCCCGTTCCACAGGTAAACTCGACACATGAACCGACTCATCCTCTCGCTGTGGACCGCTCTGGCTCTGGTTGCGACGGGCTGCGGCCCATCGTTCCGTGCGGTCGAGCCCAACAAGCCGATGCTGCCGAGCTTGCCGAGCCCCGAGCAAGGCAGCGAGCATCTGCTCTATGCAACCTTCGACCGGGCTACGCCCGAGCTGCGGTACGCATCGAGCAGGAACGGCCTGACGTGGAAAGCTGTCCAGAACGGCCGGGGGTACTTCAAGGCCCGTGCCGCGTTCCGCGATCCGTCGATCGCTCGCGGGCCTGATGGTGTGTACCACTGCGTGTACACGACCGCCAACGCGGGTTCGATCGGGTACATTTCGAGCACGGACCTGGTGAACTGGTCGGCGCCACGCTGGCTGCCGGTGATGAAGGCCAAGCCGGCGACGGTCACCACCTGGGCCCCCGATCTGCTTTGGGACCAGAGCAGGCAGGAATGGCTGATCGTGTGGTCAGCCGATGTCGCGGGCGAGTTCCGCGTCGACAAGGACGACGAGAAGTTCATCCACCGGCTGTACGCGTGCACGACGCGCGACTTCAAGACGTTCAGCGATACCTGGCTGTACTTCGATCCCGGGCACAACGTGATCGACCCGGAGCTGGTCGAGTACCGGGGGCGGTTTGTGCTGTTCTACAAGGACGAGCGGCTCACGCCCGACCGCAAACTCGTGCTCGTGACCGAGTCGAGCGACCCGCGCGGCCCGTTTGCTCCGGGCCAGTTGACGCTGCCGCTCGCACCGATCGAGGGCGTCAGCGCGCTGGTGTACCCGGACCGGATGGTGCTGTACTTCGATGCGTACATCGATAACGCGATGGGCGCGATGCAATCGACCGATCTGGTTACCTGGACGAACATCTCGTCGCAGACGTGGTTCCCGCCTGGGCATCGGCACGGCTCGGTGATCCGTGTCTCGCCCGTTGAGTACGAGCGCGTGCTGAACGCTCCCCCGCCTGCAATCGGCCCCACGACGGATGCGGGCCGGGTGTCGATGATCAGCGAGTGATGGCTCGCGAGTGATGGCCCGCAAAGAGCGAGGGGCCGAAAACAAAAACAGCCCCGAGGGCTTTCGCCTCCGGGGCCACCTGTCTTTGTTACCACTCACGCCGGGCAAACAGGGACCCAGACACACCGAGTGCTTCTCAGCCCTCGGCTCTCAGCTTGCTTCTTCGCACGCCATCCGCGAATGGATGACGGTCGGCCTGCTGCATTCCCGCAGCGAGAAAGTGCCTGCCCCGCGGCTTGCGCGGGGCCAACGGCCAGTCTCTACGATTCTGCCACACTTGGGGTTGCATCTCAAGCCCTTGTACACACTTTTGCTCGTTCTTGTATAGGGGCCTTTGGCTCGTTCGCACTATGCTCGTACTGACCGGCCCGTGACCGAAGGCCCTTGATGGTCCGATAGCGCCTGCATGGAGACTGCCCGCCTTGATGGAATCGCTCCTTCTGCCCCTGGACGCCCTGCCTGACCCGCTGGCGATGGTTCCGATCGATGCCGGCTCGTTGGCGACGCCGTTTGATGTGACGGTTCGCCCGCCCGGATCGAAGAGCTTGACCAACCGGGCCTTGCTGCTGGCGGCATTGGCCGAGGGGCAGAGCACGATTCGCGGCGCGCTGACGAATGCTGAGGACGCACAGATGATGCTCGGCGCCCTCGGCCAGCTTGGGGCGATGTGCGAAGTAGGGCAGGACCACACGATCCGCGTGACGGGGGTTGGGGGTCAGTGGAAGCCGGCCACGGATGCGCGCGATGTAGAATTGCACCTTGGCAACGCGGGGACGGCCACGCGGTTTCTCGCTGCGGCTGCGTGCTTCAGCCCCAAGCCGATTGTGATTGATGGGTCGCCTCGCATGCGCGAGCGTCCGCTGGGCGACTTGACCGATGCGCTGCCCCATCTTGGCGTGACCATCGAGCACCTCGGCCAAGTCGGCTGCCCGCCGGTGCGGCTTCACCCGAGCCTCTCGGGCGTGCCCGACGAGGCGATGGTCTCGCTCGCCAAAACCGCATCGAGCCAGTTCGTGACCGCGCTGTTGCTCTGCGGTCCTTGGCTCCGCGACGGGCTGACCGTTGAGCTGACCGACACCATCACCTCGCGTTCGTACATCGAGATGACCGTGGGCTTGCTCGACCGGCTCGGCGCCTCGGTTCGGCTGGCCGAGGACCTGCGGGTGATCCGCGTAGGCCCATCGGAGCACAGGGCGGCGAGAGGGCATACGGGCATCGACCCGTTTGATTACGCGGTCGAGCCCGACGCGAGCGGCGCGACGTACTTCTGGGCTGCAGCGGGGCTGGTGACGGGTGGGCGGTGCAAGATCCACGGCGTTGGCCGCGATTCGCTTCAGGGCGATGCCGACTTCCCCGATGTGCTCGCCCGGATGGGCATCACGCTGCTCGAGCACACCGACGACGATGCCACGCTCGAAACGCGCGGGCCGCGTTCGCTGACCGGGGTGCTGGCGGACATGGCGGACATGCCCGACGCGGTGATGACGCTGGCTGTGTTGTGCGCGTTTGCGACCACGCCCTCGATTATCCGTGGTGTGCGCACGCTGCGGGTCAAGGAAACAGACCGGATCGCGGCGATGCAGACCGAGCTGGCCAAGATCGGGGTGACGGTCGAGGCGGCCCGGGACTCTGACTCGATCACGATCACGCCGCCGGCTCGCGGGATCGATTGTTCGCCTTCGGCGCCGCCGGTGGAATTTGATACCTACGACGACCACCGCATGGCGATGTCGCTCGCGCTGGTCGGGCTGCGCAGGCCGAATGTTTTCATCCGGCACCCGCAGTGCGTCGCCAAGACCTATCCGGGTTTCTGGCGCGATCTGGCGAGGCTGTACGGGGCGGAATGAACCGCTCTATTGCGGCAGACAGTTGCCGATGAAACCCAGCAACGCGAGGAAGTCGCCGAAGCTGATCTGGCCGTCTTGTGCGCCAAGGTTTCCAAAGTCGTCAGCGATATCGCCGATGCATCCGGGCGTACCACCCGGGCACGGGCCAACCAAGCCGAGCATGGCGAGAAAGTCACCAAAGCTGACCATGCCGTCCGCGCCAAGCGTACCGAAGTCGTCCGCGATATCGCCTTGGCAGATGAGTTCGCAACTGATCTGGCGGCTCCAGACTGTTACACCTTGGCCAACGAAGACTGTGGCTATTGGTGAGGCGACAAGAGGGCCGGGGCTGCCAAAGTACACGGTGTGCAGACGGGTTGATATGGAGATCTGCGGGTCGTCGGCCAGTGCGCGTTCAGCGGCTGCCGCGACCATTGTGCATCCGCACAGGAGGATTCTGTTCCACATGCTTCACCTCCTCTTTATGGCAGCGTAACGGTTGCCTGAAACGCGGAGACGCCGACATTCAGCGGCAGCGTTGCTTCCCAGATCGAACTCTGGAAAGTGCCGGAGACGAAAGTGGCGGGGACGGTGAACGACTGCTGATTCTGTGAAATCGGTACCACACGCACATTTACGCTAGCCTGAAGCGGTACATTTTGTGCTTCGACACGGATCACCGCGGGCACTTGGCTCTGGAACTCGACATCAGTATCGCCAAAGGTAATCAAGGCGCGGGGATCAGCGGGAACAGGCTCTTCACCCAACTCAAGCACACGAACCACGGGCTCACCCGCTTCCGGCCAAATGCGAGCGGTAGTGCCCACTTCAGCACGGCTGCGTGCGGGGTTGCCGTTGGTGAGCAAAGCATCAAAGTTGGCCTCGGTGCGTATACGGCCGAAGCCTCCTTCTGCCCCTGACCCTCCACTACTGCCGCCAAAAGCAGATAAAGAACCATTTCCAAGTAGTTCATCACACACAACGCGGATCGCGCCACCACTACCACCCGCATTTGCGGCTGGAGCATTACCACCATTAGCGACTATAGAACCATTAATAGTAATTACACCTTCTGACACAATTAGTATAGCTCCCCCAC
>CAYGSG010000125.1:0-5814 GCA_964352615.1 uncultured Phycisphaeraceae bacterium
GCCGATACCGATTGTGGGCACGATTGTTGGAGCCGTGGTCGGCGCGGGCGTTGGCGCAATCATGGGTGAACGCGGGCACGCGCAGCGTCCGTGGAAAGATTCGATGAAAGTTGGCGGCGGAGCAGCGGCGGGGCGGCTGGCATCGGTGGTGCTCAAGGGCGGGATCGCGGCGGTGCTGGCGCTCGTGCTGATCGTGGGGGCTTGGGTATGAGCGCACGCGAGTGCTGGGCGTGAAGATTCGCAGCGAGCGGCGGTTTGCCAACGCGGGCTTTGGGCCTTGGCGGCTGCGCCGGTTGCTGCGAGAGACCATGGAGCCGGGCGAGCGGCTGATCGGCTGGGGCGTGGTGCAGCCGGCGGGCGGGGCGTGGTCGAAGGTGTCGACGGCGGCGCTGTTTATGGTGCCGGTGGTGGGGGTGCTGGTGAGCGCGGCGACGGCCAGCACGCAGGCCCGCAAGCGTCGGGTCGCGGTGCTCACAAGCAGGCGGCTGGTGATGGTCCGCGCCGATGCGAGAAAGCTGGATCCGGGCGTGGTGGCGTTCGATGAACCACTATCGCTGCTGGAGTTCGAGGCGATTGGCGCTGGTTCGGGCCAGGAGCCGACGGTGGTGATCCACTTCGGCGGGCTTCGGCCTGCACCCATCGAGATCGTGGCGGGCTCGGCGGCGTCGGTGGATCGGCTGCGGGAAGGGTTGCTCGCGCTGTGCGGGCACGACGAACCGCTGTGATTGGGTATGCTGGCCGCGAGGCCTGCCAGAAGCGATCAACAGGAGGAGCATCGCATGACAGATACGCAAGACGCGCCATCGGTTACGCCCGCCACCAAGACCAACGTCAAGCACTTCGTGCTCGATACGAACGTGGTGCTGCACAATCCTGATGCGCTGTTCGTGTTCGAGGAGAACCACGTCGTCGTGCCTTACACGGTGATCGAGGAACTCGACGCGATGAAGCGGCGTGAGGACGACATCGGTAGGAACGCCCGGGCGTGCATCCGGCATCTGGACACGCTGCGCAAAGCGGGAAGCCTGACCGAGGGCGTGGCATGGGGCGGCGTGGACCTCGGGCTGGAGATCAACGCGCGCAAGCAGACCGCCAAAGGCACCGGCACGGTGCGCATCGACACGCAGGAGCACGAGCGGCCCGCGGTGATCGAGGAGGCCAAGCCGGACAACCGGATCATCGCGTCGGCGCTTGACTTGAAGACGCGCGGCCACCGGGCTGTGTTCGTGACCAAGGACCTGTCGGCGCGTATCAAGGCCGACGTGCTGGGCATCAAGACCGAAGATTTCGAGAACCAGAAGGTTGATGCCGACAGGCTGTACAGCGGGTACGTGGAACTTGAGGCGCCGGGGTCGCTGATCGACAAGTTGTACGACGACCGGCTGTTGGCGATCGAGGAACTGGCCGGCACGTCGCATAAGGGGCACGCGGGCGAGTTGTACGATCCGGCGTCGCTGCTCTCGAATCAGTTTGTGCTGCTTTATGACGAGACGGACGAGAGCCACACGGGCCTGTGCCGAAGGCCTGGGGATGTGGACCAACTGATTCCGGTAACGGGGCCGCGCAAGCCGGTGAGCGGGATCATGGCGCGGAACGTGCAGCAGACGATGGCGCTGGACCTGCTGCTGGATGACCAGGTGAAACTGGTCACGCTGCTCGGTTCTGCGGGCACGGGCAAGACCCTGCTGGCGCTGGCAGCAGCGATGGCCAAAGTGATGCAGGAGGAGCGGTACGACAAGCTGCTGGCGGCGAGGCCGATCATGCCGATGGGCCGGGACATCGGGTACCTGCCCGGCGACAAGGACGAGAAACTGGCGGCGTGGATGCAGCCGATCTTCGACAACCTGGCGTACCTGATGAGCACCAAGGGCGGGCACGACCAGTCACCCGACAGCCGAACGAGTGAGCAGCGGATTCAGAAGCTGATGGTCGATGGCAAGATGGTGCTCGAGCCGCTGACGTACATCCGTGGTCGGAGCATCCCGCACCAGTTCATGATCGTGGACGAGGCGCAGAACCTGACGCCGCACGAGATCAAGACCATTGTCAGCCGAGTGGGTGAGGGCACCAAGCTGGTGCTAACGGGCGACATCGGGCAGATCGATAACCCGTACCTTGACTCATCGTCCAACGGCTTGTCGTACGTGGTGGAGAAGCTCAAGGGCGAGCCGTTGTTCGGACACGTCATGCTGGCGCGCAGCGAACGCAGCGACCTCGCGAGCCTTGCGGCGCGGGTGCTGTAGTGGCGAGAGGCTTTCACCGTCTCGCGGCGTTACGGCGTTCGGCTTCGAGCCTCTCGGTGATGCGCGAGTCCTCGCGGAAGTAGATGGTCCGCCACTGCTCGTCCCGGTCGATGAGCATCGCCCGCTGCACACGGTCGAGAGCCTGGGCATCGGCGAAGTTGAGTTCCTTGGTCACGCGGATCGCGCCGCGGAGGGACTCCAGATCGTTGGGGGAACGATCGAGCGCGGTCTCGTAGTGCTTGAGGGCCTCTTCGCCCCAGCCGGCTTTGGCGTAGGTATACCCGAGGTTGCGGGCGGGCCTGGGGTCTTCTGGTGCAGCGGTGGCGAGCGCTCGGCGGAAGGCATCGGCGGCATCGAGGTACGTGCCGCGTTCGAGCAGCAGCACGCCCAGGTTGTTCCATGCCTCGGCAAGCGTGCCATCGAGCAGCGTGGCCCTGCGGTAAGCATCTTGCGCGCCGTCCATGTCTCCCGCTGCGCGGAGGCGTTCGCCTTCGCTGAAGGCCTGGCGGGCCTGCATGCGGCGCTGGTCGACATCGCCAAGAGAGTCGGTGACTTGCGCAGCGGGCTTGGTGGACTGGCACGCGGGCAGGATGAAGGCAATGGAGGCGAGCAGCCCCATCGCGAGCGTGCGAGTTGCAGTAGGTCGAATGGGGGTCATGAGGGTCGCTCCCAACGGGCAAGTGTGACGGTCACGATCCACGAGCTCTCGGTGTTGCCGCCTTGGCCAGCGGGGTTGATGATGAGTTTGATGTCGTGGACTTCGAGGCCTGGGATTCGCTGCATGGCGAGGTCGATCCAGGCGAGCGTGCTTTCGAGGGGTTCGCCGCGGATGGTGTAGGTGAGCCTGCGGTCGATGACACCGTTCTGCTCCTTTGCGTCGTCGTTCGGGAAGGCGGGCTTGGCCATGCCGACGTCGGTGGCGGCGCGTTCGAGCCTGCTGAGGATGTCGGGCAGGGGTTCTTGGACGCCTGTAGCGCCCTGGTTCTTGCGGGTCTCGATGGCTGCGAAGGACTGTTCGATCGCGACGACGCGGTCGAGGCGGCGCTGCTGGGCGCCGAGGTTTCGCATGGCCTCGGCCCTCGACATGGAAGTCCAGAGCAGCGCGACGAGGCCGATGACCAGCGCCAGCCCGCCGAGGACCAGAGGCATCAATGGCTTGGCAGCGCGCGATGACATCGCGGCCCGCTGAGCAAGCTCGAAGCGGTCGTCTTCGCTGAGATGGTTCGTGGTTTCGTGCATGTGGTTGTTACGGCGCGTTGTCATCGGGTCCGGTGCGGCCCCAGGTTCCTCTGAAGATGGCTTGAATCTTGTTGCCAACGGTTTGCGGGCTGACGAGCCAGTCGCGTATCTCCGACCCGGCAATGCTGCTCAGCGCGGCGTTGAGATCTTCGTATTCCTGTGTCGAATCCACGCGGAGCCTGATGATCGCGGCGATCTGACTGAAATAGAGTTCTTCGAGTTGGACGCCGTCGTACCCGATGACGAGCGAGACGGACTCGAGCTCGGTCATGACGGGCCTTCGGCGCGCGACCGGGGCGACCTCTCTTCGGCGTTCGGCGAGCAGGTCTTCGAGGTAGAGGATCGGGTCGAGGACGCCTGGTTCGAGGCAGCGGGCATCGATCGCGGCGGCTCTGTCGCGCCAGAGGGTGCGAGCCTCGCTCGCCATGGAATCAGCGCCGGTTGCGGCGCTCGAGAGTTGCCACGCCCCGAGGGCCATCGCGGCGGCGCAGGCGAGCATCGCAAGGGCGATCCACCGGCGCGACGAGCGGTGCAGCCTGCCGGGTCGCTCGGTAAGCGCACGGAGATGCTGGGACTGGGCGACCGGGTCGGGGTCGCCTTCGAGACGATCCGCAGCGCGGGCGAGCGTGGCAAGCATGGGATCGTCAAGCTCGATGGCATCGACCGTGCACTGGGGCCAGTGCTGGGCGAGCAGGGCTGCGGGCCTTGGCGTGGCTTGCTCGGTCGTGGCGAGCGATTGGTTTTGCACGACGGTGATGCGCCCGGGGGTGACGCCGAGCTGGCTCGACCACGCCAGCCACTCGGCGCACAGCCGGCTGAACACCCAGCTCGGGGCCGAGCCGTCGCGTGCGAGTCGGCACGAGCCGCAGGCGAGCGTTTTGCGGTTGCGGGTCCAGGTCCAGAGCAGCCTTCGGCCCGGGGCATCGATGACGACCGCGCCCAGCGTGCTCGCGGATGCCGGCGCGTCGACGATGTCCGCTGAGGCCGGGGCGCTTGCCTGGGTGCTGGGCGAGTTCCACGCGAGCCCGACCGCTTGCCAGATGCTCATGACCGAAGCGGTCGAGATGCGCATCGAGTCGAGGCGGTCGAGCAACAGCCTTGTGGCGAGGTCGGGCGTCGCTCCGATCGCGACGCGGCGGACGGCGTCTGCCTCAGCGCTGGGATCATCGAGCGGTTCGAGGGTGAGGCCTTCGGGCAATTCGAGCTCGGGAGCCGAAGCGAGCGGTGAGGTGTGATCCGCATCGCCGGCCATGGGGTCGCTGGGGGCGGCGCCAACCCGGCGGATGGACTCTGCAACGGTGGCTGCGTCAACGCCCTGGGGGATGTCCGACCAGGCGAACATGGAGCCGGTGCCGTCGACCACCATCGAAGCGATGCGGTCCTTCGTTCGGCGGTCCTCGGCGAGTCGGGTGCGCAGCCAGTCTGCGGCGGATCGCTCAAACTCTGGCGGTCCGTCATCCTGCCTGGAGCTTGGCAAGTCGGGGGCGGTCCAGGTCTCATCGCGTTCGCCGACCATGAGGCGTAGCGCGCGCAGCGTCGCTCCGCGATTGGCCGTTGAGACGTAGACCGCGGCGTGGGTCATTCTTCGCCGGCCTCCTCGACGCTGGCTGCGTCGCCGCGGGCGCGGATTCGGCGTGCGATGGCGCTCATGTCGGCCGCTGCGGCGCCGCTGCCCGCCTTGCCGCGATCGATGGTCGCGCCTGCGGGGTTGGGCTTGCCAGCGAGTTCAGTCGCTTTAGCGGTGGGCAGCATGGTTGGTGCGTCGGCGCTGGTCACACGGGAGAGCTTGACGCCATCGCGGTCGATCCGCTGGCGGGCGTCATCCACGAGTACGACGACGTAGTCGGGATCGATCTCGAGGAGTTCGACGCCGGCGAAGCTTTGGCCGATCGAGAGCAGCCTTTGGCCTTCGTCAATGACCAGCACGGCCCGGCTGGCCATGCGGCCGATGTAGCGAAGGTCCATCGACTCGGCGGGGTCGGGTGAGGTCTCGGTGATGACTTGCCCGGTGTTCTCGACGGGTTCAGCGGGCGGGAGCGGGGCATTGGCGGTGCCTCCGAGGCTGCCCGCGATCAGCGCCGAGCTGTGGGTGGCTGGGGCGCGGTCGGCGGGGTCTTGAGTCGAGGGCGTGACGGGATCGGGCTGAACGCCGATGGGGGGGATGACAGGCGCGGGTGCTTCGAGCCCGGGCAGCCCGACCGCACCCACCACGCCAGCGGCGGCGGCACCGACGATGGCGAGCGCCTGCGCGAACGTGCGGACACGCAGGAGTTTGGAGGCAGACTTGGACACGTTCGTTCCCTCGATAGGTGGTCTACGGCTTCGTCGGCGA
>CAYGSG010000126.1:0-5712 GCA_964352615.1 uncultured Phycisphaeraceae bacterium
AGCCCCCCCCACTTTGCCAACGGCCCGCCCCGCTGCCTCGATGCGCGTGGTCCTCGGGCTCACGTTCGTCAACTCTCTGGGCACGGGCGCGGTGACCAACGGCGTGTTCTTCATCGCGAGCCAATCCCTCGGGTTCGGTCGCAACCAGAACTTCCTGCTGGGCGCAGCGTTGGGCGCGACGTACATCACCGGGGCGCTGGCGGTTGGCCCGCTGCTCAGGCGGCTGATCGCCCGGTCTGAAGCCGTCACCCACCGCCGGGTCGTCGCGGCGCTGGCGGTGCTGCTGGGGCTGCTGTGCTTCCTTCCGTGGCTGGTGATCGGGGGTCAGCCGCCGGGCAGCTCGCGTGGAAGCTGGGCGCTCTGGGTGTTCACCTTGGCCTACAGCCCGCTCACGGGCGCACTCTGGCCGATCATCGAGAGCTACCTCGCAGGAGGCAGGCGGGGCGAAGCCCTGCGAAAGGCGATCGGACGATTCAACATCTGCTGGGCGCTGGCCATCCCGGCTGCGTACTGGGGCATGGCCCCGCTGCTCGAACACCACTCGCTGCTGGTGCTCAACGGGCTGGGTGTGTTCCACATTCTGAGCCTAACGCTGGTCTGGCGGCTTCCCGCAACCCCCGCTCGGCACATCGACGACGACCACGAGAAGGCCCCCGCGGTGTACCGACCCCTGCTCGCTCTCTGCCGGGTGCTGCTGCCGATGAGCTACCTCATCTTCAGCGTTTGGACGCCCTACCAGCCGACGGCGCTGACCAAGCTGGGCGTGGCGATCGTTTGGCAGACACCCATCGCCGCGACGTGGCACATCAGCCGAGCGGTCGTGTTCGCACTGCTCGGCAGCGTCCAAGGCTGGCACGGCAAGTGGTGGCTGCCACTGGCGGGGGCTGGGGCGCTCGTGCTCGGCTTGGTGGGTTCACTCGCAGCCCCAGCCATCGGGGCCGAGCGCGGCGGGCTGGTCGTACTCATCGGCTCGCTCGCGTGCTTCGGGTGCGGCATCGGGGCGATCTACGCCGCCGCGCTGTACTACGCGATGTCGGTCGGTGACGCCGAGGTCGATGCGGGCGGCAAGCACGAGGCGCTCATCGGGATCGGGTACACCCTGGGGCCAGCCCTGGGCCTGGCGGCGGGCTTGGCGGCTGACGCCAAGTGGTTTCCCTTGGATAATGGCTTCGCCCCGCTGCTCATGGGATCGGTGCTGCTGGTGTGCGTGGTGGTCGGGGTTTGGGCTGTCTGGTGGGTGCCGAGGACAGCTCGCCGAAACAGAGCATAAATAGCTGGCACAGCAGCTATTTGCGATTGTTATCAACGTGTCCAAAGCACCGCCGATCGGCCCAGCCCCCGCAACCGGAAGGCCCTGGGTCTGATATGCCCTTGAAGTCTTCCACCGGGTCCAGACCGTGCGTGGGCGAGGTCGATCAAAGCCGAGTTCGTCGAGTGCTCACGGCTAAGGGTGGGACCTAGGCGAAGGCGTGGAACGGGGCCCGGCGGGCGGGCGTGTAAGCTAGACCCAATCCGATGGCCGCCCGCTCGCATCCGGCGAGGGCGCTCACACGAAACTCATGCTGAGGAGCATTCATGCGTTCGATTTCAAGGTGTGCCTCGGGCGTTGCGAGGGTGGTCACGGTTGCGATGCTGCTCGGGGCCTCGGCCTCAGGCGCGATGGCCCAGTCGAACACCGACCTGTGGAGCGGTGCCAAGTCGGGCCAGTTCGCGTCTGCTGAGGCGATCTCGGCCGCGATCATCGGCGAGCCCACAGCGCCCATCACCGAGTTTCGCACGACGCTGTCCAAGCGTGAGATGGAGCGGGCCGAGCGCCTCATCGAGACGCGGCAGGAACTGCTCGAAGCGCTCAACCACGACCCGCTGACCGGCGTGCACCTGAGCGATGCGCTGCGTGCTGCAACCGAATTGCAAATGCTGGGCGACAACCCTCAAGCGGCGCTGGCCGATGCGGATGTCGCGCGGGCCATCGGTCTGGCCGATGCGGAAGCACGGGCCGCCGAATCGCGCGGCGAAGCGGTTATCTCCGCTGAGCTGTTCTACAGGCTCAACGCCCTCAATGAAGAATCAAACCGCTACGGCGCGGACGTGCGGCGCCTCAACTCCCGGCTCATGATGCTCCGGCTCTACGCGCCCGAGCGGTATTGGGAGCTGCGCAACGAGCGGCGGACCGCTGAAGACCTCGAGCCGCTGCCGCCCTACAACGCCAAGGGCGACACGTTCCAAGAGAAGGTCGAAGGCATCGACCGCTTTGTCGTCGCACGCTCGATTGTGCGCGCCGTGCAGCAGCACGTTGATAGCCCTTCGCCCGCTGAACTGCTTGCATCAGGCTTCCGACAGGTCGGCACGCTGCTCGATGCTGATGAGGTGCTGAGCGAAGTCAGCGGCTCGCCCATGTTCGACCGTCAGGCCCGCGCCGACTTCAAGCGGCTGTGCGAGGAGGCCGCCACGCAGTTTGATGCTGGCAACCGCAGGGCCACGCTCCGCGACATCGCCCCCGCGGTGCGCGAGTTGCTCGAGTACAACGGGAAGACCCTGGGCCTGCCCGAGGAGCCGCTGCTTCGCGAGTTCGGCGACGGGGCCATGTCCGCGCTCGACGACTACTCGCAGATCATCTGGCCCTCCGATGTCGACCGCTTCCGCAGAACGACCAGCGGGCAGTTCGTGGGCATCGGCGTGCAGATCTCGCTGGATGCCATGAGCCAGCTCAAGGTCGTCACGCCCCTGGCTGGCACGCCCGCTCAGCGGGCCGGGCTCCGAGCCGAGGACGTGATCTCCAAGGTTGATGGCGAGTCCACGCTTGGATTCAGCCTCGATCAGGCGGTCGACGTCATCACCGGGCCAAAGGGCACGCCGGTACTGCTGACCATCGAGCGTCCGATCAAAGGCGACAGCGACGAACCCGACACACAGGTGTTCGACGTGGAACTTCTCCGCGACGTCATCGCGCTCAAGAGCGTGCTCGGCTGGAAGCGGACCGGCCCGGGCGACGACGACTGGAACTGGTTCATCGATAAGGACTCGGGCATCGGGTACATCCGGCTGAGCCAGTTTCAGAACGGCTCGACGCGCGACCTCCGCAAGGCTGTGCGTGCGATGCAGAACGAAGGCCTCAACGGCATCATCCTCGACCTGCGGTTCAACCCGGGTGGCCTGCTCGATGAAGCCGTCGGCATCGTCGGCCAGTTTGTCAGCGAGCAGCCGGTGGTCTCGATCGAGGGCGCCGACGGCCGGGTGCTGGGCGTCGAGCGCACAGGCGCTGGGCTGGCTCCGCTCGCGGGCACGCCGACGGTGGTGCTCATCAACGAAGGCGCCGCATCGGCGAGCGAGATCGTCTCGGGCGCGCTCCAGGACTACGCAGCCAAGAACCTTGTAGATGTGGTCGTGGTCGGCCAGCGGAGCTTCGGCAAAGGCAGCGTCCAGAACGTGTGGGAGATGCCCGCACCCAAGCCCACCCTCATCAAGCTCACCACGCAGTACTACCGCCTGCCCAGCGGCCGGCTCATCCATCGCGATCGCCACCCCGACCAGCCGCTCAAGGGCGTCAAGCCCGACCTGACAGTGTCGATGCTGCCCGAGCAGATCACCGAGTCGGCCCGCATCCGCCGGGACGCCGATGTCATGACCCTCGACGAGTTCGGCAAGCCCCTCGACCCCGAGTCGGCGGTGGACCCGGACACGCTGATCGCCGACGGGATCGATGTACAACTGCACACCGCCCTGCTGCTGCTTCAGAGCCGTGCGGGCCGCATCGGCAAGGTCGCGATCTCTCCGATGCACGCCGAGCCGATGCAGGCGGTCCCTTAATCGAGCGATCCTCATCGGCAAGCCCGATAAGCCCGGCTGACAGGTGCCATGCTCGCCCGGAAAGCAGGTTCCCAAACAGGGGTCCGAGCCCCTACACTGAGTGAAGAATCGATCGAGCGCCCGGGGTCCTGCTGGCCCCGGGGCTGTTCGTCTGTCGAGGGCCCAAGATGACCGATGTGAGCGCAGGCCGCGAGCGATTGACCGACCAGCTTTCTGATGATGTCCTCGTCAGCTGGCTGTACGACATGCAACTGATCCGCGAGTTCGAGACCCGAACCGCCCAGGCCTATCAGCAGGCCAAGATCGGCGGGTTCTGCCACGTCTACTCGGGCCAAGAGGCCTGCTGCGTGGGCACCATCGCCGCGATGGAGCACGACGACCCGATCGTCACCGCGTACCGCGATCACGGCCACGCGCTGGCGCGCGGCATGACGCCCGAGGCGTGCATGGCCGAGATGTTCGGCAAAATCACCGGCTGCGCCAAAGGCAAGGGCGGGTCGATGCACATGTTCGACAAGCCCAACCACCTCTACGGCGGGCACGGCATCGTCGGCGCCCAGACCCCGCTCGGCACGGGCCTCGCATTCGCTGCCCGCTACCAGTGGGAAGTCATGGGCGAGGGCTCCAAGAAGGTCGCGCTCGCGTACCTCGGCGATGGCGCGCTCAACCAGGGCGCCTTCCACGAAGCTCAGAACCTCGCGGGCCTGCTCAACCTGCCCGTGATCTACATCGTCGAGAACAACGGCTACTCGATGGGCACCTCAATCGAGCGCGGCACCACGATGGCCGACAACCTTGTGCTCAAGGCCAAGGGCTACGGCATCAAGGGCCTGCAGATCGACGGGTTCGACATCCTCAACGTCTACAACCAGTTCAAGCCGCTCGTCGATGAGTGCCGCGACCTGCAAAGGCCGGGCTTTGTCGATCTCAAGACCTACCGGTACCAGGGCCACTCGATGTCGGACCCGCAGAAGTACCGCTCGAAGGACGAGGTCGAGGAGTGGAAGAGCAAGGACTCGATCGCGGCCCTGCTCAGCCACCTCATGAGTGAACGCTCAGCGGTGACCGAAGCCGACTGGAAGACGATGCAGAAGGACATCCGCGAGAGGGTGAAGAAGTCGGTGGACTTCGCCGAGTCATCGCCCGACCCGGAGATGAGTGAACTGACGACGGACGTGTACGCGAACCCGCAGCCGAACCTGAGTCCGACCGAGGACTATCGGCATGGAGTGAGGAACCCGCTGCTGTAAAGGGTGCTTGATGGACCACGTGAAGATCGATATCCCGGCCGACAGCCTGCGAGCGTTCTGCGTTCGCTGGAAGATTGTAGAGCTCTCGCTCTTTGGTTCATCGTTGCGAGAGGACTTCGGCCCGGACTCCGACGTAGACGTGTGCGTCGTGTTCGACCAGAGCCAGGAGTGGTCGTTGTTTGACATCGTGACGATGCGAGAGGAACTGGTCACGCTATTCGGCGGCCGGAGCGTAGACATCATTGAACTCGACGCCATGCGTAACCCGTTCTTCAGACACCGTGTCTTAACGACGCGCAAGGTGGTGTATGCCGCTTGATGCATCACACGACGATGCGAAGTACGTCTGGGATATGCTCGACGCGGCACGGGCGATCGTCTTCATCATCGGTGATGGGAGCATGGACGAGACATTTGGAGACCTGACCAAACGGCTCGCCATCGAGCGTGCCATCGAGATTCTGGGCGAGGCAGCAAGGCGTGTATCGCGCGAGACCGAGGCAGCCAACCCCGACATTCCCTGGAAGAAGATTGTTCAACAGCGGCACATCCTCGCCCACGAGTACGACAAGCTCAAGCACGACAAACTGTGGCGGGTAGCGACGACGCACATATCCGTATTGGTACCGCAGCTTCAAGCCATGCTCCCCGAACC
>CAYGSG010000127.1:0-5691 GCA_964352615.1 uncultured Phycisphaeraceae bacterium
GCCCGGGCCAACCCCTGACCGCGGTAGCTCGGCGAGGTGTACACGCCCCAGATGCCCGCGCGGTGGCGGCATTTGAGCCGCGGGACACGCATCACGCCCGCTGTGGCCAACAACTGTTCGCCATCCACCGCAGCACAGATCGCGTGCTCGCCAGAACGCAGCGACTCGGTGACCTGGTCGAAGTCCTCCATACGGTCGTCGCCCGGAGCGCTCATGAACGACGCGGGAGAATCGAGCAGCATCTCGCGCCGAAACGCCATGTACGCCCTTGCGTCTTCGGGCTGGAGTTGCCGAACGTTTGTCATGGGCTCGCTGCCTTCAACAACGCAGTCGGGGCAGCGCTGTTTGCTCCCGCGTCGCCGGCCCTTGCACCACCATGCTCTCGCGCGCCTGCTACACCCGATGAGCCTTCTACTTGGCTGCTCGCTTGGCCGAGGCTTTCGTGGTTGCCTCTTTGGCTGTCTTCTTGGCCGCTTTTTTGCTTACCTTCTTGGTCACGGCATTGGCTGCGACTTTCTTGCTGGCCGCTTTCTTGGTGAGCTTCTTGGCTCCTGATTTCTTGGTCGCTTTCTTCGCAGCCTTCTTCTTGCTGCCCGCCGCCTTCGCAGGGGCTACACCCCGCTTGGCCTTGATCGATGCTGGCAGCTTCGACTCGTACTGCTCGATGAACGCATCAACGGGGCACCGCCTGACCAGCTCGCCCAATACCTCCATCGGGATGTCGTCGACGTGCTTCACCCGCACGCAGGCCTTGCCCATGTCCAACTTCTTGCCGGTCGCCTTCCAGGACTTCACGAACCATTCTTGCAGGTCAGTGTCCATGTACACACAGAACAGGTACAGCCCGATGTGGTTCTTCTGGCTCGCCACGCTGAGAAATGGCACCGGCTGGCCCGGATCGCAGTGGTACCCGTGTGGGTACCGCAAATGGGGCACGAAGAAGCCCAGCATGCCGTACTGGAGACCCTCCTCGTAGCCTTTGGGCAGGTTCTTTCGGATCCCGGCTCGGATTGTCCGGATGGCCTTGCTGCGGTCGGCGGGCAGGCTGGCGAGGTATTCCGCCACGGTTGTGGGCTTTGTGGGCATGGTCAGCGAGGATACCGCCCCCCCTGCAAGCCCCGCAACAGCGTTTCGGCAGGGCCGGGGTAGGCCTTGGACCCACCGAGGAAACAAAAATTCGAGCGAACGTCGGATGCCCGATATCCCAATCATGCCCGGGCCGACCGGGTTCCCTATCATGAGGCACGCGGTAGGCGACACTGCCAAGGCCGCGCGGTCTGATTCCCGATCCCCGAGTCGTGCTCAGCCCAGTTCCTTGTCTCCTCTCGGGTTCAGAAATCGGAACGTGAACATGAAGAAGCTCTATGTTGGTAACCTCCCCTTCGATATCAGCGAGCAGGGTCTCAAAGACCTGTTCGCCGGCCATGGCGAAGTCGCATCCGCCTCGATCATCACTGATCGCGAGACCGGCCGCAGCCGCGGCTTCGGCTTCGTCGAGATGGCCGATGCCTCCGCAGCAGACGCGGCGATCGAGTCCATGAACGGCCAAGACTGCGGCGGTCGCCCGCTCACCGTCAACGAGGCTCGCGCACGCGAAGCTGGCGGCGCTGGCGGCGGCGGTGGTCGCGGCGGCTACGGCGGCGGCGGCGGCGGTCGTAGCGGCGGCGGTGGCGGCGGCGGCGGCCGCTGGTAAACCACCCGTGTCGCGCTTGATCGCGTGACACAACAACAACCAATCTCAGCGCTCTCGGTGAGAGCCGGGAGCGCTGCTTTGACCAACGCAATCGAAAACTCCGAAGCCGTGCATCACCACCACGACGACGAGCTGCCGCTGAGCCAGCGGATCGCCAACATCATCGTGATTCTCATGCCGTTCGTCGCGCTGATCTCCGCAGCCGCTTACACCTGGGGCTGGGGCATCAGCTGGGTGGATGTCGTGCTCTTCTTCGGCATGTACCTGGTGACGGGCCTGGGCATCACCATCGGGTACCACCGTTTCTTCACGCACAAATCGTTCGAGACCAACCGCTGGATGGTCGCCCTCATGGGCATCGCTGGCTCGATGGCCGTCGAGGGTCCGGTGATCCGATGGGTCGCCTACCACCGCTGCCACCACAAGCACAGCGACCACGACGAGGATCCGCACTCCCCCCACTGCTACGGCGGCGGGGTCAAGGGCATCCTCAAGGGACTCTGGCGCTCGCAAATCGGCTGGATCTTTGAGCCCAAGCGTGTGCCCGAAGCCAAGTTCGTGCCCGACCTCAACAAGGACAAGCTGATCGTCGCGATCGACCGCTTGTTCCCGCTGTGGGTCGTGCTCTCGATGCTGATCCCCTCTTTGCTCGGCGGCCTGATCACGCTGAGCTGGATGGGCGCGCTGCTCGGGTTCATCTGGGGCGGGCTCGTGCGTGTGGTGTTCGTTCACCACATCACCTGGAGCGTCAACTCGATCTGCCACGTCTGGGGAAGCCAGCCGTTCCGCAGCCACGACGAGAGCCGCAACAACCCCATCGTCGGCGTGCTCGCGCTCGGCGAGGGCTGGCACAACAACCACCACGCCTTCCCCACCAGCGCCCGCCACGGGCTGAAGTGGTGGCAGTTCGACGTGAGCTGGATCATCATCTGGGCCGCGTCCAAGGTTGGCCTGGCCAGCAAGGTCCGGGTGCCGTCCGCCGAGCGTCAGGCCGAGAAGCGCAACGTCACCAACCCCACCGACTTCCGCGACGAACCGACTTACTGAATCGGCCTTACTGAATCGGCCTTACTGAATCGGCCTTACTGAATCGGCCCTGCTGAATCGGCCCTGCTGGATCGGCCCTGCTGAATCGGCCCTGCTGGGTCAGCCCTCGCAAGTCGATGGGCCCCAGCCGGGTCGAGCGGGTGATCGTCTCTACACCAAAGCCACAGCATTCGCGCAAAGAGAAACCTCACCCATTTCTGGATGAGGCTCGGAGGATGTCACATGGAGCCGCCCCCCGTGGAGCGGAAAGTGGATGGAGTCAACTGCTATCAGGCGCGACGGCGGCGGACGGCGAGCAGGCCGCCAAGGCTGGCCAGAGCCGCGGTACCCGGACCGGGCACGAGCAGGCCGCTGGCGAGCGT
This sequence comes from uncultured Phycisphaeraceae bacterium, assembly GCA_964352615.1. Classification (GTDB taxonomy): domain Bacteria; phylum Planctomycetota; class Phycisphaerae; order Phycisphaerales; family UBA1924; genus OFTM382. Next base: position 3,103 of record CAYGSG010000127.1, read on the forward strand.
GGTCTGGTTGCTGAAGCTCGACCCGAAGAAGTTGCCGGGGTTGAAGAACAGCTCGACGACCGAACCCGAGTAGGGGCCGGGGCTGCCGAAGGCGGTCGAGAAGGAACCTGAGGAGGTACCGTCGAACGTGCCGTCTGACGAGTTGTCGTTGATGAACACGTTCGAGAGCATGCCCTCGAAGAAGATCGAGCCCATGAAGAGCACGAACTGGCCGTCCACATTGCCCGCGATCGTGTCGCCGTTGATGTCGGTCAGCGTGATCGTGCCGTTGCCGTCAGCGCTAGTGGCACCGATGTTGGACACGGTCATCGCGATCTGCATGTCGGCGAACGCGCCGGGCAGCGTTCCCGTGTCGAACTCGGCCGAGCCGGGGTTCGAGTCGAGGCGAGTCACGTCGCCAGCAGACATCGCACCTGCCACGGCGCTGTAGGTGCCCGCACCGGCATCGAATGAGCCGTGCAGATCGCTGTAGGTGAAGGAAACGATCGCGGGTTGGGCCGCGGCGGTTCCGGCGATGGCCGCTATGGCCCCGATCATCAGCTTGGTCTTGGTCATCTTAAAGCTCTCCTGCTTGCACATGTCTTGTCTGTTTCACTCGGGATCACGATGGATCGACAACCTCTCGGCTGCCATAAGTACAGTGGGCCACACGATTTGATGACCCGCCACCCGCAAGTAGGTGGATTCACATGAATTTGGGTTTATAGGTAGGTCTGCAACGAGCGATAACCGATTTGACTGGCCCGAGCCCGCGTTATCGCGGTGCTCAATCAATCAAGCAGCACCCATGAATCAGTGGCTGATCGGGGATATCCCTGGCTTCGCGATGCCCTTGGGCGGGCATGGTGGCGCAGAAAAACATCTCGCCAAGAGGGCGGGATGTCGGGAGGTCTATTGAGTGCAGGCTGCCAGCTTACCGCCGACCAAAGCCCCGCTTGTCGCTGGTTATCGGCTGCGGCGACGGCCAACAGCGATCAGGCCGCCAAGAGCCAGGATCGCGGTCGCACCGGGTGCTGGCACGAGCAGGCCGCTGGCCAATGTGACCTGATCGCTAAAGCTCGAAGCGAAGAAGCTGCCCGGGTTGAAGAACAACTCGACGAGCGAGCCCGTGTAAGGCCCGGTGTAGGGCGTGATGAACGAGCCGGAGCTGGTGCCGTTGAACAGGCCGTCGCTGGACACATCTATGAAGAACGCGTTCGAAAGGGCGCCTTCAAAGAAGACAGATCCGCCGATATTGCGGAAGATGCCGTTGAGATCCGCGAGGATGAAATCGCCGTTGGCGTCGGTCAGCGTCACGGTGCCATCGCCGTTGGCGGTGGTCGCACCGATGGCCGAGACCGTCATAGCGATCTGAACGTCGGCAAACGCGCCGGGCAGCGAGCCCGAATCGAACTCGGCCGAACCGGGGTTGCCGTCAAGGCGGGTCACGTCTCCCGAAGTGTCGCCATCGGCAACGGCGGAGTAGGCCGCGGTGCCGCTGTCGAACGAGGCGGAAAGATCGCTGTAGGTGAAGGAGATGATCGCCGGCTGGGCCGCCGCAACTCCGGCTGTGGCGATCACAGCACCGATGGTCGTCTTGATCTGCATGGTCTCTCTCCCACTATGCACGGAACGTGCGATTTAGTCTTGCTCGGTTGCCCAAGGCCAACTGGCCCGGCAACCGTCTCTCTGCATCAACGATAGCTAAACCATTGCGGCCATCAAGAGATAAATGCACATTTTGAGCGCTTTTTGTTGCCATTGCCCACACTCTAGTGCCGTTAGGTATTTCGATATCCAGCGAATCGCCCTAACCCGCTTTCAGACAGTGCTTTAGCGGCTTGATGCCACATTAGAGTCAGTTTTGTTTGGTTTTTACTTGAAATAAATCAGGCTTGCTGCTCGTCCGCAACAGCCGCCGCCCATCGCTATCTGGGGCAAATACTGGCTCAAACAGATCAGATGGCTGCTGCGCGATCAACGCATCTTGCCCACTCGAACCCGCCACCGGTCCGGCAGCCTTCAGATATCCGCCGCCGCCTGGTACACTGCGGCGATGCAGAAGATGATCATCACGGTAGTCATCGCCGCCATCATCACCGCCCTTGTGGTCGTTGGCGTCATGGCCCTTTTCGGGGCGGAGCCCAACCCCGCAGTCGTCGCTGGCGTCACAGGCGGCGTGGCAGGAGCCACAGCGGTCACCGCTGGGCGCAAATCCAAACTTGCCAAAGCGGACCGCGCCTCAGAAAATCCATCTTCATAACTGCAAGGTCTGCCAGACTCGCTCGCAATCTCTTAGGCCTGACCAACTCGGCGCCAGCTTGGGGCTGGACGGGAGCGCCGCGATACCCGCGGCGCACGGGCCTTGGAGGTGCATCGTGACTCAGAACATGATCCTGCGTGCTGGCCTGCTCATCTCACTCGCCACCGGCTCGGCGGCCTTCGCCCAGATCGGGCTCGGCTACGGCGGAGGCGTCGAACTCGAGACCTTCCACGACCCCCAGCCGGGCAGCAACGCCTACCACATCGACGGCCAGTTCGAGTTCGTGCCCGGCGCAGGCGGATGGATGAAGAACCTCTTCGCGCCTCCGAGCGGCTGGCTCCCCGGCC
>CAYGSG010000128.1:0-5592 GCA_964352615.1 uncultured Phycisphaeraceae bacterium
CCTCAACCACGGCTCGTTCGGGGCGTGCCCGAGGGTGGTGCTCGAAGCCCAGCAGGAGCACCGCGCGCGGATGGAGCGTGACGCGGTCAGCTTCTTTGCCGCCGACCTGAGCAAGCTGCTCGATCCATCCCGCGAAGCCGTCGCCCCGCTGCTGGGCGCGCAGCCCGAGTCGATCGTTTTTGTGCGCAACGCCACGCAAGGCGTGCTCACCGCGCTCACGCACGCGGCCCGCGTCGGCATAAGCGGGCCGCCGCTCGGTTCGGGTGACGAGATCCTCATCGCCGACCACGAGTACCCCGCGTGCAAGAACAACGCCGAGGCCATCGCGGGCCGCTGCGGCGCGCACGTCAGATACGTCTCGCTGGGCACCCCGACAGCGCCGATCGACTCAGTCAACCAGCGCATCACCGCGGACGTGCTCTTTGAACGCATCATGGCGGGCGTCACCGAGCGCACCCGCGTCTGCCTGCTGAGCCTCATCACCAGCCCGAGCGGCGTTCGGCTGCCCGTCGAGCGTTTGATTCCTGCGCTGCGCGCGCGCGGCGTCGAGACCATCCTCGACGCGGCCCACGGCATCGGGTGCGTGCCGATCGACCTTGAAGCCTGGCAGCCCGCGTTCTTCACCACCAACGCGCACAAGTGGCTGTGTGCGCCCAAGGGCGCCGCGATCTTCTGGGCACGCGACGACATCCGCCCCCGCGTGCGGCCGCTCATCCTCTCCAACGAGGCGCACAAGCCCGAGTCATCGCTCAGGCGAAGCCGATGGCAGACCGAGTTCGACTACTTGGGCACCGACGAGGTTACCCAGTGGCTGTGCATCGCCGATGCGGCGCGCGAGATGCCCAAGATCGCCGGCACCGACTGGCCCGGCATCATGCGTGCCAACCACGAACTGGTGCTGACCGGCCGCGACGCGCTGTGCAAGGCGCTCGGCGTGCTGCCGCCTGTAGACGACGAACTGCTCGGCCCGATGGCGATGGTCCCGCTGCCCGCTGTCACCGACCCCGAGCGTGCAAATCGCCTCGCGGCCAGACCCACGCGGTTCGGCGATGCGCTGATCGACACGCTGCTCGACCGCTACCGGATCTCCGTGCCGCTGCCAAGGGCGCTTCGCGCGGACGGATCGTCCGTGCCGGTGGGTCAGCGGGTTATTCGCATCAGCGCGCAGGTCTACAACGCGCCCGAGCAGTACGCGTACCTCGCAGGCTGCCTGCTCGAAGCGCTCGCCGACGAAGCCAAGCTCTGACAAGCTCTGATTGGGGCGTAGCGTTTACGCCATCGAGTGGCGAAGACCGTAGAGCGGCCTGAGCTTGGTGCGCAGGTAGTCCATCAGCGGCTCGGGGCCAAGGGGCCTGCCGGTCATGCGTTCGCATAGTTCGCCCGCGGTCCATCGCCGACCCTGGGAGTGGATGCCTTCTCTGAGCCAGCCGAGCAGCGGCGCGAACTCGCCACGCGCCATCTGTGCGTCGATATCCGGGAACTTGCTGTGCGCGGTCTCCCACAACTGGGCGGCGTACAGCGTGCCCAGCGTGTACGTCGGGAAGTACCCGATCAGCCCGAAGCTCCAGTGCACATCTTGCAGGCAGCCGCGTTTATTGTCGGGCACGCTCACGCCGAGCAATTGCTCGAACCGCTCGTTCCACGTTGAGGGCAGGTCGGCGATTGAAAGATCGCCCCGGAGCATCGCGCGTTCGAGCTCGAACCGCAGCATCACGTGCAGGTTGTACGTCGCTTCGTCCGCCTCGACGCGCACGAAGCTCCGCTCGATGCGGTTGGCGGCGCCGAACAACTGGTGCTCGCTGAATTGCTTGATGGGCTCGCCGAGCGTCGAGTGCGCGATGGGCGCCGCCCAGTGCCAGAACTCGGGCGAACGCCCCACAAAGTTCTCCCACAGCCGGCTCTGGCTCTCGTGGATGCCCAGCGAGACGCTGTCGCCCAGCGGCTGGCCCTGCCGCTCGGCCTTGGGCAGCCCCTGCTCGTACAGGCCGTGGCCCATCTCGTGCAGCGTGCTGTACATCGCGTCCATGAAGTTGTCGTCGGCGTACCGCGTGGTGAGCCGGGTATCGCCCGGCGCGACGCCCTCGCAGAACGGGTGCGTGGTCACATCGAGCCGGCCCGTGCGCAGATCAAAGCCCATCGCCGCGAGCAGCTTCTGCCCGAAGGCGTGCTGGGCGGAGGGGGCCACCTTGGTCTTGTTGGGCGCATCGCTGGGCTGGGTCGGGCTCTCAAGCAGTTCCGCGACGAGCGTGCTGAGCTGCTCAGCGAGCGGTTCGAAAACCGCCTGCACGTCGGCGCTGCGCGCATCGGGCTCGTACTCGTCGAGCAGCGCGTCGTACAGCTCGCCTCCATCGGGCACGCCGAAGCACTCGGCCTTGCGGCGGCTCAGGCTCATCATCTGCTCGAGCCAGGGCTGAAACGCCTCAAAATCATCCGCTGCGCGCGCGGCCTTCCACGCCTCCTGCGCCTGGCTGCCGACTCGGGCCAGCTCGCTGACCAGATCATCGGGCAGCTTGGTCAGCCGGTCGTAGTCGCGGCGCATCTGCTCGATGTTCCGCGCTTCACCAGCATCCGCTGGCATGGCAGATTCGCAGGAAGCGATCAGGTCGCCAAGCTCGGCCGAGGTCCGCCGCTGATGGACCAACGAGGCCATCTCCGCTGCCTGCTCGGAGCGTGCCGGAGCACAGCCCGCTGGCATGTACGTTTCCTGATCCCACCCGAGCAGGGCCTGCACCGAGCCGAGCACGCTGGCCTTGCGGTGCAGCTCGCAGAGTTGTTCGTAGCTGTTCATGCGGTCAGCTTAGCCACTTTGCTGCTCAGTCATGCAGCGCGTGCCGAAGCGCGATCAGGCTGTACGCGCTGATGAGCACCGGGTCAGCCTCCATCCAGCGGTCATCAAGGCTCCGCATCGAGCCGTAGTCGTTCTGGAGCGCTTCGAGCCGATCGATCAGGTCCTCGGCCCACCGCTGATCGCCTCCATCGACCTCCAAGACCGGCTCGCCCCACGCGTCCATCGCTCGGCCGAAAACGAGGATGTAGTAGTAGAACCCGGCCATGCCGAGGCCCGGGTTCTCATCGAGTGTGTAGTGCGTCGAGAGCCACCGGCGCGCCGACTCGACGCGCGAGTCGTCGTCCGCGAGCTTGGCGTAGGCGAAGCTCTTGAAGCCCGCGTAGGTCATCGAGCCGTACGCGCGCAACCGGCTGATGGTCGAACCGTCGTCGAGGGTCTCTTCGATCATGCCAGCCTTTGATTCGCCTTGGCCCGCTGTGTCGCCCTCGGTGCCGGTCGAGTAAATAAACCCGCCCTGGCTCGACCCGTTGGCGTAAGCCATGTCGTTGATCCGCTCGTCCATCTGGATGCGCGACAGGAACACCAGCGCCCGCTGAACGGCAGGCCCGTCGTGCTCGTAGCCAGCATCTTCGAGGGCTTGCAGGAAGAGCGTGAGGTTGGAGGCATCGGGCCGGCTGTGGCTGCCGTAGCCAACACCGCCGTAGTACGGGTGCGACCGCTCGACGTGCTTGGCTCCCGGCCCGGGCGTTTCCTGCCCCGGACTTTGCCCCGGCTCTTGCCACTGGAGCGTGAGCAGGAACTCGGTCGCATCGCGAACCGCTTTGCGCGCCTCAGGCGAGTCGATGCGCGCCAGCGCCGAGATCGAACAGCTTGTGTTGTAACTCGGCAGCACTTTGTCATAGATACCACCGTTTGGCTGCTGCCAGCCGATGAGGTACCGCGCAGCACTGGCGATAGCTGGGTCAGACTGGTCGGCCTGCGGATCAAGCAGCAGCCCGTTGAGCACGAGCCCGGTGATGGCCGGGAAGCTCACGCCCTGCGGGTTCACGCCCCACCCGCCGGATGCCTGATCCTGCTGGCTCAGCAGGTACGCCTCGAGCCGGTCGGCGACCGCTTCGCCGCGCACGCGGTAGGCATCGCTCATCCGTTGGGCTGCTGCGGGCAGCGCGCACAGGCAGCAGATCGCCACGTTGATCCATCCAATTGGTGCTCGTGTTGTGTTCATGCTCATCTCTCCTTGTGCACGCGCTCGGCGATCAGCACCGCTGCGCTTGCGACCACCGCCGCGGTCTCGATGCGCATCACGTGCGCGCCAAACGATGCGATCTGCGCGCCCGCAGCGCGGGCCCGCGCGAGTTCCTTGTCCGTCCAGCCGCCTTCGGGTCCTATCAGCAGTCGTACCGAGCCGGAGCCCGTGGGTTGATACGACCCCCCGCTGGCATCGGCGAGCACGAGCGATGTGCCTCCTGCGGGCTCGATCGCGCGCTCGAACGTGACGACCGGCGCGATCTCCAGCGTCCAGGCCCGGCCGCACTGCTTGGCGCTCTCGGCGCAGATCCGTCGCACGCGGTCGAGCTTGCCGGGACGCGGGTCGCTGACCGTGCGTTTGGTTTCGAGCGCCCGCAGCGTGGCAACGCCGACCTGGCTGACCATCGAGGCCATGGTCTCGAACCGCTCGCCCTTGGGCACCGCGACGCACAGCTCGACCTCCGGGCTGAGCCGAGCCACACGGTGAGCCTCCGTCATGCGTACCCCAATCGTCCATCCCCCTCCATCTCGGGTCTTGGGCCGCTTGTCGACCTGTTCGATGACCCCCTGGCATACCCATCCCGAGCCGTCGAGCAGCTCGACCGTGTCGCCACCCCCGAGGCGTTTGACCCGGACCGCGTGGTGGGCCTCATCGCCCTCAAGCCACACGGTCGGCCCCGGTTGGCCCGCAGCCAGCTCCGCAGCTTCCTGCGGAGTAAGGGCTTGAGGCATGCTCATGCGATGGCTCGACATCCGCTCACCTCCGTCCCAACCGTTCAGCCCCCGACCGCCGATTGGCCAACCACCGATCGGCAGGGCAGATTATGCCCGGTATGGCCGCCCGGCCTTGAGTCGGTTCTCGGGCGGGCCGATGATCGTCCGAGAGCCACCGCGCCCGCGAGCCCAACCACCTCCCTTATGCCAGACAACGATGCCAATCTGGTCAGCGACACGGCCGACGAGGCCGAGGGGCTGTACGACCGCATCGATGAGCTGCTCGCCGAGATCGACGAGGCCTGCGAGATCACGTCCGACGGCTTCGATCCCGACGAGATCGACGCCCAGTTGCCCTCTCTGTCGGACAAGGGCGAGCTGGCCGAGATCCCCGACCTCGAACTCGAGAACCCGGACCTCGACCTTGATGGCGACTTTGAGGGCGACTCGCCAGACGACCCGCTCAGCGATGTAGAGCAAGAAGCACCTGCTGAAGAGCCCGAAGCCGAGGCTGCCGACACCGAGCCGGAGCCTGCTCCCGCTGCCGAGCCGTCGCAGAACGACGATCTGCTCGCCGCGATCAACGAACAGCTTGCGCACCTCGACGACTCGCCAGAGCCGACCGAAAAGCCAGCAGCGACTCCCAAGAGCCAGCCTTCTGCAGCGCCGTCAAGGCCTGAGCCGGAGCCCGAACCAGAATCGGAAGCAGACCCCGAAGACGTCTCCGTCGAGTTCGATCTCGAAGAACTCGACGACATGGTCGCAGAGCTCGACCACCAGAAGGAAGCGGCCCCCGGTGGTCGGGGCGGGGGGGGGCCGGGCGGCGGGGGCGGGGCGGGGGG
>CAYGSG010000129.1:0-5579 GCA_964352615.1 uncultured Phycisphaeraceae bacterium
ATGCTCGCCATCTCCGTGCCTACGTGCGCGCTTACCTGGCACGCAACCAGCCACCCAACCAGCCGAGAAAGCCGGCATGAGTTCAGTCCCATTCGAGCCGCATCTTGCGGTTATCGGACTGATTTTGCCCATCCGTGGCCGGTTTCAATGATTGAGCAAGTTTTTCTTTTGGTACGGCCTGCTCTGCTATAGACTGATTCCGTGCCACCATGGCGACGCTGAGGAGCCTTGGCGTGTCGAGTGGCTGGAGAGATAAAGTTCGGAGAGTGAAATTATGAAGAATGTCACCAAGGGTGCGGCCCTCGCGTCGCTTCTCGTTCTGTCTGCTGGCGCTTCGGCCGATCCGCTGATTGACACCGTCGGAAACCCGACCAACGCGTCCACTGTCACTTCACTTCAATACAACATGGTTCAGTTCAGCCTGACGAGCGACTTCACCGATGTCGACATCGACGCTTCGCTGGTGACCAGCCTGACCAGCGCGGAGACTGGCACCGCGTACCTGACCGACCAAACTGGTGCTGGCACGACCGCGGCCAACGTCATCGCTTCTGGAAGCTTCAATTTCGTCAACGTTGGCAACGCGAGCACCGACATCGGTTGGGTCGATCTGTTCAGCGGCCTGTCGCTGAATGCGGGCACATACTTCCTGATCGTCGGTGCCCCGATCAGCGCAGGCGGCGGCGCGATCTCGCTTAGCCCGGCCGCGACCTACGCCACGGATCCCGCTGCCACGGTTGACGGCATGTTCTTCAGTGCTGGCGCAAACGTAGACGCGGGCTTCACCCCCGCTTCGACATTCGTTGGCAGCGGCCTCGGCAACCGGTTCATCCGCGTCAGCGGCGTGCCGACCCCCGGAAGCGTTGCCGTGCTCGGCTTCGCTGGTCTTGCTGCGGCCCGTCGCCGCCGCTAAGCCGGACTGAGACTTCTTGCATCTCCGAACCCGCGGGCACCTTGCTCGCGGGTTTTTTGCGCGTTCCGTGTGCGTCGGCGCGATGGCCCATGCCGCCAAGAGTCTGGGAGCACCATGTTAAACGAACGAGTTCAGCGGGTGTTGGTGCGGGAATCATCAGGCCATCAGCCGCGCGGTTTCTTACTCAGCCCCGTAGACGCAGCGAGCATGGGGGCGTCTGACCGCTGCCCACCCCCGGATGGGCTGGTGGGCTGAGCGCCCTTCTGCGCATGCAGCAGCTCTAGTCGTACACGACGACCGGGCTTCGGCCGGCCTTGCTGATCCGTACCAGCTGGTGTGTGCGCAGCGAAGCCGCGTAGATTCCAAGCGAGGGCTCGCCAGCTTCGAACCGGCCTATCGCCATCACCACGATGTCGCCCGGCAGCAGCCGGGCGTGGCTGATCGCTGCGGCATTCTTGATGAAGCCGTTTTGCAGCACCAACCGCGAGCTGGTTTGGTCGGTATCGGTGATCCAGATATCGATGCCATGGCCCGTGATTCCATAACCCAGATCATCGTCCGTGCTCAGGTCCGCGGCTCTCCACGTCTGGTTCGGGTTCATCACGTCGGGAAACCCGATCGTCGCGACGCGGCCGATGCCGTCGCGGAGCCGTATCCATCTGCAGTTAGGAAAATCGCCCCCGGAATCGAACTCCGTGAGCGAGGCGGGCTGTGGATCGATCGACCCGATCGCTGGCAACGACCCGCCAAACGCAACTGTGACCAACAGATCGAACCCTGCCTCACCGGCCCGCGCCTGGATGCGATGCTCGGTCGTCAACGGTGGATCGAACTCGAACATCACCTCTCGGTCTGAGCCATCAAGCCGGAAGCGTTCGATCGAGCGCCCCTCGTTGGTGATCGCGTACACCCAAGGCCTGCGGCCATCGAGCTTGGCGGCGTCGGCCATCAACGAAGGATTGCTGGGGTAGCTGAACGTCGTCAGCAGGCTGTGGTCCCAGCTGAGGTGGATGCCCGCCGCCACCACCACATTGCTCGCCGCGCCCGCGATGATGGTCGTCACCAGCGCCCGCCGCCAGCGTGCGGGGTGGCCGTCTGCCGTGGGCTTGAGGTCAAACGACAGCAAGAAAAACGGAAACTCCAGCACAAAGCCCGCCGCTACCAGAACACCCGTCGCGATCCACGTCGCCGGAACGGCACCGACCAGCGGATCCTCCCAGAACGACCATATCCAATCGAAGAGGATCGCGGCAGAAATGAACCCGAACCACATAGAGAAGTAATTGCCCATCGGGATGAGCAGGAGCGATCGCCATCTCGCTCCCATTGTCTTTGCAACCACAATCTCCACCAGGCTGATCAAACCATTACCGAAGCTGGCCATAAACAAAATCGGCATCACGACCGCCGCACCCGGATTGCCGACGGCCGCCGTCGCCGCCCAGCACAGCACCAGACAACCCGCCGTGATTCTCAGATGTGACGCGTTCATCACCAAGATCCGCTCCAGACCCGCCCGCGATCCCCGCCGCTCAGTCCCGCTTCTTGGCACCGAACCCGCTCGCCGCGAGCATCGTCGCCGCCGCCTGCAAGCCACTGCCACTCGGGCTGACGAACTTCTGGCCGAGCCGTTCGATCATGGTGAGGAACGTGAGCAGCTCATCGACGCGCTCGTGGTGCGCATCGAGTTGGTCCTGCTGCTCGCGCGGCGGGTGCTTGGCCTGTCCGTCCTCGGTCATGGAACGGATCTCGTAAAGCGAGATGACCAGCGGGTCGACCTCACGTTTGAGGCGTTCGCGCATGATGGCGCGGAACATGGTCCAGATGTCCTGTTCGGCGACGAAGTACTCCTTGCGGTCGCCGCGCCGGTGCTCGCGGCTGATGACCGCCCACTCGACGAGCGCGCGCAGGGTCATGGACGCGTTGCCTCGCGAGATTTCAAGCCGCTCCATCACGTCGTCGGTGCACAGCGCCTCACCCGTGATGAACAGCAGGGCGTGGACCTCGGCCATGGTTCGGCTGATGCCCCAACTGCTGCCCATCTGGCCCCAGACGGCGATGAACCGGTCCTGTGCTTCGCGCAGGGCCGGGGGGTTCGGGGTGTCTTTGTGCGTGGCCATCGGGTGTATTGTCGGGTTTGATCGCGTCCGGTCAACAGGCTGGCCGTAATCCTCGCGGTTTGCGCTACCCAGTCGTGGCTACCAGACAAGCACATCGAGTGCACAGGCGGTGCAGAGGGCCAGACTGACAACGCCGTTGAGCGTAAAGAACGCCATCGGGATGCCTTCTTTGCCCCGCCTGGCGAGCACAAGGTGCTCGGCGATAAGCACCGCTGCGACCAGCACGACCCCGATGGCGGTGAGCACGCCAAACAACGGCTCGGTGACCAGCGCGAGCAACAGGGCTACCAGGCTCAGCAGGTGGAGCCCACGGCTGAGCACGACGGCGCCGCGCCAGCCGAAACGGGCGGGCACGCTCCGCAGGCCGGCACCTCGATCAAAGTCGAGGTCTTGCAGCGAGTAGATCACATCGAACCCCGCGACCCAGCACAGCACCATCGCCGCGATCCACCACAGGCCCGGCGACGCGAGCGCTGCGGGCTCGACCGCGAGGGCGGCGGCCAACGGGCTGACCGCCAGCGCGCTGCCGAGGTAGAGATGGCACAGCCAGGTCCAACGCTTGGTGAACGAGTAAAGCCCCACCCAGGCGAGCACGGGCGCGCCGAGCGCAGCGGGCCACCAGTTGCCGAAGAGGAAGCCGAACAGGGCGCACGAAACCATGAACACTGCCGCACTGATAGCCAGCGCGACCAAGCCCGAGCGAACAGCTACATCGCCCGATGCGAAGGCTCGCTTGCGGGTGCGTGGGTTGGCTGCATCGATCGTCCGGTCGGCCATGCGGTTGACGACCATCGCCCATGTGCGGGCTGCGACGGTGCAGACCACCACCAGCGTGAACTGCCCCGCAGCTCGCGCGGGCGTGCGCACGGCCTCGGGCGTGATCGCCCAGCCGATCGCGGCACCGAGCAGCGCAAACGGCATCGCAAAGATCGTGTGCGCAAGCTTGATGTCCCGCGTGATGAGCGCCGCTGAACGCGTCCAACTGGACGCGTTCACGGGTCGGCCTTCTGCGTGCCAGCGATGCGCAGCTCAACGCTCTGCCATAGGGCTGCATCCCCCGGCTGGGCGTCGGCGATGCGCACGGTCCACACGCCGGCGGAGCCTTCGCCCCAGTGCTTGCGCGAGAGGAACGCCCGGCTGCGGAGGTCGTCTTGTGGATCGGGCCGTGGCGAAGCGAGCAGCGAGGCCGTGCCGCCGGGCGAGATGAGCTCGATCTGAAGATCACCGATGTAGGTTGATCGCACGCTAAGCACGACCTCGATGTGCTCGACGATGATGGCGCTTGGCCCTGCGATGGTGTAGTCGTGCCAGAGCAGCGGTTGATGATTGGAACTGGGCGGATCAGCGAGTTGAACCCCCACCTGCTCTTGGCCCGAAGACCACGCTATTGATTCGCCGATCGGCTGCCAGTCGCGGGCCATGTCCACCATGGCGGCGGCGTTGACGGCGCCAAAGCCGTGCAGGTCGCTGTGCTTGGTGCCCGCCGCGTTCTCGATCCACACGCCGCTTCGCTCATCGAGCACGCGGGCCGAGCGCACAAGCAAGTGCTCGATGTCGCGGGGCGTGAGCGCGGGGTTGGCTTCGAGCGCGAGGGCGATGGCCCCTGCTGCGAGCGGGGCTGCGGCGCTGGTGCCTCCAAAGCGCGAAGTCCACTTGCTTTCAGGCAGCGTGGCCACGACCGCGCGCGCGTTGCCGCTGGAGTGCGCGCTGATGAGCTGCGCGGAGCCGGGCTCGGCGTAGATGGCCCTCAGGTCCAGGTCCCCCACCGCTGTCACGGGGAACACGAAGGCGTTCGACGTGAGCGCGTCGTGGTCGAGCCTGTCGCGCTGGCCGCCGTTGCCCGCAGCCCAGACGATCGCGGTGGTCTTGGAAGCCTCGGCGAGCGCCTCGCGGGTCGCTGGGTCGAGGTGCGAGAGGCGGTAGCGGTCGGACCGGCCCCAGGTGCCGAGCTTGATGGCGATGCGATCGCGTTCGTGCAGCAGCGCCGCGATGGTGTCGAGCGTGGTACCCGCGGGCATGGTGGCGAGGCGCGCGCCCGGTGCGGCGCCGACCATCCCGATGTCGTTTCGTGCCGCGACCGCGATGCCCGCGACGGCCGTGCTGTGCTGATCCGGGGGCGCGTCACCGATCGGCATGGAAAGCTCGGCATCGAACTGGCTCGCGAGGTCTGGGTGAGCTGTATCGATGGGCTTCTCGAGCAGGCCGATGACCACGCGATCGAGCGTATCCGGATCGAGCTGGCCCGTCATACCAAAGTCGACGAGTTGCAACTGACTGGGCGGCTTGATCAGGATGTTGCCGGGATGTGGATCAGCGTGGAACAAACCCAGCTCAAAGAATTGTCGCACAAACGCATCGGCAAGCTGACGCGCCATTTGCGGTCGATCGAGTAGTAGTGATTCATCTTTTAACGCCGCGCGCAGCCCCATTCCGTCGAGGTATTGCAACGTTAAGACGCCGGGGCCGGTGAGATCCCATCGCACGCGTGGCGTGATGACGTTTTCCTGATCGGCAAAGGCCTCATGAAATCGCTCGGTGGCCGAGGC
>CAYGSG010000130.1:0-5572 GCA_964352615.1 uncultured Phycisphaeraceae bacterium
GGGCGGCGGCGGGGGCGGGAACAACGAACCCAAGACCAGCTTCTGGATCGAGTTCGATCTCTACATCCTCGACTCCTGGGACGGCAACTCCCCCTGGGGTGCCGACTTCTTCGAGGTCACCATCAACGACCGCGTCGCCTTCCTTGAAACTTTCGACAACCACGGCGGGCCGCAAACCTTCCGCGCACCCGACACCGCGGGCCACCTCGGCTACCACCACCTGTTTACCGACGCGATCTACCGCGACATCCGCGTGCCGCTCGAACTGCTCGAAGGCGAGGACCAACTCAAAATCGAGTTCCGAGGCGTTGACCTTCAAGGCTTTGTAGATGAGTCGTTCGGCATCGACAACATCAGCGTGATGGCCGTGCCCGCACCGGGTGCTGCGATGCTCGGGCTCGCGGCGGCTGGCCTCGGCGCGACGAGGCGGCGCCGGTAACGGGAGACCACGTTCGGCTCACTCGTCAGGCGCGTCAACCAGTTCAAGCCGAACGTGCGCACGCACCTGCTCGCCATGTTGAGTGATGCGCCACGCGAGGCTTTCGACAGCCCCTACAAGGCCAACGGGCTCGGGCATCGGGCCTGCTTGGCCCATGAAAAGGGCCACTAAGTCGCGCGGCCTGATCCGACCCAGCGTGAGCGACCGCTCGCCTTCTGTTTCAATCGGTTCCGATGCCACCTTGGCGTGCGCGAGAACCGTCGGTGCAAGCCGGGCCTTGGCGTCGCTCGATGCTGCGATAACCAGCCAGCGAGGAGCATCGTCCCCACCGGGCGGAGCCGCCCACGCGACCGATTCCAGCGGCACCCGGCCGAAGGCGGCGACCGACTTGCAGCCCGAGGTGCGCACCGCGCCCGGCAGTTCGCCCTCAAACGCTGTCGCTCCAGCCTTGGCCTCAAGCACCGCGTCGGCTCGTTCGAGCGCGGCTTCGGGCCGCTCGGTCTTGGTGGACACAAGCACGCCGACCGCGCCATCCTGCCGAGACACCTCGACCCCGCGCGGCGAATCCAGGGGCATCACACAACTCCACAGCGCCGGGCCGAGCACGCCGGCGGCTAACGCGTCAAGCCAGGGCTGGCTGCGCCAAGGCTGGGTCCACACCAACGCCAATTCCCCATCGGGTCTTGGTTCGATCAAAGCGGGCAGCGAAGAACCGTCCTCGGCATCCGCGAGCCCCGAGAGCCACGCCGACGCCGGTTCAGCCCGGCCATCCACATCCCAGCCATGCTCGTCCCGCAGCGCCCATGCGAGCACCGCTCGGCTGCGATCTTGCTGCTGCGCAAAGACCGCGATCGAGCCCTTGGCCGCGCCATCAAACAGCCCGCGGTGCTGGCTCTTGATAAGCGGCGGCGGCCCGTCGGGATCGCCCATGATCGTGCCCACCATCACGTCGAACAGCTCGCTTGCGCGGGCCGGACCGAGCAGCGCCCATGCGGTCCCCGTGTTCGGGTTGATCGGCGAGATCGTGAACTCGAAGGACCGGCGTTCGAGCCCTTGCACCGGCAGCGTCGAACTGATGCGCAGCGGCTTGGCATCGAGCTGACTCGGCAACTGCTTGGCCGTCTCGCGGTCAACCTCGCTCAGCACGACCCAGTGCGATTCTCCCCCTTGCTCGCGGATTACCAGCGTCGCACGCCGCCCAAGCAACCGATCGAACGCGACATCCGCCGGCTCGCCGAGCCTCGCTGCGAGTGCATCAAATGCGGGCCTGGTTTCCTGCGCCCACCCCCACTCTCGTAGGGCTTGCACCAACGGGCGATCCCCCTGCAGAAGCGAGGTCGCGCCTTCGACGCTGACCGCCATCTCGACGGTTTCGGGGAGCAGGGCGAGATTGCGTACCGCCTGCTGAACGCAAGCGTTCGATCGCGCCGAGGTCAAGCCAAGGGCCATCAAGCAGAGCAGAAGTTGGACAGAACGGATGGTCACGCAGCGAGTTGTACCCGCTGACCCCGGCTAGCGGGGCAGGTCCGTCGGAAAACGCGCCGCCTCGGGGGGCAGGGGCGTCCAATTGAACCGCTGAACGTCTCGGCTCGATTCCAACGCCCACGGATCAAGGGCCGGAAACCTCCCGACCGAGACGAACCCGGGGGCCGCGAACGCCGAGCCTGTCGCCATGCCCATGCCCTCAGCGTTGAGCGAGCCCGCCATTCGCGAACGGTCCGCTACCGGGCTCGGACTGACCACGGTGAGTTGTATGTGGATCGACTTGGGCTGGGCGCGACCAACGCCAGCCACTGCTGGGTAGCTCGCTGGCGCCGCTGCCCAATCTTGACCCTTGATCGCCGCCAGTTTGGCACGCAGTTCGGACTCCGACGGTTCCGCTGATTGAGCGACGACCCACTGTCCGCTTGAACGCGGCGCGAGTTCCATACGCCCGTACGCCAGCTCCGTCTTGACGTTGTCGACCTCTTGTGGCCCAACTTGTGGCTCGGCAACCCAGGTGCGCAGCACGTCTCTGAAAGCGGTCGTGGCACGCTCGACATCGTTTGTCGTCGAAGCTGTCAGCCTGGTCACCGGCTCGCTGTCGCCACGGATCGATACACCCAAACCGGTGTGCTCGGCGAACGCGAACAGACCCAGCGTGACCAGCAGCCCCGCAGCAAGCGAGCCGCGCACCGCCGACACCCGGCCGCGCGTGCGACGTGACGCGAACCCGCGCTTGGCGTGTATACGAACGAGAATCTCGCTCGTCTGGTCCGGCACGTCAAGGTCCGCGCGGAACTGTTCGGTCGTGTGCCGAAGCATCGCAAGCTCACGCCACGATTCGCCCGGCGCGTCCGCTTCGCCGAGGCGCTCAGCGGGCTCATCGCCATCGAGAATCGCGTCGATCAGCCGATCGAGGTCGGCCATCGAATCGTGCGGCGATGCGTTCATCGGTTCATCGGAATGTGGTTCCAGCGGCTGACTCACGCTGCGTTACCCCTGTTGCCTTTCGCCTGGCCTGTCACTCGATCCGCCGAACCTATCAAAGTGTGGGTCAGCCATGATGTGCTCGCCCATCGTCGCCGAGACATGACCGCGTGATGCACGCTCAGACTCGAGCACGCTCCGCAGTCTCCGCCGCCCGCGGTGCAGGTGACTCTTGACAGTGCCCTCGGGCATCGACATGTGGCGGGCGATCAGCGCGATCGACCAATCCATCTGGTGGAACAGCACCACGACCTCGCGTTGCTCGGGCGAGAGTGTTTGCAACGCACTCAGCAGGTCGACCTTGGCGCAATCCAGCGCGTCGTCCGCAGCCACGCCGTCTTCGGGCCGCTCCCACTTGCCGCTTCGGCTTGCCACGATGTCGGTGTCGTACGCGGGCTTGAGCTTCTGGCACGCGTTCACATACAGCCGGCGTGCGATCGTGAACAGCCACGTGCTGAAGCGGTACCGCTCATCAAAGCGGTCGAGATGCGTGAGCGCACGAACGAACGCTTCTTGAACCGTGTCCTCAGCGACTTCGGGCCGGCCACACATCCGGAGCATGTAGGCATAGAGCGACGGCTGATGCGCCCTGATCAGGGCTCCCGCAGCGTCACGGTCGCCCTTGGCGGCCTTCCGAATGAGATTGCGTTCCTCGATGCGTTCCATGGCTTTGCCTCCGCTGACCACCAAGGTACCACACCCCGGCGGCGGGGTTGCCCTGATTCTGGGCCGCGTGACCCTCTTGTTACCAGTTGATACGAGAGGGCCACCGCTTCTCTACGTCCGCACACGGGTTACTCCGAGTTCGGACGCTTTGTTTGCCACCCAGTTCCGAACGCATGCCAAAAACACAACAACCGCCCCGAAGGACGGTTGTTGTTAGGAATTTTGGATTCTCGCCAATATGCGACGATCAGGCGGCCTTGCGGCGCGAGCGGCCCGGGGCCTGCTTCTCGATGGCCCGCTGGGTCGTCATCGAGCTGCCGGTCTCGTCGATCAACGCCATGACCAGTTCGATCGGGTCGTTCGCCCAGACATCAGCTCCGATTTCTTCCGCGAGGCCCTCGGCCCGGTTGAACACCCCGCCGCCGACCGCAAAGCGGGTTTTCGGGCAGGCGTTGATGCTGCGGATCGAATCGATCATCTGGCGGATCGCAGGAAGATCATCCGGCGCCGAGCAGAAAGTCAGCAGGAAGTCGGGACGCCGGCTGTGCATCTGCCCGAGGATCTCGTCGCGGGGCACCCCGCCGCCGCCGAACGTCACCTCGAAACCCTCTGTCTCAAGCAGATCGACCGCGATCTGCGCGCCGATCTCGTCTGCTTCGTTCGGCCCGCAGAACGCGAGCACCGAGTGCGTCTTGGCCTTGGGGGCGTGCATGTGCGCCGCGTTCTGGTCAACGAGCACGCGGAGCAGCCGGGTGGCCATGCGGTGGGCGACCACCGAGAGCTGGTCGGCGCGGAACAGCCGATCGATGCGCTCATAAGTGGGCCAGAAGACATCGGCAGCCAGCTCTCGCGAGGAGATGCCGCTTCTGCGGGCCTCGTCCATCGCGGCTCGTGCGCCGCTGCGGTCGCCCGCGGTCAACAGTTCAAACAGACGCTCAATCGTGCTCTCGAGATCCTTGTGGGCCATGGGGGAGATCCTCCGCTGAAGGTCCGGCGATCCGCGGGTGGGCTCCTGCCTGCCGCGGGTGCGTGCTGGGTGCTTCGTGCCGGGCCTCCGCCGACGTGGCCCGTTCACAACGGGCCGAGCACACGATCGGGACTTCCACCGGCTTTTCGCCACGCGCGTTCGATCGCGCAGAAAACGGACCATCACACCCGGAACAATCTCGTTTTATCGGACACTGCCCGCTTTCTGCGGCTTCAGGCCGGTTTTTGAGCCCGATAACAGGCGGCAAGCCCCAGCGACAGCCCGCGAA
Source organism: uncultured Phycisphaeraceae bacterium (assembly GCA_964352615.1). GTDB lineage: Bacteria > Planctomycetota > Phycisphaerae > Phycisphaerales > UBA1924 > OFTM382. The sequence continues at coordinate 4,831 of CAYGSG010000130.1, forward strand.
CGATCGCAGGCTCAGCACCAGGGCTGGCCGCAGCATCCAACATGGCCAGCATTTCTGAGCGTGTCTTGAAAGACGCCACGCTCTTGGGCAGGTAGCGGTACGCCCCGGAACGATCGCCCGAGATCATCGTCGCGGTGCGTGGCATGACGGTTTCGCAGTACAGCCGATTGAACCACCGCACCGGCGCGAACCGGGGTTGATCGAATTCCAGGATCACCAGCCGGCCGCCGGGCGTGAGGATTCGGAAGCACTCGGCGATCGCCCGCGCTGGCTCCTGGACGTTGCGGATGCCAAACGCCATCGAGACCACTTCCGCCGATTCGCTCGGCAAGGGCAGATCCATCGCGTCGCCCTGCTGGTACTCGATGCGCGCGCTGACCGCCTCATCGAGCGTCTGTTTCTTCTCGCGGGCCACATCGAGCATCTCGGGCGTGAAGTCGATCCCCAGCACCGATGCCGCCTTGGTGTGCTTGGCGAACGCCTGCGTCAGATCGCCCGTGCCGCAGGCCAGGTCCACCACGCGGTCGCCTGGCAAGACGCCCGCTGCCCTGACCGCCGCCCGCCGCCAGAGGTGGTCAATCCCCAATGCGTGCAGGTGGTTGTTGAGGTCGTAGGACGGGGCGATGGCCGCGAACATGCTCTGGACCCGCTGGGCTTTGTCGTCCTTGGCGTGCGGATCGTTCAGATGCTCATCGGTCCAGGCGGCCTCTCCTTGAGACGAGGCAGGAGGAAAGGGGGGGAC
>CAYGSG010000131.1:0-5274 GCA_964352615.1 uncultured Phycisphaeraceae bacterium
CCAAACCACCGCAAGACGACCCGAGCCCCCCCGGTCAGCGGATCGCCGAGGGCCTTGCCAAGCTCGCGCTGGTCATGCGTCATGAGAACTGGCGGGCCTCGGGCCAGCGGGGCCTGACCCCGACACAAACACAGGCGTTGTTGGCGGTCGTTTCGTCGGCGGAACCCGTCGGGGTATCAGGGGTTGCCGAACGGCTGGCGTTGACCAAGGGCAGCGCCAGTGTGGCGGTCGCATCCCTTGTAGAGAAAGGTCTGATTGAGAAACGCGAGTGCGTCAAAGACGGCCGGGCTTCCACGCTGCACGCGACGCGTCGCGGGCGTGCCGAGGCGAAGGCTGCTGGCCAGTGCTCATCGGGCCTGAAGGCCGCCGCCTCGGCGATGCCGGCCACCGATCAAGCCGGGCTACTCAGAGGCCTCATCGCGCTGATCCATGAGCTGCATGAACGGGGCGACATCCCGACCAGCCGCATGTGCGTGGAGTGTGTCCACTTCCGCCCCCGTGCTCACGGCTTGGCTGACAAGCCCCATCACTGCGCGTACATCGACGCGCCCATCGGAGACTCCGATTTACGCATCGATTGCCCGGACATGCAGCGAGCGTCAGTCCAGGAGCAAAATCGACTCTGGCAGGTGTTTGTAGGAGGCGAGCCGCTCTGATACTGCGGGGCCCGCGCGGGCTCCAAGCGGATCGCTTCAAGATATCGCCTCGGCATGTCGCCGCAAGGCAAGATAAGGAACCGAATCATGACCACCAAAGCAACGTTCTACCACGCCGGCTGCCCCGTTTGTGTTGCAGCCGAGCAGTCGGTCGCGGCGGCCCTCGACCCGAAGAAGTACGACGTGGAGATCGTTCACTTGGGCAACCAGGGCGGCCGAATCGGTGAAGCAGAGACGGCGGGCGTGAAGTCCGTGCCCGCTCTTGTCATCGCGGGCCACGCGTTCCACATCAACCACGGTGCAGACCTGGCGGCGCTCAAGTAAGCACCCACAGACCCCGGGCTCTCAACGGGAGAATACCCCGTTGAAGCCATTGCAAGCGTTCACCAGAGAGCGAACGCCCACTAGGGCTTGGGCGCGGGTTTCTTGGCCGGAGCCGGACGCGGCGTCGCGGGCTTGGCCGCGGCCTGCTTGGGAACGGGCCGCCCAGACGGGGTTCGAGACATAGGGAATGGTCTCATCGCTCGGCTCCTGCACGACCCCTCGATGACTCGCGCCGAACAACCCGGCGCGGCAACCGACGGTGCCACCCTTCAAGTACGCATTGCAGAGGCCCACCCGCACACGGATATCTGAGACTTTTTGCGCTCACACCGTTGAGTACCTGTACTTTTTTCCCGTTCGGCGTCGCCATCGTCCCATACGCCCGTTCGGGCAAGGTGCCCACGTGCGACGAGCGGCCCGGTGGGCTTGGACGACTCGGACCTTCGCGGTAGACTCTGCAGCGGCCCCCAGCCGCCCAGTTCCGGCTGGCTGGGGCCACAACGCCCGCCTCTTGACGCCAAGGAGACCTCTATGGCTGTTCACAAGACCGAAGACATCCGCAACATTCTGTTCGTCGGCCAGACCGGGTCGGGCAAGACAACGCTGAGCGAGCGGCTGCTCTTGGAGAGCGGCGAGATCGGCCGCATGGGCAGCGTCGAAGAAGGCACCACCGTCAGCGACTGGACCGAAGAAGAGAAGCAGCACAAGCACTCGCTGCGCGTCAGCGTGATGCACTTCGAGCACGACAACCACCTCGTCAACTTTATCGATGCGCCAGGGCTTTCCGACTTTGTGGGCCACGCCATCGCCGCGTTCCCAGCGGTCGAGACGGTCGCGGTCGTCATTGATGCGGCCAAGGGCATCGAGCCCATGACCCGCCGCATGATGCAGCTCAGCAAGCAGCGCAACCTGCCGAGGATGATCGTGATCAACAAGATCGACGGCTCGCATGACGTCCTCGAAGCACTCGTCGAGCAGATCCGCGAGGTCTTTGGCTCCGAGTGCCTGCCGATCAACCTGCCCGCCGAGGACGCGAGCAAGGTCATCAATGTTTTTGAGCACGACGGCAGCGACAACGACGCCACCGATTTCTCCTCCGTAACGGCGGCCCACGAACAGATCATTGAGCAGATCGTCGAGGTGCAGGACGACCTGATGACCACCTACCTTGAAGCGGGCGAAGAAGGCTTCGAGGGCGGCATCACCGGCAAGCAGGTACACGATGCCTTCGAGCAGGCGCTCCGCGAGGCGCACCTCGTGCCGATCTGCTTTGTTTCTGCCGCGACCGGTGCGGGTATCAAGGACCTGATGCACATCATGGCGAGCCTGCTGCCCAACCCGCTGGAGGGCAACCCTCGGCCGTTTCTGCAACGCTCCGAAGAGGGCGACACCGAGATCCAGTTCCGTGCCGAGCCCGATGCCGATAAGCCCGTGCTCGCGCATGTATTCAAGGTGCTCACCGACAAGCACGTCGGCAAGCTCGGCGTGTTCCGCGTCCATCAGGGCACGCTCAAGGCCAAGAACGAGATCATCATCGACGACCACAAGAAGGCCGTGCGCGTGGGGCACCTGCTCAAGCGGCAGGGCAAGGAGAGCCAGGAGGTCCACGAGCTGGGACCGGGCGATATCGGAGCCGTCACCAAGATAGACGAGATTCACTTTGATGCGGTGCTCCACGAGGGCCACGATCTTGATTCGGTCCACCTCAAGCCGCTGCCCATGCCCAAGCCCATGTACGGCCTGGCCGTCGAGATCAAGGACCACGCGGACGACACCAAGTTCTCGACGGCGATGCACAAGCTGACCGCCGAGGACCCGAGCCTGCGGGTCGAGCAGATCGCCGCCACCAAGCAGACCGTGATGCGGGGCCTGGGCGAATTGCACCTTCGAATCACGCTCCAACGACTCAAGGACGAATTCGGGATCGAGCTTCTCACCAGCCCGCCCAAGATCGCGTACAAGGAAACCATCACCGGCCAGGGCGAAGGGCACCACCGCCACAAGAAGCAGACGGGCGGCTCGGGCCAGTTCGGCGAGGTGTACCTGCGTGTCACGCCGCTCTCGCCCGATGCCGAAGACGGCGACGCGCTCGAGTTCGTCAACGCCACCGTCGGCGGCAGCATCCCCAAGCAGTTCATGCCCGCCATCGAAAAAGGCATCCGCCAGGTGCTCGGCACCGGAGCCGTCGCGGGCTACCCGCTGACGGGCGTCCGCGTCGAGGTGTACGACGGCAAGTTCCACGCCGTCGACAGCAAAGAAATCGCGTTCATGACCGCGGGCAAGAAGGCGTTTATTGAGGCGGTCTCCAAGGCCCGCCCGGCGCTGCTCGAGCCGTTCGTCAACGTCGAGATCACCGCGCCCGCGCAGTACATGGGCGACATCACCGGCATGGTCGCCAACAAGCGTGGCCGAGTGAGCGACACCGTCGTGCTGCCGGGCGACCAGTGCATGATCGCTGCCGAAGCGCCCGCGAGCGAGTTGCAGAACTTCTCGACCGAGCTCAAGAGCCTCACGCACGGCGCGGGCAGCTACACCATGGACTACAGCCACGACGAGCAGACCCCGCCGCAGGTTCAGCAAGAGGTCATCGCGGCCTTCGAGGGCCATCGTGATGACGACTGACGCGGGCCGTCAACATGCATCCTCGGGCAGGCCTTGGGAAAGAGCCAACGGCTACAGCCGGGCGGTGCGTGTAGGGCCGTTCGTCGCCGTCGCGGGAACAGTCGCTGCTGCTACGGATGGCAAGCCCATGCACCCGGATGATGCGCACGCTCAGACGCTTGCGGCATTCGATCGGATCGCCAGTGATCTCGCGCAGGTTGGCGGCTCGCTGGCAGACATCGTGCGCACGCGGGCGTTCATTACCCGCATAGAGGACGCGGACGCTGTGGGCCGGGCTCACGGTGAGGTCATGGGCAGCGTCCGGCCCGCATTGACGCTTGTGCAAGTAGCTGGTCTTATCGCGCCCGAGTTCCTCGTAGAGATTGAGGCCGATGCGATCGTTGGCAGTCCGTGTTCGTGCACAAGCAAGCAGGGCTAGCCTCCCCCATGGCCTCCGACCTCGAACGCGCCATCCGGGCCTCCAAACGCTACGAGGCGATCCTGTCCAAGCGGTACGGCGCCAAGGGCCGGGGCCTGCACGAGAAGACCGACAGCGTCGAACGTAAATTAGACAAACAGCTGGTCCGCGACCTGCGGCTCATCGCGACCGTCCGCAACAAGCTCGTCCACCAAGACGGCTACGACGACATCCAGGACGAAGCCTCGTTCGAGGCAGCCCGCAAACGCGCCGACAAGGCCCTCAAGACCCGTACCGGCGGACGACCGCTCTGGCCGATCGCCCTGGTTCTGGTGCTACTGGGGGCCATCGCCCTAGCGGTATTCGCGTTCCTGCGGCCATGATTGGTTGCTCGCAACAACTCCCGGAAACGCTTCCGGTGCATCGCCCGGTGGTGCCCGGCCCCACAATGGGGTAAAACGTACGCGTCGCGCCACAGGAGACCGCCCATGCCCGCAGGCCGAACCAACACCACGCTCTGGGTTACGCTGCTGTTTGCCGCCTGTTTGATCGGCTTCGTGCTGCTGCTCGGCCAATGGCAAAAGGCTGGCCCGACCAACCAGCCCGAGCAAGGCCCTGCTGAGCCCGCGCAAGTCGAGCCGGTGCAGGAGCCGATCGCCGAACCAGTCGCACAGCCCGAGCCGGAACCCCCGGTCGAACTCGTCCAAGGGCGTACCGAGGGCGGCGAAGATGGTCAACCCGCCATCGAGGCCCCGCCCGCTGAGACGCCGCGTGTGCTCACGCTGGTGGAGGCCGCCGACCAAGGCGACGTGGCCCGGCTACGCATGATCCTGTCGGCGGGTGCCGACGTGAACGCGCCCGATGCGCAGGGCATGACCCTGCTCATGCGCGCCGCGAGCCAGGGCCACCTCGAAGCGGTCTTTGTGCTGCTCGACTTCGGCGCCGACCCCGCGATGAAGGACGCCCAGGGCAAGACCGCAGCCGACCACGCTGTGGATCATCCACAGATTGTCCAGATTCTCAGCGGCGCGTCAGCACCACCTACCAAACCCGACCCGACCAAGTGACCGCTCGCGCCCCGACGGCGCACAAAGCGATATGGTGATCCTCGCATGAACACCGGCCCGACCGAATCAACGCTCCCGCTGCACATCGCCCGCGCGTACCAGCTTGCACCCAAGGCGCGCGTTCAGATCGCTGAGCCAGCCAGCCGCGTCACGCGCACGAACCGTGACGATGCCTCAGCCGATGCAGCCGAACTCGCAGCGGCCCGCG
>CAYGSG010000132.1:0-4969 GCA_964352615.1 uncultured Phycisphaeraceae bacterium
GTTCCGGCCCGCTGCATCGGCGGGCGAGCCGCTTGGAGACCCGCTATGCCGAACGTTTGCTACTACACCGGGAAGAAGACCACGTTTGGCAAGAAGCGCGCGTATCGCGGCCAGCGGATCGTCAAGGGCGGTTTCGGTCTCAAGACCACCGGCATCACGCGGCGTACCTTCAAGCCCAACCTGTTCCGGGTGCTGGCTGAGGTCGAAGAGCACGGCAAGGTCAGCCCCAAGCGGATCAAGGTCTCGGCCAAGGCGATCCGTTCGGGTCTGGTGACCAAGCCGCTGAAGCGCAAGTACGGGTACACCCGTCAGCAGAAGGCCGAAGCGGGCGCCTGAGCCCGGGCCGACTCTCGAAACATCATTGCTCATAAGAGCGCACGGCCTTGCATAGCCAAGGTGTTGCGCGGCTGTGTACACTGCGGGCATGTCCAACGTGCCCGACAAGTGTGCGCACTGCACGAAGGACAAGGTCTTTCACGACCTGAAAGTGTTGCCCGACAACACGGTGGTCGAGAAGCACGCGTGCGAGGACTGTGCCGCCGAGCAGGGGTTCGTCCCGATGCAGGTCGGCGTGCCCTCCGAAGCTGCGGCTGAGAAAGCCGGCATCAAAGCCCGTGCGTGCCCCGAGTGCGGGCTTACGTTCGCGCAGTTCAAACGGGTTGGTCGGCTTGGATGCCCCGCGTGTTACGAGGCCTTTGAGCGGCAACTCACGGGCATACTCGACCGCTCGCAACAAGGCGGCACGCACCACGTCGGGAAGATTCCGCGAAGGCTTCTGAAGGAACGCACGAGCGGCACGGGCGAACCCGGCGAGAGTCTCGAAACGCTGCTGGGCGATGCCAAGCACCGGGCCGAACGGCTCAAGGCATTGGGCGAACAGCTCCGCAAAGCGGTCGAGCAAGAACAATACGAGCAGGCGGCCCGCATCCGTGATCAGATCCGCACCGCGAGCCAGCTTGCGGGTGGAAGCACATCGGACGAGCCCGGAGCCGAGGCGTGAACCAAGACGGGCATAACCAAGACCTGCCGAATGAAGGCCCAAAGGACGAGCCGTGGGTGACCGCGTTGCAAGGCCGGTGCCCCGAGTGGCTGCGTGGTGAAGGCCCGGCGGCGGACGTGGTGCTGTCGTCGCGGGTTCGGCTCGCGCGCAACCTGGCGGGCATGGCGTTCACGCCCAGAGCCAGCCGAGACGACAGTGAACTGGTGATGACGCGGGTGCGTGCGCAGCTTGAACAACTGGGCACCGATCGACTGAGCATCGACCTGCGCGGCTGCCCCAAGGAGCGAGGCCGGCTGCTGGTCGAGCGCCAGCTCATCAGCGCGGCGCTGCTCGCGGGCAGGCAGCAGCAGGCCAAGGGCGACGCCAACCAAGACCCGCGCGGCGTGGTCACGTGGCTGGGCGATGAACGCCTGGCGGTGATGATCAACGAAGAGGACCACATCCGCATTCAGAGCCTTCGATCCGGCTTCGACCTGCCGTCGGCGCTGCGGTCGGCCGACGAGATCGATGACGCGATCGAGGCCACGCTCGACTACGCGTTCCACCCGAGGCTCGGGTACCTCACGGCGTGCCCGACGAACGTGGGCACCGGCGCACGGTTCAGCGTGATGCTGCACCTGCCAGCACTGGCGATCACGGGCGATCTGGAACGCGCCAAGCGCGCGGCCCACGACATGGCTTTAGCGGTGCGCGGGTTTTACGGCGAGGGCACGGAATCAGCCGGTGACTTCTTTCAGCTGAGCAACCAGACCACGCTCGGGCGGAGCGAGGGGATGCTGCTCGACGAGATGGCGCTGGAGATCGTGCCGCAGATTATTCAGTACGAACGCGAGAGCCGACGCAAGCTGATGAACACGCAGCGGGTGCTGCTCGAGGACCGCGTGCATCGGGCACTGGGTACGGCTCGCTCGGCCCGGCTTCTTTCGAGCGAAGAAGCGATGAAGCTGCTCGGGCTGATTCGGCTGGGCGTGGTGCTGCGCGTGATCGATGACGTGGCGCTCACCACGGTCCACGGGCTGATGCTGGCGGTGCAGCCGGCGCACCTATCGCTCTCGCACGGGGGGGAGCTTGAGAGCGGCGACCGACGGGCTGCGCGCGCCACGCTGATGCGTGACCGCATGAAGAGCGAAGGCGCGGACTGATGGCGCCGGTCATCGCGACACTTGAGGAGATGCTGATCGGACGGACGGCTCGCCCGCCGGCGGAATCGCTCGCGGGCTGGGAGCCTGAGCGCCAAGGCACGGGATGGCTGAGTTGCCCGCGGTGCGCGTCGACGGTGGGTGCGTTCGAGGCCGATCTTGATGGCTGCGCCCGCTGTCGCGAGAAGAAGCTGCGTTGGGACCGGGCGATTCGGCTTGGGCGGTACGAGGGGGCGCTGCGCGAGCAGGTGCTGATGCTCAAGTACAGCCGGTGGCGTCCGGCGGGCGTGCACCTTGGTCGGCTGCTGGGCGAAGCGCTGCGGGTGAGGATGCGGGCCGAGGGCCTTGAGCCATCGGGTGCGGTGCTGATTCCCGCTCCGATGAGCTGGCGCAGGCGGACCAGCCGGGGGCTGGATCACGCGGGCCTGCTCGCGGACGCAGCGGCCAGGGCGATGGACTGCCGAGTGGTGAGGGCTTTGCACCGCAAGCACGGCCCGGCCCAGGCGTCGGTCACGGCGAGCAGACGGCCTAAGAACGTCTCCAAGACCATGCGTTGCCGGCGGAGCGCAAGCCTTGCGGCGGATGCGGTGGTGGTGCTGGTGGACGACATCCGCACGACCGGAGCAACGCTGACGGAGGCCTGGCGGGCTCTGGAGGCGGACGGCTTGGTAGGGAAGGCGGCCAAGGGGCCAGAGGCATCGGTGGGCCGGCGCTGGGTGGCGACACTGGCGGTGGTGGACGGGGATTCGGGGGGCGGCATCAAGGGCTAGGCTGGATGGTGCTGCGGGGTCGGCTAGGCTGGCCAAGGACTTGCGACGGGTTCGTCAATCAAGCACAAAAAGCTTCGATGCGAAGCTTGACCGGGGCAGGGAAGGTTCTACACTTCCCCCCGCCGCTGAACGCGGCAGCCAACGGGCATCAAACCCCCCTGGCGAACACCGAATCGGGCGAGACGCCCGGTGACGTGCTGATCTTTGACAAGTGAGCAGTTGGATACATCGCGAGAGTGTGAGGCGATGCCAGCGGTCACGACCGCGTCTCTACCAGGAGACAGGCAAAGCCAAGAATGGTCGGCGGGGGTCACAGCCCGCCAGAACAATCACTCTCGTGTGCCCTTAAATCGGTCGGACTTCGGTCCGGCCACCAAGAGTAATGAGTGAAAGTTTTAGAACGTCGGTTTGCCGACCGACGCGCCGAGAGGCCTCTAGGGGTCTTTCGGTGAGACCGGCCACAGTCGATGGCGGCTGTGGTTAACCGGATCGGTCTTCGCTTGAAAACTGCGGGCCACCTGGCCCGTGACGGATCTTCGGATCTTGAAAAGCAATCAACTGAAGAGTTTGATCCTGGCTCAGATTGAACGCTGGCGGCATGGCTAAAGCATGCAAGTTGCACGAGAACCACTTCGGTGGGGACAGTGGCGGAAGGGCGAGGAATACGATCGAACGTACCCCAAGGTGGAGGATAGCGTCGGGAAACTGACGGTAATACTTCATGTGCTCGTAAGAGGAAAGCTCCGGCGCCTCGGGAGCGGCGATCGTCCTATCAGGTAGTTGGTGAGGTAAAGGCTCACCAAGCCGAAGACGGGTAGCGGGTGTGAGAGCATGACCCGCCGCATCGGGACTGAGACACTGCCCGGACTCCTACGGGAGGCTGCAGCAACGAATATTCCGCAATGGGCGAAAGCCTGACGGAGCAATGCCGCGTGTGGGATGAATCGGCTACGCCGTGTAAACCACTGTCAGGGTGTAGGAACACTGACCGCACCCAAAGGAAGGGCCGGCTAACCTCGTGCCAGCAGCCGCGGTAATACGAGGGGCCCGAGCGTTACTCGGAATCACTGGGCTTAAAGCGTACGCAGGCGGACTGGTAGGCATTTTGTGAAAACCCACGGCTCAACCGTGGAACAGCAGAGTGAACCATCAGTCTTGAGGCAGGTAGGGGTCGATGGAACCATGAGTGGAGCGGTGAAATGCGTAGATATTCATGGGAACGCCAATGGCGAAGGCAGTCGACTGGGCCTGTCCTGACGCTCAGGTACGAAAGCGTGGGGAGCAAACAGGATTAGATACCCTGGTAGTCCACGCCGTAAACGATGTGCACTAGATCGGGGAGGCTCTCACGCCCTCCCGGTCGAAGGAAAACCGTTAAGTGCACCGCCTGGGGAGTACGGTCGCAAGGCTAAAACTCAAAGGAATTGACGGGGGCTCACACAAGCGGTGGAGCATGTTGCTTAATTCGAGGCAACGCGAAGAACCTTACCTGGGCTTGACATGTATGGATTAGCTCCTGGAAACAGGAGTGACGCCCTTGGGTGGAACATACACAGGTGCTGCATGGCTGTCGTCAGCTCGTGCTGTGAAGTGTCGGGTTAAGTCCCTTAACGAGCGCAACCCCTATCGTTAGTTACTAACGCGTTATGGCGAGGACTCTAGCGAGACTGCCGGTGTCAAACCGGAGGAAGGTGGGGACGACGTCAAGTCATCATGGCCCTTATGTCCAGGGATGCAAACGTGCTACAATGGCGTGGACAGAGCGACGCAATATCGCGAGATGGAGCAAATCGCAAAAACCACGCCCAAGTTCGGATTGCAGGCTGCAACTCGCCTGCATGAAGTCGGAATCGCTAGTAATCGTGGATCAGCTACGCCACGGTGAATAAGTTCCTGAGCCTTGTACACACCGCCCGTCAAGTCATGGAAGCTGGGAGTGCCCAAAGTCACGTCGATTCAGGCGTGCCTACGGCAAGCTCGGTGACTGGGACTAAGTCGTAACAAGGTAGCCGTAGGAGAACCTGCGGCTGGATCACCTCCTTTCTAAGGGATTTCCTTAG
>CAYGSG010000133.1:0-4927 GCA_964352615.1 uncultured Phycisphaeraceae bacterium
GCACGGAGCTGCGACGGTGGGCGTGGTGCTGGCGCTCACGATCGAGTTCTTTCGGCGTACGCGTGAGATATCGCTGGATATGTGGCAGGCGGCGTTCTTGATGCTGGCGGCATGGGCGGTGGCGCGTGGGCTTGCGATGCAGCGGGGACGGTGGATCGTGCTGGCGGGCGTGCCCGTTGGGCTCGCGCTGCTATTCAAGCCGTTCATGGCGCTGGTCGGCCTCGGGCTGCTCACCATCTGGGTGGTCTGGGAAGGGGGTTGGCATGCGTGCTGGAAGCGCGGGCTTTGGTGCCTTGGGGCGCTGGCTATGGCGCTTGCAGTCGCGGCGCCCTGGCATGTGGGCATGATGATCGAGCACGGGGATGCATTCACGGCCCAGTACTTCGGCGCTGAAGTGGCAGCCCGGGCGAGCGGCGAGTTCACCGCGAACTCGGCGTGGGCCAAGCCTTGGTGGTTCTACTTCGAGCAGATCGCTACGAGCTACTGGCCCTGGCTTGTCGCTGTGGTGCTGGGGTGCGTGAGTTGGGCGCGCGGCCAACGTCTGAGCCGAGGCGGAGCGATCGAGCGGTGGGCGCTGGTATGGGTGGTCGGTTGGCTGGTGGTGCTGACGGTGTTCCCGGATCGACGCGACCGGTACGCGCTGCCCGTGTGGCCCGGGCTTGCGGTGTTCGGTGGCATGTGGATCGCGCGATGGCCCTGGGGCTGGCTGAGGAGTGTCCAGCGGTGGTTGCTCTGCTGGGGCTGGGCCGTCGTGGCAGCGGGGGCGGTGGTGTTCTCGCTGCTGCCCGTTCAGGTGCAGCGGCCGGTGAACCCCCAGTGGCCCGACGCGATTACTTGGCTGGAAGCTGAGCAGCCCCAGGAGATGTGGGTGGCAGGCCGGCAGACGGGTCGGATGGCCCGGCTGTACTTGGAGCTTGGCGAGTGGCCCCGCGCTACGCACGACCGTTGGAACCAGCCGACTTCGAGCCCGACCGTCGGGGCGGTGATCCTGTACCACACGCCCGACGGCGTGGAGCCGGGCGCGAACGAGCGCGAGGTGTTCCGTTCGGGCAACCTGCTGATGACGAGGCTGGAGAGCGAGCCTTGGAACCCGGCTTGGCCGAACTAAGTGGGCGTAAGAGCGAGCGTTAGAACAACGCTTGTTCGGTCGTGTTTGTGGGCAGCACGATCGTGAGGCCGAGGTGGTCGGCGGATGCCTGGGTGAGGCTTCGTCCACGCCGCGTGCGCGCGAGGAAGCCGATCTGGAGGAGGTAAGGCTCGACGACGTCTTCGAGCGTTCCCGAGTCCTCGTTCATGGTCGCTGCGATGGTTTCAAGGCCGACCGGGCCGCCCTTGTAGGTGGAGGCGATGGTGCGGAGGTAACTGCGGTCAAGCTCGTCAAGCCCGAGGTGGTCGACGCCTTCGAGTTCGAGCGCTTCGGTGACCGCTGATGCGGTGACCGTGCCGCCTGCGCGGACCTGCGCGTAGTCGCGGACCCTGCGGAGCAGGCGGTTGGCGATGCGGGGCGTGCCCCGGCTTCGTCGGGCGATGGCGTCGATGGCGTCGGTGGAATCGATCCTGAGGCCGAGCAGCGAGGCCGAGCGTGTGAGGATGAGGGCGAGCTCGGCGTGGTCGTAGTAGCGGAGGTGGTGGTTGAGCCCGAAACGCGAGCGGAGCGGGCTTGAGAGCAGGCCTGCGCGGGTGGTGGCACCGATGAGGGTGAACGGCTTGCAGGGGATCTGGACCGTGCGAGCGTGGAGGCCGGCATCGACGGTGACATCGATGCGGAAGTCTTCCATCGCTGGGTAGATGAACTCTTCGACGGGGGTGGGCAGGCGGTGGATCTCATCGATGAACAGCACGTCGCCGGGCTGAAGCCTGCTGAGGTGGCTGACGAGGTCGGTGCCGCGTGCGAGGGCCGGGCCGGAGGTGGTGTAGAGGTTGGAGCCCAATTCTTTGGCGACGACGTGGGCGAGGGTGGTCTTTCCCAGACCCGGCGGGCCGTGGAGAAGGGTGTGTTCGAGGGGTTCGGGCGGGCCGCCGGCCTTGGAGGTGCGCATTTTGGCGGCATCGATGGCGATGGTGAGTCGTTCGATGAGGTCCCGCTGGCCTATGTACTCGCTGATGGACTCGGGCCTGAGCGCGTAGTTGGCGAGGTCTTCGGTGGGGGCAGCGGGCTTTGGGGAGAGGAGCCGTTCCGTGGCCATGCGCAGAGTCTACACCGGTTTAGGGCGGGCGGAGTCGTGGGCTGTTCGGGAGCGACGTACAATGGCTCATGGAATGGATGAGCGCATGGTGGTGGGCGTTCTGGTCGATTCTGGTTGAGTCCGGGGTGTGGCTGCTGGCTGGGTTCTTGATCGCTGGCGTGCTGCATGTGCTGGTGCCGAGGTCGGTGCTTGAGCGTGCGCTGGGGGGCAAGGGCCTTGGCCCGGTGGTGCGTGGGGCGCTCATTGGGGCGCCGCTGCCGCTGTGCTCGTGTTCGGTGATTCCGACGGCTGCGGGTCTCAAACGGAGCGGGGCGTCGCGGGGCGCTTCGGCGGCGTTCGCTGTGGCTTCGCCCGAGGTGGATGTACCCGCCGTTGGGCTGACGTGGGGCCTGCTCGGGCCGTGGTTTGCGGTGACCAGGCCGATCGTGGCGGTGGCGATCGCGGTGGCCACTGGCTTGAGCTTGGACCGGACGGGTGAGAAGAAACAACGGCAGGCGAAGACGGTATCGCTGAGCGTGCTGGGCGGAGATGGGGTAGCGATGGGCGCGATGCCCTCGCCTGAGAAGGCCTCGTGCTGCGGGGGCGAGTCAGAATCGAAGGCTGCGCCAGTGGGCATGGCGAGCAAGCTGATCGAGGCATTGCGGTTCGCGGTGGTGACGCTGCCCGCATCGCTCGCCGGATGGATGCTGATTGGTCTTGCGCTTGCGGCGTTGATCACCGTGCTCGTGCCGAGCGATTGGTCGAGCGGATCGGGCCTGCCCGGCGGTGTGGTGGTGCAGTCTTTGGCGGCGCTCGTGGTGGGGATCCCGCTGTATGTGTGCGCGACGAGTTCGACCCCGATGGCACTGGCGATGATCGTTGCGGGTGTGGAGCCCGGTGCCGCGCTGGTGTTCCTGCTGGCGGGGCCTGCGACGAACCCGGCGACGATCGCTTGGGTGGTGAAGGACTTTGGCGTGCGCAGCGCTGCGGTGTATGTGGGCGTGATCGCTGGAGGATCGTTCGCAGCGGGCGTGGCGCTCAACGGGCTGCTCGCCAAGCACATGACCCTTGCGCCGCTTGCGCATGCGCACGAGCACGGCGTGTCGACCGCTGGCCAGTTGGCTGGTCAGATAGCGGGTGGCGTGCTGCTGGCGGTGCTCATGTGGGCGGTGATCGGTTGGTTGTTGCGCCGGGTTCGATCGAAGCCCGAGGCGAGTTGCTGCGCGAGCTAACACGGAGGACTGTCAGAGAAGAACCGCTCACTCGCATTCGCGGCTCGTCAGAGCCCAGCGAAGAATCGCTCCAACACTTCTCGCGGCTCGTTCTTACAAGCAGTTAGTTCATGGGCAGACGTTTGGCGCGCCAGAGTCTTCCGAGTTTGGCGAGTTCGATGGGTTCCCAGAGTGCGCCGTCGGAGAGGCGTGTGAGCTGCATTTCGCCTGCTTTGTCGAGAATGGCGACCTGCGGCTCGTCGTCCTGGCTGAGTCGTGTGGTGAGCGTCCAGGCCCCGTTCTGCTGATCGTTTCGTGTTTCGAGCGAGTCGGCACGCATCTGGATTCGGCCGCTCTGGGACTGGAAGCAGTAGAAACGGTACTCGGTGGGCAGGCCTGTTTGGACGAGCAGGTAGGGGAGCAGGAAGGACTCGACGCGGGAGATGTAGCCGGGGCCTTCGATCTGCGGCTTTGATGTTTGCAACGGTTGATCGCCGAGGCGCGTTGAGACGGTGAGGTCGTCTTCGAGCCGGATTCCGATCTCGGAAGAGCGCTGGAGTTGGCCGGTTTTTTGATCTCGGATGGCCATCTCGACGGACCATGCTTCTTCGTTCTTATCGAGCGAGAGGAAGAAGACTGCGGCGCTGTCGATGATGAGGCTCTGGTGGAGCGTTCGGCTCTCGATGCGCACGACGTAGCCGCGTTGGTTGTCGATCCCGTTGTTGCGGATGCTGTCTTTGCGGAGGTCGCCGCGCCGGCCGATGCGTGCGCTGATCCTGCGGTAGCCGATTTCTTCTGCGGCGTCGTCGCCCCCGCCTGCGAGGCTTGGTTTGTAGAGCCGCTGCCAGTTCCAGTCTTCGCCTATGGCCTGCACTGCTGAGGTGAGGCGGTCCTGGTTGACGTCTTGCAGCCATCGGACGCCGGTCTCGATGCCGAGGCGTCGTTTTTCTGCGATGTTGGAGGGGTCTTCGATGGTGGCTGACGCAACGGTGAGTTCGTACATGTTGCGTGCTTCGGCGTAGCGGGCCGGATCGGTGATGAGTTCGAAGGTGAGCACGCGGGTCGGGGTTGGCTTGATGACGGTGTAGCCCATGATGGCGGCGGAGCTGGCGGTGTCTTCGATGGCGAGGTAGAGGCGCTCGGCGAGGTGGCTGGGGCCGTTGGCCTGGGCGATGGTGAGGTTGGGGGCTCGAGTGAGCAGAGCGCCCCGGCCCATTCGCTGGCCTGGTTTTGGGAGCTGGCGAGGGGGATCGATGCCCAGTCGGCTTCGGATAATGCCGTCGCAGATCGAAGAAAGTGTGGCTTCGGGCGCCGAGGCGGAATCCTGGATGTTGATCACGCCCAAGCCATTGGGGAGGAGCACCGTGAGGCTGGAGCGGTCGCCAAGCTCGTAGGTCTGAGCCTCGGCTCCAATGGGCAAGAAGAGGCGCAGGCCGAGGGACTCACGGACGACGGGGCGGTCGGAGAGTTCGACAACCGCGGTGGAGGTCTGGGCTGGGGCAGGAGTTGCGGCCAGAAGGGAGGCTGCGATGAGGGCGAGGAGGTGGGGGA
>CAYGSG010000134.1:0-4801 GCA_964352615.1 uncultured Phycisphaeraceae bacterium
GCCCCAGCCCGCTCACACCACCACCAACCCCGCGCTCGTCGGCCTCAGAGCCCGCACCTTCGAAGCCCCTGCTGCCGACCCCACACCGCTCGGCTCGCTCGACCCGGGCGGCTCGATCAAGCTCCGCGCTGAGTTCAGCATCCGCGATGCAGGCGTGGCCTCGCTCCGCCTCGCCGACGGCTTCACCACCACCGCCGCCGAGCAGGCCGTCGCCGCGGGCGACCCCATCACCACCGAAGACCACGTCGAGGTGCAATCGATCCTCCGGCACGGCGACCTCTACCTCACGCCCCTCGCCGCCTCCTCAATCACCCTCGACAACCAGACCGTCTACCTCGACTTCGCCCCCATCGGCAGCACCGTTTGGATCGAGACCGCGCCCGGCACCTTCGAGGCCCGAATCGCCAACGACCAGGACCAAGACGTCGCCCGCGTCGTGCGCACCTACACCCTCGACCCAGACAGCCACAACCTCCACCTCTCCCAGCGCGTCGACAACCTCACCCCGGCCCCGTTCACCGCCCAGCTCGTCACCATCGGTCCGACCGACCAGCCCAAAGACACCCTCGGCTACGGCGGCGACAAACGCAGAGTCCGCTTTGGCTACCTCGCAAGCCCAGCCATCGACCCCGCGCGCAACGTCGTCTCAGCGGATGACTACCTGCTGCCGCGAAACAAGACCTTCGGCCAGATCGATAAAGCCACCGGCAACTACCCGCCCGTCGACGCCGTCTGGCCCAACGCATCCAGCGCCGAGAAGCAGCGCGAGCTTGTCTGGCTCGGCGTCACCAGCCGCTACTACGCCGCCATCCTCCACAAGGACCTCCCAGACGCGGTCGATCTCTCGAACCCGAGCGCACCCACGATCAACCGGGTGTTCGACGATGTCGTCCGGGTCGAGCGGGTGCTCATCAACAAGCCCGAGCCAAAGGCCGGCATGTTCGGCGGCGTCAAACAGGTCAACGACCCGCTCATGGCGCTCTCGGTCACCGCCGCGCCCATGACCGTTCCCGCAGCAGGCTCGAACAGCCAGAACTGGGGCCTCTACGTCGGCCCGCTCTCGCCCCGCGCCATCAAGGCCGAGGCGGAATCCGCTGCGCTGGGCCTCGACGAGATCGTCGTCTACAACTTCGGAGGGCCCTGCTCGTTCTGCACGTTCACATGGCTCACCGGCCCGCTGCGCAACCTGCTCAAGTTTCTCCACTCCATCACCTTCGACTGGGCGCTCTCGATCATCCTGCTGGTCGTCTGCGTGCGCACGCTGCTCCACCCCATCACGCGGTGGAGCCAGATCAAGATGCAGCGGTTCGGTAAGCAAATGCAGGGCATGGCGCCCAAACAGAAGAAAATTCAGGAACGCTACAAGGACGATGCCGTCAAGATGCGCGAGGAGATGGGCAAGCTCTGGCGCGAAGAGGGCGTGAGCCCCGCCGGCTTCCTTGGCTGCCTGCCCATGTTCCTCCAGAGCCCCGTCTGGATCGCCCTCTACGCCACCCTCTACTTCACCTACGACCTCCGCCACGAGCCCGCGTTCTTCGGCATCTTCCAGTCGCTCACCAACAACGCGTGGCACTTCATGGGCGACCTCTCCGAGCCCGACCGCGCCATCAGTTTCGGCGGCGGCTTCGCCCTGCCGCTCATGGGCACCATCAAGTCGCTCAATATCTTGCCGCTCGCGCTGGGTGCGGTCTTCTACGTCCATCAAAAATACCTCACGCCCCCCACCGGCGCGGCCATGACCCCCGAGCAAGAAAGCCAGCAGAAGATGATGCGCATCATCAGCGTTTTCATGTTCCCCATTCTCATGTACAACGCGCCCTGCGGCCTCTCCCTCTACTTCATCACCAACTCCACGCTCGCCATCATCGAGACCCGCTGGATCCGTGCGCACATGGACAAGCACAACATGCTCGACCCCGAGCATCTCAAGCGGGGCACCAAAGCACCGCCCAAGCCCGGCTCGTGGCGCCACCGACTCGCCGTCAAGCTCGAAGAACAACAGCGCGCACGCGCGCAGCAAGACCACCGCTCGCCCAAGCGCGAGCCCCGTGCCGGCAAGGCCGAAGCCCCCGAACGCCGGTACAAGAAGAAACGCTGACCGGAGTGGTAGGCGATCAACCGTGGGAGTTCTTCCTCCCTCTCCCGCGCCCCGTGGGAGAGGGCCGTGGTGAGGGTCTTTGGTTCTTCCCCTCACCCGACGCTGCGCGCTCTGTGGTACGCTGATCTGATGCGTAAAGCCCTGTCCATCAGCCGCATGGTGATGGTGTACCTGCTGCTCGGGCTGGTGACCACATGGGCCGTCGCGTGGGGGCTGGCGATGCTGCCGCCGGGAGACTATGTTTCATTTGACCAGAGAATTGTTAACCCCCAGCCCGAATTGTCACGTCAGGTGGCAGCAAAGATAGTTAGAGGTCCAGGCAGGACTCGAGTGGAGTACGCGACGACTGAAGTGCGTTTGGACCATGCAATGCGGATCTATTCGCATGACTTCGGAGGGCCATACGTTTCCTTCGGTTTCGAGAGGTACCCAAGCACGACATGGTCGGACGACTCATGGACGAACGGGAACTGGTCATTCTCAGTGAGCAAGTTCGACGGCTGGGGTAAGCGGCGAGAGGCCATCCGAACTGGTGAATCGTCAGAGTGGGCGCACGGCGTTGAGGACGCGAGTGGCTTTCCTGTGATGTCCCATTGGTGCGCTTGGCCAGCAAGTCGCTCTAGGACGACCACAGTGATACCTCCTGGTGCAAAAGTATTTGGCGGCATCCCGCTCTCGAACCTTGCCAGCACATCCCCTGCTCCAACGGTCCGCGCCCTCCCCTACTACCCGATCTGGTCCGGACTCGTGCTGAACACAGCGTTCTACGCGCTGCTGTTCTTCATCTTCGTTCGGCTGGCCAAGGGCACCCGGCAGTTGCTCCGGTTCCGCGAAGGCAAGTGCCCACGCTGCGGCTACGACCTGGTGATGAACTTCAGCCAGCCGTGCTCCGAGTGCGGGCATGCCCCGTGCAAGCGCACAGTCCATACCACCTGAGCGTTCAACGACGGGCAAGATGCCCGGCTCACCATGAAGAAACGCAGCCTGCAAGGCTGAGCCACCATGAGAACCCAGCCTGCAAGGAATGGGGGGCTGGGCCACCAAGAGCCACACGCGCGGGGCGCCCGTGCCACAAGAAGTGGTCCATCGCTCACGCTCAGGGCTCTTTATCTTCTTTCCCGAATCACCTCTCCTCTGTGCCCTCTGTGCCTCTGTGGTAAATGCTCTTGAAGTGGCCATTGCCGACTGCCCACTCCCCCTTGCCCTTCTCTTCCTAACCTCACCGCGTGCATCCCGGCGACACCATCGCAGCCACCGCCACCGGCCTTTCGCCCAGCGGCGCGACCCACGCCCTGCTCCGCCTCAGCGGGCCTGATGCATTCGCCGCCCTCTCCACGCTGCTGCCCGTGCCGCCAGCCTCCACCCGCCACAGCACGCACGTTGTGTTGACGTTGGACGGCGCTTCCCTGCCCGCCACGCTGCCCGCCACGCTGATGCTGTTCCCAGCCCCGCAAAGCTTCACGGGAGAAGCCAGCGCCGAACTGATCGTTCCCGCCAACGCCTGGTTGCTCGATCGGCTCATGCACGCTCTCTGCGCGCAAACCAATGTCCGCCACGCTGAGCCCGGTGAGTTCAGCGCCCGCGCCTACCTCGCGGGCAGGCTCTCGCTCAGCCAGGCCGAGGGGCTCGCAGCCCTCATCGCAGCAGACAACCAGAGCCAGCTCGCGGCTGCCGAAGAACTCGCACAGGGCCGAGCAGGCGAACAGCACCAGGCGTGGGCGGCTGAGCTTGCCGAACTGCTCGCGCTGACCGAAGCCGGCATCGACTTCACCGATCAAGAAGACGTAGTCGCCATCACGCCCGCCGATCTCTCGCAACGGCTCGGTCAACTCCGCGATGCCATCGTTGCGGTAGCGCCCTCGGCGGTGCGCACGGGCGCGGTGCGCGTCGCGCTCATTGGCCCGCCCAACGCCGGAAAAAGCACGCTCTTCAACGCCCTGCTCGGCAAGAGCCGGGCGATTACCTCTGGCCAAGCGGGCACCACGCGCGACGCGATTGTTGAACGCTTCGATCTGCGTCCGATCTGCGCTGAAGCCGTGGAACTCGTTGATCTGCCGGGCCTCGATGCCAACGCCGATGGCCCCATCGCCGTGGAAGCCCAGCGCAGCGCCCACAAGGCACTCGACCGCGCGGATGTGCTGGTGGCGTGCGCACCTTCTCATGCACCTGATGCTGTGAGCGACGACCCGCGCACCATCCATGTGCGCACGAAGGCCGATCGGCCCGGCAGCACTTCCGCTGCGGGGATCGCGGTCTGCGCCCTCGACGGGTTCGGGCTTTCTGACCTGAGAACAGCCATCGCCCAGCGGGTCAACTCGCTGGCAGCGCCCGCTGCATCCGCTGCCCTCGCACTCGCGCCCCGCCACGCCTCGGCGCTGCGCGAAACCGCTGCGTGCATCGTGCGCACGCTCGATGCCATCGACCCGCGCGCTTCGCGCCTCGATGACAGTGAATTCGTCGCGGGCGACCTGCGCGCCGCCCTTGATGCCATGGCCCCGCTCGTGGGCCGAGTCGAGCCAGACGAAGTACTCGGGCTGGTGTTCGGGGCGTTCTGCATCGGCAAGTAGCACGGCCCGCTCCCCGGTCCGAGAACGCCCGGCCCAAGGCTTGTCGGACTCGGCCCGCCAGCCCCTCCCCCCCGGCCCGCCATGCTGCGCGCACGCCTCGGCATTGCCGTGCGACCTTGGCAACCCGCGTGCGGGC
>CAYGSG010000135.1:0-4784 GCA_964352615.1 uncultured Phycisphaeraceae bacterium
AACCCTCGAAGCGGGCGCCGCCGAGAATCTCAAGCGTGTGCGCGTGCTGGTTGAGCCTGATTTCACCGACGAAAACGCGTTCGAGAGTCCTTGGTCGATCGAGCCGTTTGTCGAGACCAAGACGATCTGGCACCCGGCCGGGGCCTGATCCCGAAGCGTGATGGCCGGTTGCCAACCGCTGTGGGCCTGCACCTATACTCGCAGCGGTTGCCCCCGTAGCTCAGTTGGATAGAGCATTGCTTTCCTAAAGCAGAGGTCCCAGGTTCGAGCCCTGGCGGGGGTGCTTTTCTACCTCGCGTAGCCCGACGGCTGACCAACCCCGCTGGCGGGTTCTTGCAATCCGGCTTGCAGCGCCGAGAAGTTCAGGCCCGCTGGCCCGAACATCGTCGGCAGCGGCTTGGTCCCCTCGGCGGGCAGCAGCGGGATGTTCCACTCGATCACGCCGAAGACCTCTTCGAGCACGTCGTACGCGAGCAGCAGGTCGTCGCCCGCGAGCAAACGCGGCGCGGTGGCCAGGCCGACATCCGCCAGCGAGTGCGTGGTCTTGAGCGTGGTCAGGTGGTCGAGCCGTTGCGACCGCTCAGGGTCGGTGGTCGGCCGCTTGAGCACGGCCCGCTGCTCGCTTTTGAGGTCGCTTTCTACGCGGTTGGATAGCCGCTTGATCTCCTGCTTGCGCGTGACCGAACAGCCTGACTGCAGCGAAAGCATCGCCGACGCCACCGCGATCAAGAGCAAGCCGACTATTGCGCGTTGCAGGGTGTGGTGCATGGTGCAAGCGTAGCGAGTACCGGGCGGAGTTGCCTATCGCGGGCACGGCCCAACGAGGCCGAGCAACGCGAGGAAGTCGCCGAATCTCACCATGCCATCACCTGCGTTGAGCGTGGTGAGATCGACCATCGACATGGCCAGCCGCAGGCCCGCGTCCTTGGCGGTGGTCTTGATCGACCGCGTAGCGAACGAGGCGGCCCGAGCATCGGCCATGACACGGTCAACGGTGGTGACAGAACCCATACTGCTAGTTTAGGGCCTTTGGCTCCGGGAGCCAGAGTGAACCTGGGCGGTGAAGCTACAAACTCTGCGGGGACGGACTGGGCAGTCTGTCGCAGGTGGCTTCCGGTACACTCGCGGAACAGCCTCTAGCCCACTGCCGAACCCCAGCCGCAAGCACACGCAACGGAGGCACCGGACACCATGCACCTCTTCCATCTTCTGCAGTCGTGCGATGCCACGATCACACCGGCGCGATGCAAGTTACACCTCGCCTGCTGGAACGGCTCGGAAGACCCGCTTGATGTGTACTTTGCCGGCGGCTTTGAGGCGTGGCAGGCATCGCAGACCAAGAAGAATTTCGGGCGAGAGTTGGTTGTCTCATTGATCGCGCTGCCGGAGCCAAACCGGTGGCTCTTTGCTGGCGTACACCGGGTGCTTGACGTTGAGCAATTGCCAAATACTCAGTTTCGCTATTCGACCGCGCGATGCAAGGTGGCGAGTGAATTCGACGGCCGCTTGGTGATCGCGTTCCGACGCTCGGGGCGGCAGTCTTACCTCCGAGCCGAACGGTGGGCAGCAGACCTCGTGGTGGCTGAACTCCGGGCGGAGCCGCTTCAGTTTGAGGCATTCCCGGGTTACGCCAAGATATTGCTAACGCACCAGCAGTTGTGCATTGTCACGGATCAACAGCCACCGAGTTGGAAAGCCGCGCTGTCCAGCGTAAGCGGGGTGTACGTCATCAGTGACCGTTCCTCAGGCAAGCTCTATGTGGGCAGCGCCGTGGGGATAGAGGGTATCTGGGGGAGATGGCATGAGTACGCGAAGACCGGGCACGGCGGGAACCGAGATTTGCGCGACTTGCTAAGGGCAGAAGGCAAAGGCCACGCCATCAACTTCCAGTATGGAGTTCTCGAGACGGCCGACACCCGAGCCAGCGAGGGCGACATTCTTCAGCGAGAGTCGCACTGGAAGAAGCTCTTGCTCTCCAGAGACCACGGCTACAACGCGAACTGATGCGATGTGGCGCGTCCCAGAGGCGGCAGGCAGCCCTCGGAACACGCACATAGACTCTCGGCTGCTTCCCAGGAAAGGCCAGCAGGCCTGTGAACGCTCGCAGTCAGCCAGCTCCCGGCGTTCGATCGCGGATTATGGCCACAGGAGACCACCCGATGAAACTCATGAACCGCGCTCTCGCCGAAGCTTTCGGAACCTTCTGGCTCGTCTTTGGAGGCTGCGGCTCGGCCGTCCTCGCCGCGATGTTCCTCACCGATTCGGCGTCACCGATCAACCTCGGCATTGGCTTTGTCGGCGTCGCGCTCGCCTTTGGCCTCACCGTCATGACCATGGCGTACGCCATCGGCCACATCTCGGGCTGCCACCTCAACCCTGCCGTCTCGCTCGGACTCGTCGTTGCCAAACGCTTCCCCGCGAACGAACTCCCCGCCTATGTCATCGCCCAGCTCATCGGCGGAATCGCCGGTGCAGCGGCTCTCTACGTCGTCGCCTCGGGCCAGGACGGTTTCGACGCGGTTGCCAACGGCTTTGCGTCCAACGGCTTCGGCGAACGCTCGCCCGGCGGCTACACCATGGCCGCCGCCCTCGTCGCCGAAATTGTGCTCACCTTCTTCTTCCTTATGATCATCCTCGGGGCGACCGACAAGCGAGCACCCGCTGGCTTCGCACCCATCGCCATCGGACTTGGCCTCACCCTCATCCACCTCATCGGGATCCCGGTTACCAACCTCTCGGTCAACCCCGCACGCAGCACGGCCCCAGCGCTCTTCGCTGGCGGCGCACCGATCGAGCAGCTCTGGCTCTTCTGGGTCGCCCCTCTCGTCGGGGCTGGGCTCGCTGGCGTGGTCTATCCCCTCATGGCGCCCAACAAAGACGACGAGTGACCCAGCCCGAACTCAATCATAAAGCCACCGTGCTCATGCCTCGCAGCTCCCCTGCCCTGCAACTGGCACAGGAAGGTGGACAAGCGCATGCATTCCCAGCAAGCAAGCGGAGCTTTCGTAAAGCTCAGGTCGCTGGTTCAAGTCCAGTAGGTGGCTCTTTGCGAGCACTGCACATATCTTTCATGTGGGGGTTGTGAAGAACAAAACCGAGGTACCGCACGCCTGGCATTCGCTGAAGAACTGCCGCTTCTCCTTGCGGGTGCGTGTCGTCGCGGCGCACGCATCGCAGGTGTTCTTGATGGGCGTGTTCGCGTCGCAGTCGAGGCACTTGAAGTAGTACGATCGGCCGTATCGAACTTCGAGGTTCGACGATGCGCATCCTCGGCACTCGAAGGCAGTCGCCTCGGCGGTCGCCACCTTACAGACACGTGCTGCAGGCGCGGCGCGCTCCTCCTCGCCCGCCGTGTGCTGGCTCAGCAAGAACTCGGCCACCCGCTCGACCTCGTCTCGCTCGAAGGAAAAGAGGCCCCACTCACCGTCGATCTCGGTCAGCAGTCTCGCGCCCCGGCGATGGCGTTCGATGATCTTGTCGGCTTCGTCAACGACCTGTTCGGCCTTGAACAACTCTGGGACACCTCGGCGTGAACCCTCAATCCTGCCACCATCAGAGATCGCCACGAGCACATCGATCGGGCAACGCTTGAACCCGCCTTGCACCAGCCCGAGCAGCTTCTTATTTCGCAGTTGGTGCTTGTGATCCACGAGCACCTGCCGGAGCAACTCGCCCTGTCTGCGAGCCTGCAGGATCGGTGACCGCATCCCCTCGCTTCCTCGGCTCCACACGCGGACGAACTCTCGCTCTGCGTTCACACGGACGCGCCCAGACACGCTCTTTGACTCGATGACGATCATGCCGTGGCGGTGCAGCAGCAGGTGGTCAACTTGCGCGACGTCCCCGGCTCGCTCGACGCGGAGATCGTTGTAGACGAGCACTTCCTCAACCTCGGCGTATCGCCGCCGAAGGTAGAACGCCATCTGCTTCTCAGCCTCTTGGCCCGCCAGCCTCCGCTTGTCCCGCGTCGGCTTGGCTTCCCATTGCTTGACGATCATGCAACATCCTCCACGCTTGCTGTGGTGCAGAGAATACCCGCTGTCAAAAAAACAGGAACCGCCACGGTCCTCAACGGCTCGCGGCGGTCGGTCATCGAGTCTTCCATTGTCAAACCGTCAAAGCGGGTGACCGGACTTGAACCGGCGACATTCACGTTGGCAACGTGACGCTCTACCACTGAGCTACACCCGCAGGCTTGGGGCTAAGCCCCGGTGCTGCACGCCGAAGATAGATCGGCATCGGGCACAAATCAACCGATCGGGCCTCCACAATCCGCTCTCGGACGCGCCAGGCAGCCCACCCCATCCAGCCGGCCCCTACCGCGCCCGCTCGATTGCTTCCAACACCTGATCGGCGGTGTAGGCATTGGCCAGCCACGGCTCGTCCGTGCCGGGGCCGTACACCACCAGCAGCGGGATGCCCCTCTGCCCGAGCTCGCTGAGCTTGTCCCAGCCCGCAGCCTTGGTGCTGGTGAGGTCGGCCTTCAACGGCACGATGCCATCGCCGCTCCTGAGCACACTGCCCACCGGGTCGGGGCTGAGCACCGCTGCCTCCAGCGTCTTGCAGTTGAGGCACCACTCAGCGGTGAAGTCGAGCACCACGACATCGCCACGCGCGAGCGATTCATCGAGCAGGCTCTGCGTAAACGGCACCCAAAAATCATGCCGGGCGCGCTCGGTCTGAGAAGCTGCTGCCACCACCCCGCCGCCCGCGAGCACCAGCCCGACAAGCGCCATCGCGATGCTCGCGCCGGGCTTCTTGCTGATGCGCAGCGTGCGCCAGGC
>CAYGSG010000136.1:0-4618 GCA_964352615.1 uncultured Phycisphaeraceae bacterium
GCCGCGTTCGTGAGAACGCGGAATACCGCATCTTAGGTGGCACAGGCTTGTAGCCTGTGTCGTATAGCTTCGGACACTCTCGACAAGCACATCACTGTCTTCGGATCGAGTTGGCAGGCGCGGGTTGATTCGAGGTATGAGCCCTCAGTCAGCGAGTGACTAACAACTCTCTCGTACCCGTCGAACGAAAGGCCTGACACGGGCTACAAGCCTGTGCCACCAAACAGACCCAACTCCATTGAATCGACACATAACAACCGCCCGGGTCATCGCGGCCCGGGCGGTCTTGTTCTATCGATTAAAGATGCGCTGGCTTAGCCAACCAGTTCGTTGAGCTTGCCCGCGATCTGGTCGCGTGGCGCTAGGCCAACATGCCGGCCCGCCAGTTCCCCGTCCTTGAAGTACAACAGCGTCGGGATCGACTGCACGTCGTATTGCACCGCGAGTGCTTGGTGCGCGTCGATGTCCACCTTGGCCACCTTCGCCTTGCCCTGGAACTCATCGGCCAGAGAGTCGATCGTTGGTCCGAGGTGCTTGCACGGACCGCACCACTCGGCCCAGAAATCTACGACCGCAACGCCCGGCGCCTCGAGCACCTCGCTCTTAAACGTGTCCTCGGTCAGATGAAGCGTGTTACCTGTCTGCGAAGCCATCTCAGCCTCCTTTGCTTTGCCGGGCTTTACCGAGCCGCACGCGGCTCAAGCCCCAATGGTTTGGTTCCGGGCTCGGCCCGGGTTGAGTATACAGCCGCCCACCCCCGGCCTATTCCCAGGGGCTTCCCGCATGCCCACTAGCGGCCCTTGCGGACCTTGCTGCGGGCCTCGTTGATCACACCCACCGCCTCTTGAATCGCGGTGTTCACGTCCTGATTCACCACCCACGCAGTGTAGACCCCGCTCGCCCGTGCGTCGGCGATCTCCCGCTGCGCCTCGGCGAACCGCCGCTTGATCGCCTCCTCCGGCTCGCGCTTGCGTGCCCGAAGCCGATCAAGCAGCACCCCCTCGCTCGGCGGCAGAATGAACAACCCAAACGCCCCCTCCATGTTTTTCACCACCTGCACCGCGCCCTGCACATCGATGTCCAGAATCACTAATCGACCGCGCCGGAGCTGTTCTTGAACCCAGTCTCTCGGCGTGCCGTATCGACACCCAAACACCTCCGCCCACTCGATCAACTTGTCCTCCGCGACCAACCGGTCAAAGGCCGCGTCGTCCACAAAGCGGTAGTCAACCCCCTCCACATCTGCCTCAGTTTTGGGGCGTGTGGTCACACTTACACTGAATACTGAGTCGGCGATGCTCCGCTCCACCCCGCGCGTGATTGTCGTCTTTCCAACGCCGCTCGGACCGCTCACGATCACGAGTAAGCCCGCGTCCGTATCCGTTTCGAGCCGTCTGTGCCGCTGCTCGCTCATGGCCTGCATGCTCCAACTCCTCCTAAGCACCACTCCAGCGCCGCCATCCGTACCGCCACACCAACCGCAACCTGCCGGAGCACCAGCGACCGCGCGCCGCTCGCAAGCCCGCTTCCATCGGCAACCTCCGCATCGATCTCCATGCCCACGTTCATCGGCCCGGGGTGCATCACCGCCGCGCCCTCGCGCAGCCGATGAGCGCGCTCCCGGGTCAACGCGTACCGCTCGCGGTACGTCGATGCCACCGCAGCGCCCCGTTCGAACTGCACCCGCAGCATCATCACTGCGTCCACCCGCTCGACCGCTGCGTCCAGGTCTCGCTCGATCGCGCCGTGCTCATTCAAGATCGCCCGCATGGCTTCCGGCACGAGCGGCCCCGGCCCCACCAGCTCCACCGCAGCGCCAAGTGTTTGCAGCGCCGCCGCCGCCGACCGCGCCACACGCGAGTGCAGCACATCCCCCACGATCGCCACCCGAAGCCCGCTCAAGTCGAACCCGTCAAGCCGGCCCATCGCCTCGCACAGCGTGTACGCATCGAGCAAGCCCTGCGTCGGGTGCTCGTGGCAGCCGTCGCCCCCGTTCAGCACGGGCGCCTCGGTCGCCGCGGCTGCGCACGCCGAGGCTCCGGAGCGCGACGACCGCACCACGATCGCATCAACCCCCATCGCGCTGACCGTGCGCACCGTGTCCGCGAGCGATTCGCCCTTGGCCGTCGAGTTCGCGTTGGAGAAATCAACAACCCCCGCGCCAAGCCGCTGCGCCGCCAGCGCAAAGCTGCCCCGCGTGCGCGTCGAGTTCTCGAAGAACACCGTCGCCACGGTCCGCCCCGCCAGCGTCTCAAGCGCCTCGCCGGGATGGCTCGCGTGGGCGAGCATGCGCCCGGTCGAGCCGAGCAGCGTGCGCAGGGCATCCCCGCTCATGCCTCGCAGGCCAAGCAAATCACGGCCCTTGCAGGCCGTGTGTGGAACGCTCTGTGGTTCGGCCGCCGTCACTCGCCGAGTGTACCCGGCTCGTCCGCCGCACCGCGTTGGTTCAGTCGATGTAACCAGCCGTGCGCGCGATCTGCACGCCCAGCGAATCGCCCGCCATCAGCGGCTTGTCCGTCAACTCCGCCCCGCCCTCGCGGCGCTCGGCCAGTCGGGCCAGGGCCTCCTCGTACACCTCGCGGGTGATCGCCTTGCGGCGAAGCTCGGTCAGAATCGCCTCGCTGCGGGCTGCCTCGATCTCGGCCGCGTCCACCGGAGCGGTCCGCAGGCTCATCGTCGGCTCGGTCTTGGACGGTGCGTGCTCGGCCGCCTTGGACCCAGCCTCTGACGCATCGTTCCCATCGATCGAACGCAGGCGGCTGGTCATCGGCGCCATGGGCTGCATCGGGGTCAGCGCTTCCGAGGTGGTCACCGGCTTGGCAGCAGGCACCCGCTCCGAAGCCTCGGCCACCGTGGGCAGCGGCGTCGGAACCAGGTCCCAGCCCGCCGGGGCGCGACGCTGGCGAGAGCCGTCGTACCAGCCCTCAGGTGCCGGGAACATCGAGGCCAGCGATCCACGATCAATCTTCTTGACCGGGGCCGACTGGTTGTTCGCGTTGGTGTTGGTACTGGTGATGCTGTTGACAGCCGGGCTGGCCTCGGCCGTAAAACCAGCGTTGGACGTGCTGGCCGCGATGGTTGTTTCGATCGGCGCAGCCGCCTCGACCGAAGCTACCTCGACCGAAGCCCTCTCCGCCGGTGCCTTGGCCGTGGCAACCGGTGCGGGCTGGGCCTGCGCCACCGGCTGGGCCGAGGGCGTGACAGCCTGCGTCGAAGCGTTCTGGCTGATGCTGATCACCGGCGTGATCGTCGGGACAGCCAGAGGCGTGTTCTGAGGGGCAGCAGTGGTTGGCGCAGGAGTGGTCGCCCCGGTGCTGGCCACAGCCGTCGAACCGTTGTTCCCGGTCGGCAGCGGCGTCGGAACCAGGCCCGCTGCCCGCGACGAAGGCTGCCAAGGCTGGCTGGTCGTCGCCACGCGGTCCTCTACACCACGGCTGCCCGTGGGCACCAGGGCCGAGCGATCGAATGGGAACGGGTTCCTGCGCGTCGGGGTCGGCTCATCTGGCACGGTCGATCGAATCTCGTCGGGGTTGATCGCCGCCAGCGTCGCCGCGGCCAGCACATCGGCGGCCCGCATCGGCCGAACGCGCTCGATCGCGATCGCCTGACGATGCTCGCCGACCCGCTGCGGGCGGATCCGCTCGACCGGGATCGTGTGCATCTCGACTGCGCCCTCAGCGAACCCGGAACGTGGCCATGCATCCTCGGTCGCACCGGCGGTGCCGGCAAGACCAAGAAGGACAGCGGCTGAAACCCAAGCCGATCGACGATGCATAGCGTTCATCAGTGTGCTCCAATAACCCGTACGCGCAAGTGTTGCGCAAAAGGCATCCCTAAATGACTCGCTCCAAAGGCCGACGCTTCGTGGTCGGGATCTCCGGAGCTTCCGGGGCTGCCTACGCGCTCCGCACGATCGAGCAGCTGCTCCTCACAGGCAACCAGGTCCATCTGGTTGTCAGCGACTACGGCAAGCAACTGCTCGCCCAGGAATCCGGCGTACTTAAAGTCAGCGCCGAACACCTGTTGCCGCATCTCGCCCCTCGGCCTGCTGCACCGAACCAAGGTAAGACACCGGGTCTATCGGTCGCTGCCACCCCCACAGACCAATCCGCCAGCGTTACAGACAGGCAAAAAGTCCACTTTTCACCCGCGCACCCCCAGCCACCCGCCGGCTGGAGCCCTGAACGCGACTTTCCCGACCTCGCTTCGAGGCTGGTCTACCATCCTCATAAGGATGTTGGAGCGGTCATCGCCTCGGGCTCGTTCATCCATCACGGCATGGTCGTCGTGCCGTGCAGCTCAGCCAGCCTCGGGGCCATCGCCACCGGCTCGGGCTCCAACCTGCTCGCCCGGGCCGCCGCCGTCACGCTCAAGGAACGCCGACCGCTGCTCATCGCTCACCGCGAGAGCCCTCTGAGCCTCGTAGATATCGAGAACATGCGGACGCTGGCGCTGGCCGGAGCGATCATCGCACCGACCAACCCGGGCCTGTACCTGCTGCCCACGAGGGTCGAACAGATCGTGGACTTCGTCGCCGGCAAGCTGCTCGACCTGCTGCACGTCGACCACACCCTCGATACAAGGTGGGAAGACGCTACGAGCACATAGAGCTACTCGC
>CAYGSG010000137.1:0-4618 GCA_964352615.1 uncultured Phycisphaeraceae bacterium
TCCCACCCCCGTCCTAGATAGTCGGCCGGGCAGGTTTCTAGGCATCCGAGGCGAGGAACCGGCGGAGAATCTCCGCAGCGGCCAGCGCATCGCGCCGCTGCTTCTTCTGGCCGTGGGTCAGGCCGGTGCGGGCCATGCGTTCGTCGGCGTGCTCGCTGGTCTCGCGCTCGTCGGTTAGATGCACGGTTCTACCGGTTCGCTCGCTGATTCTGTCTCCCCACGTTCGCACGAGTTTGGCTCGGGGGCCCTCGGTGCCGTCCATGTTGAGGGGGATGCCCAGCACCAGTTCATCGCTCGGGCCGAGGTGCTGTTCGCACGCCTTGGCGATGGCATCGAGCAGAGCTTTGCCCGAGTCGCTCGAGGTCGGCACTTCGAGCTGGCCCGCGGGGCTGACGAGCATGGTTACGTCGTCGCCGACGGCGAGGCCGGTGCGTTTATCGCCGAGATCGATGGCGAGGTACCTAGGCATGACAACAGTGCATCACTTCAAGTCGTTCGGCACCAGCTTGTGCAGGTCCTTGAGCGCCTCGGCCCGGTCCTTGGGCATGACCAGCGTGGCGTCTTTGGTCTGCACCACGATCAGGTCCTCGCAGCCGAGCAGGCCGACGGTGTGCCCGGGTGTGCTGGTAATCACGAGGTTGTTCTTGCCGCCTGTGCTCACGACCGAGCCGGCCCCGCTGTGCTGGTTGCCGTCGGCGTCGGGTTCGAGGGTCTGCGCGTAGCTGGGCCAGCTTCCGACATCGAGCCACTGGATGCGCATGTCCACGCCGCAGATGCTGACCTTCTCGTCCTTGCTCGCCGGTTCCATCACCGCGTAGTCCACGCTGGTCTTGGGCAGCGTTGGGTAGACCGCATCGAGCACCGCTTGGCGCTGGGGCGTGTGCCAGGCCTTGGCGATCGTGGTCAGGCCCGCGTGGCTCTCGGGCACGAAACGCTTGAGGCAGTCCATGAAGGTGCGCGCGCTGAAGATGAACATCCCCGCGTTCCAGCCGTATTCGCCGCTGGCGACGTAGCGGGTCGCGGTGGTGAGGTCGGGCTTTTCCTTGAACTCGCGCACGCCAAAGGCACCGGGTTTATCGTTCTCGAAGCCGGGGATGGCATCGCCCCGCTGGATGTACCCGTAGCCCGTCGCGGGGTGCGTCGGCGTGATGCTGAATGTGACCAGCCGGCTCGGGTCGTCCTCGACCAGCCGAAAGCCCAGGTCCATCGACTCGGCGAACGCGGACTGCGGCTCGATGAGCTGGTCGGCGGTGAGCACGGCGAAGACGGCATCAGGGTCGATGGTTTCGAACACAGCCGCCGCAAAGCCCACCGCGTTGACCGTGTCGCGGGCCGCGGGCTCGCCCAAGAGCCGGTCGCCCGCAAAGTCCGGGAGCTGGGCCTCGATGACTTGTCGATAGCGTTCACCCGTGCAGATGCACCGGCGTTCGGCGGGCACGATGCCTTCGAGGCGTCGAGCCGAGAGTTCGAGCAGGCTCGCGGGTGTGCTCTGGCCCGGCTGCTGAATGAACTCGATGAGTTGCTTGGGCAGGTGCTGTCGGCTGAGAGGCCAGAGCCGCGTGCCGGCGCCGCCGGCCATGATCATCGCGTGTCGCATGGGCGGAGGGTAGGGGCAGCGGCCAGGGAGGTGAACGCCGAACCGAACGCAGAGACGCAGAGCCAAGACGCAGAGATCGCGGAGAAGAGATGCCATCTCTCGAGCCCAGGGCTCAAGCCCTGTGGCCATTTCAAGAAGACACACCACAGAGATGGGGGCACCGAGAGCACAGAGAAGATGGGACTTGGGAAAGAATGCGGGGCAGCCCGGAGCGTAAGTGACGGGGTCCTTCTTGTGGCTCGGGCGTGCCGCCCGCTCTTCCGGTGGGACGGGCATCCCGCCCGTGTGAAGGGGTCTTGCAAGCTCCCCTCCCATCAAGCTCATGCTCGGTTGGCCTGCCTCATCCCTCCATCCGAGCCCTGCACCGCCCCATCGCATGGCTGCGATGCCCGTTTGCAGGCCGGTTACGCGCCATCACTGGCGTGCGGAGGGGCTGCGCAGGCGTGCAGAACCGTTCTGCATGCCTGCGCCGGGGCTTTGAAGCCGTGCGCGAAGGCCGCGCTGCGCTGCGATAGAGCATTACAGCCGTCTTATGGAGCATCATCGGACGTTGCCACAGCAGTTACCGGCTGTTACCGGTCGTCATGCAGCCAAAATGCAACAACAAAGCGGCACAACAAC
This sequence comes from uncultured Phycisphaeraceae bacterium, assembly GCA_964352615.1. Taxonomy (GTDB): domain Bacteria; phylum Planctomycetota; class Phycisphaerae; order Phycisphaerales; family UBA1924; genus OFTM382. The sequence continues at coordinate 2,219 of CAYGSG010000137.1, forward strand.
CCTTGAGCCGACCCCCATGGTTCGGGTAAGCTGTGTGCTCAACCCCGAAGGGAGCCTGAGATGATGAAGTGGAAATGTGCAAGGATTGCACTGTGCCTAGCTACCGCCGCGAGCGGGCAGATTGTCAATGAAGACCTGAAGCTCACCGCGTCCGATGCCGCCGCGGGTGACCGGCTCGGCACTTCCGTGGCCATCTCCGGCACCACCGGTGTCGTCGGGGCTCCCGCCCCGTTTGTCGCCGCCGCCGCCGGCTCCGCCTATGTCTTCGACGCGACGACGGGCCAGCAGCTCTTTGAGCTGACCGCGGCCGACGCCGTTGGGGGCGATCAGTTCGGCTGCAGCGTCGCAGTCTCTGGCACCACCGCCGTCATCGGAGCCCAGGCGAATGACGCCTCGGGCACGGACTCGGGCGCTGCCTACGTCTTCGATACGGCCACCGGCCAGCAGCTCTTCAAGCTCACCGCGTCCGATGCCGGGCCCTTTAAGTACTTCGGTGTCTCCGTGGCCGTCTCGGGCACCTTGGCTGTCGTCGGCGCCTACCTCGACAACGTCGCGGGCCCCAACTCGGGCTCTGCCTACGTCTTCGATCTGACCACCGGCCAGCAGCTCTTCAAGCTCACCGCGTCTGATGCGGCAGCCCAAGACCAGTTCGGCTTTTCAGTAGCCATCTCGGGCATGTTCGCCATCGTAGGAGCCTATCGCGACAACCCCGCTGGCTCCGGGTCCTCCTCGGGCTCGGGCTCGGCCTACCTCTTCGACATGGCCACCGGCTTGGAGTACGCCAAGCTCACCGCGTCCGATGCCGTGGCGGGGGACAACTTCGGCTCGTCCGTGGCCATCTCCGGCGGCACCGCTCTTGTTGGAGCGCCGCGTGCGAGCATCTTTGTTGGCTCCGCCTACGTCTTCGATCGGGCCACCGGCCAGCAGCTCGTCAAGCTCACCCCTTCCGATGGCAGGCCCAATGACTTCTTCGGAATCTCCGTGGGCCTCTCGGGCAGCACGGCCATCGTCGCGGCGCACTGGGACGACGACGCGGGCAGCTCCTCCGGCTCGGCGTACGTCTTTGATGCACCCACCGGCCAGCGCCTCTCCAAGCTGGTAGCGTCGGACGGCGCGCCGGCTGACGAACTCGGCACTTGTGTGTCCATCTCCGGTACCTCCGTCATCGCCGGGGCACCATTTGATGACGACGCGGGATCCAACTCCGGCTCGGCGTATGTCTTCGATGTCTCGCCCTGCCCCGGCGACATCGCCGACGACTTCGGGACGTTGGGCGCAGACGGCATGGTGAGCTTTGGTGACTTCCTAGCGATGCTCGGGCTCATCGGACCCTGTCCCGGCATGATGCCCGGCTGCACGGGCGACATCGCCGACGACTTCGGGTTTCTCATCAGCGGCGACGGCATGGTGAGCTTCGGCGACTTCCTCGCGCTGCTCGGGCTGATCGGGCCGTGCCCGTAGGACAGGGGAGACGGTGATGGGGAATAGGCAATCGGGGGGGTAAGCCAGCCCGTTCACCCCCCCAGCGCTTGCTGGAGGAGGGCTTCGACGCTGTCGCCCGCGTTGTCGCGGCCGAGAATGATCTCGATGCGGCGCTCGGCCTCGGAGCGCGTCTCGCCGAGAGAGATGAGCGCCTCGACCGCGTCGGCCGCGACGGGCGACAGGCGTGAAGCTTGGCGCTGGGGCCTGGGTTCGATTCGGCCGATGCCGTCGGTCGCGCTGAGGTCGAGGAAGCCATCGACCTTGCCGGTGAGTTCGGCGATGATCGTCTCGGCGAGGCGCTTGCCGACCTCGGGCAGCGCAATAAGGCCCTTGGCGTTCTTGGTCACGATGAGCTCGGCGATGTCCGCCGGCTCGATGGCCAGCGCCCGCAACGCCCGGCGGTAGCCAAGGCCCTTGACGGTGGTGAACGCCTCGAAGAACCGCCGCTGGTGGTCGTGGGTGAACCCGATGAGCCGGGGGATGAAGCTGGTGCCCTGGCCCTGGGATTCGAGGTAGTGCAGCGTGCGGAGGCGGACGCTCTGGCCGATCTTGGGCTCAAGGCTCGGGCCAAGAAACGCGGGCAGCAGCACCTCGTAGCCGGTGGCCGAGCCCTCGGGCTCGATGAGGGCGGCGGTGTTGGCGGCTGACCGCCCGCCACCCAATGGCAGGTCGAGTTCAACGAGAATGCCGGAGATCGAGCGGATCATGCGCATCAAGCGTACGGCCTTTTGGGCTTGCGGGGCTCGGGGGCCGATAGCAGGGGTATGGAATCGCTCACGAATACCGCCATCGATGCGTCCCGCGAGGTCTTGGAGGAAGCGGTGCACGACCGGTCGGTGATCCTGATCGGGACGACCGGCACGCTGCCCGGGCTGCTCGCGCAGATCGAATCGGTGGAGCTTGGGCGCGCGGTGGTGG
>CAYGSG010000138.1:0-4397 GCA_964352615.1 uncultured Phycisphaeraceae bacterium
GCTCGCCTCAGCCCCGACGAAGGTCCTGCCGCTGAAGCATCAGCGACAACGTCTGCGTGACCACATCGATGTCCCGCTCGCTCAGATTCGTCGAGAAGGGCAGCGCCAGCGTCCGCTCAGAGACCGACTCGGCCACCGGAAAATCGCCCTCGGCATGGCCGAATGCGGTCCGATAATGCGGCTGCAGATGGATGCAAGGGAAGTAGTCCGCAGCCCCCACATCATGGTCGCGGAGCTGCTGCACGATCGTGTCGCGCTCTTCGCGAGTCCAGCCATTTACCAATCGAATTACAAACACAAACCAGCTAGGATTTGTCTCTGGCTCGATGGTCGGCAGGGTGAGCTGGTCGAGGCCCAGCAGCCGATCGATGTACGCCGAGGCCACCGCCTGCCTGCGTTCGATGATCGAATCGAGCCGCTGCATCTGCCCAACGCCCAGCGCCGCCGACAGTTCATCAAGCCGGTAGTTGTACCCCAGCCGCTCGTGCCGCAGCCAGGTGCCCTGGTCGGCCCGCATCGCCTCGCCCCGCCCCTGGTTTCGCAGCGATCGGCACAGCTGGGCGAGGCGTTCATCATCGGTGACGATCATCCCGCCCTCGCCCGTGGTGATCTGCTTGTTGGGGTAGAACCCAAAGACCCCAGCGGTGCCGAACGAGCCGCACGGCTTGCCCCGCTCGGTCGTGCCCAGCGCCTCGCAGCAGTCTTCGATCATCGGGATCTGATGCTTGGCGGCGATCTCGGCGTACGTGCTCATGTGCGCCGGGCTGCCGAACGTCTCGACCGCGAGAATCGCCCGCGTTCTCGGCGTGACCGCAGCCTCAACCAGTTTGGGATCCATGTTCAGGCTTTGCGGCTCGATGTCCACAAACACCGGCCGAGCGCCCGCCATCAGGATGCAGTTCGCCGAAGCGATGAAGCTAAAGGGGGTTGTGATGACCTCATCGCCCGGGCCGATGCCCATCGCCAGCAGCACCGCGTGCAGGCCGGACGTGCCACTGTTGACCGCCACCGCGTGCTGGCAACCTGCCCGCCGGGCGACCATCCGCTCGAACCGTTCGACCATCGGGCCGATCGAAAGCCTGCCTGATCGCAGCGTCTCGACCACCAGCGCGATGTCCGCTTCGGTGATGTCGGGCTGGCTGAGTGGTATGGACCCGTCTGTCATGAAGCCTCCGCAACTGCGCCGGCCGATCGTAACAGCTTGAGCCCGGCGCGGTTTGAGCCCCGCGCGGGGCCGATCATCGGTCAGCCCTTGCGGGCCTTGCTGGGCGACTCGATCTCCGCCCGCACACGCTCAGCGAGCTGGCCCATCGTCAGCCCATCGAGCCCGCAGCCAACCGCGACGATTTCTTCGCGTTGCACCTGCGCGTCGTACCGCTGCTTGGCCGCGACGATGGTCGAGTGCGTGGGCCGGCGCATGGCCCGCGCGATCTCCGGGTAGCTGCGTGTGGTCATCTCGCGGCAGAGGTACGCCACCAGCGTTCGCGCCAGCACCACGCGCCGGTGCCGCGTGCGCCCATAGAGGTCCGTTTGTTGCACGCCGAGGCTCTCGCACGCCTGGTCGAGAATCGCTTCGAGCTTCACGGGCTTGGCGCTGCCGGGCTTTGCCTGCGTCCACTCGCCCAGGCCCAGCGCGCGTCGAACCGCGACCAGGCCGATCTCGCTCGAACGGCCGATGAACTCGGGCAGCAGCTGCGCCACCGCGATGACCTGCGTCAGCATGCCCTCAAGGTCGCGCACCGAGGCCCTGTGCCCCACCCCCGCGCGGGCGGCAAGCAGCACCACTGCGTCATCGCTCAGCACCACGCTGCGTTTGGCCGCCATTCGGCGGATCAACTCATGGCGAAGCTTCTCGTCCGGCGGATCGATCCGCACCACCGCGCCCGACAGCAGCCTCGAAACCAACCCCGGCGCCAGTTCCTTGAGTTGGCGCGGGTGGGCGTCCGACGCCAGCACCACGCACGCGCCCTCGAGGTCGATCGCATCGAACGTGTGCTGAAGCTCGGCCTGCGTGCTGACCTTGCCGCTGAAGAAGTGGACATCGTCCACGCACAGCAGATCAACGCCGCGCCACGCTTTGCGGAACGCATCGAGCCCGCCAGCGCGCACCGCGGTGATGTACGAGTTGGTGAACGCCTCGGCTGTCGTATAACGAACCGTCGCGTTTGGGTGGTGCCTGCGGTACTCGCTGGCGGCCCCTTGCAGCAGGTGCGTCTTGCCGAGCCCTGACTCACCGTGCAGAAACAGCGGGCTGAACTCGCGGCCGCCCGCATCGCTGGCGACGCGTTTGATCGCGCTGTACGCCATGCGGTTGGATGGACCGACCACGAACGCGCTCAGCTCGAATCGTGCATCGTTGCGGGGGCGCTGGCGCCTGCTGGATGCTGCGGGGTGCGCGCCGTTGGAAGTGGCAATCGCTTCGCTGCGAGCGGCGCGTGCGCTCTCGTCCACATCGATCGAGAGGTCGTCGAATCCGGCGGTCTCGGCTGCGGTGCGCAGCGCCGACGCGAACCGGCGTTCAAGCACGCCCTTGTGGAACGACGACGTCACCAGCACCTTGAGCGAGCCCTGGTCGCTGAGCGTCTGCGCATCCGAATCGATGTGCCGCGCCACGGCCTCAGCGCCGATCGCCTCGATAAGCGCAGCACGAAACCGGCTCAGCTTGTCAGCCGCGGACTTGCGCGCATTGGGGCTGCTCGCGGGCAGCGCACCGGGCGCGGCCGAGCTGCGCGGCCGATCGCTGGCTGCGGTGTCCGCCCCCGGCCTGCCCGAGCGCTGGACTCGGGCAGCAGCGGAGTCGGTTCTTCCGATGCGGTGGGTGTTCGTGGCGTGGGGCGGGTTGGTCTCGATTGGTTGGGCATTGGTTGCGTCCACGCTTACGAATCCTCTCTCACATCGCACGAAATGACTGCCCAAGACCAGCATGCCCACACCGACAGCCACGGGCCAAAAGCCAGCCCGTTTGGGCAAACCGATACCGGCCAAGAACACGGCGAGCAGGCCCGCCGCGCTGAGGCACCAAACCAAAATGTCCAAGAATCCATCCCGTTCCGCCACGGCTGGAATCACCCTGTTGCAGGCCTGGGCGGAACGTATGCAAGGCCATGCAGGGGAAGAGGTTGCCCTCGTCTGCCGTGCTGCTCGGTTCGTCCTGAACGAGCGAGCGGAGACCTTATGACGGCGGCCTCACCTCAGCAAGTCCCGGGGTTCTCGCCGAGCGCGGAAACTGCCGCTTGGTCAAGAATCAACAACGAGTTGCGCGCTTCAGTTTTTCTTCTCCACCAGATTCCCACGCGACGGGCGGCCGTGGTGAACATGTTGGGGATAAGCCGAGATTTACAGTGAACCTACCGCATTCTTGCACCAAATTCACGCGATCTTGGCACAGCTCAACCCTCGACCGAGCACGCGTGTGCGATCCGCGAAGCCATCGGCACAAACCCTGCTCGCTCGTACAGCTTCATCGCTGGGGTGTTCGCCACGTCCACCGCGCACCGCAACGACCCCAGCCCCAGCCGCTCAGCATGCTCGATCCCCCGGTCCAGCAGCATCGCCGCAAGCCCAAGCCCGCGTACAGACGGTGCCAGGCCCATGTACGTCAGCTCGACCGAGTCCTCAGCCGGGCACGGATTCAGCAGCAAACAGCCCGCAGGCTCGCCTTGCATCCGCACCACCCACCACAGGCCGGGCGTCCAGTCGCCCGTTTCGCGGTGCGAGGCCAAGACATCGGCCATGCGGCGCATCGGTCGCAATCCCGGGCAGTCGAGCGTTTGCTCGTAGCTGGCCTCGATGGCGGTGGCCAGTTCAGCGTCCGCAGCCGCATCAGGCCTACTGGACTGGTAGGCATGGATCTCCGCTCCGCCGGGCCAGGCACCGCCTCTGGGCGGTTCGAGCGTGCTGCCCGGCTTGGGGACTGACCCGCGCCGATGCGCCAAGGGCCGGCTCATGTACCGAAGCTCCGCGATTCGGGCCATCCCCGCCGCTTCGTAGGCCTCGATTGCGAACCGCTCGCTCGGCAGGCTCAGGCCCTGCGCCAGACCCGCTGCGGGCAGGCCGCGGAGCCGATCCAGCGCCCCACGCACCGCGGCAATCCGCTCGGCCTGCTGGGCCTCGGGCGTGCCCAGCGCGCCACCCTGGCCGGGGCGCGAGACAAACAGCATCGCGGTTCGGCCTCCCCCGAGCACGGGCAGGCAGACCTGTCGAACAGCGCCATCACGGATCGTGGCGACGGTGAGCCCGAAATCGATCCCGTGGGCCTCCGACTGGGCCACCAACTGGGCCGCAGCCTGCTCGGTCTCGCGCGGATCGGTCGAAACCAGCCTCGCAGCGGCGGCGTGCCAGAGCCTCTTGGGCAGCGGCCAAGCAGCCAACTCCGGGGCGGCGGTCGGCTCAGAGGG
>CAYGSG010000139.1:0-4288 GCA_964352615.1 uncultured Phycisphaeraceae bacterium
ACCTACACCTTCACCATGCGCGTTCCCGCTCCCGGGACCGCTGGGGTGCTCGGCTCGATGGGGCTGATGGCCTGCCGACGCCGGCGTTGAGCCGCGGCTCCTGATTCGGATACCCATGCTCTCACCGGCTCGGGCGAGCGCCCGGGCTGTTTTTCTGCGCGCAGAAGGCGGGCTGAATCCTGGCGGGCCAGTGGCGGCTGGGGGCCGGGGTGGTTAGTCTCCACTCGCCTCGGCCCAAACCCAGAGCAGCGAGCACCGGAGCCCGCTTACAGCCCGGCTGAGCCCACTCGCTAAGCCCACTCGCTGAGCCCCTGTGGGCTGAGCCCCGATGGAGACGATGTTGGCCCGCGACGACTCGGCAGGTTGGACCAGCGTGATCGCCGCGGTTGCGGGCATGTGCATCGGGCTGCCCGGGGCCTGGGCCCAGCGTGCGCCCGTGGCGGACCCGCTGGCTCGGTTCGCGGCCGAGCGGCTGCCCTCGCAGGCGGTGGCTGGCGGGCTGGGCATGGCTGCGGACGTGGCGACGGTTTGGACGGAGCAGACGACCGGCGGCCCCGTTCAACGGGTGGTGATGGAACGCGCGGTGCAACTTGAAATCGGGGGCAGTTCATTCGAGGCCCAGCGGGCTGTGCTATGGATTCGGGCGGTGCCCGGCGAGGATGCCAAGCAGGTGTTCGCGCACCTCGAGCAGGTCGGCGCTCGGCAAGGCCCGCCTGGCTCGTCGGCTGAGGAACTGACGATCAGCGGGGTGGTGCGAGGCCGAGTTCGGCTGGTCGCGGGCGCGGTGCGCGAGCGGGGCGAGGTGCCATCGACTGACAAAGACTGGAACGAATTGGTTGGGCGTGCTGATGAAGCGCTGGGTTCGTACTACGAGCCCAAGATTGTTGAAGCACCGACGCAGGGCAGGCGTGCGTTCAGCCAAACGGGCCGAGCACCCGCGAGGTGGCCCGACCCGCTGCCCACGGTGGAGCTAGCTATCGAGGATGCTGGCGAGCCTGAGGGCGCTGCGGATGAGCCAACGCCGACCGCACCTCCGAGGCGGGTGACTGCTCGCAGGCCGGTACCCCCGCCGGGTGCGGTGGTCCGCGATGGCGGCGAGACAGCGCCAGCGGGTGAACCGGTCGCACGCGCTGATGAGCCAGCTTCGTCGAGTGCTAGGCCCACGCCCGCAGCGGCTCGACCAACGGCTCGGCCAACGACTGAGCCAGCCGAGATGGCGCCGACCGATGGGCGCGTGGCGGTCGCGCCCCCAGCCGGAGCTGCGCCCGGCATGCAGCCTCGTTCAGCGACGATGCCGGAGCGGACCGCGGTCTGGCCGCCGGTTGCCTCTGACAGCGCAGCGGTGCCCGGTGCAAGACTGCGCGATGCGGAGGCTTCTCGAAGCGGTGTGCTGCCCGAGTCGCGCTCGGATCTTGGCACGATCATGCTGCCCGGCCAGGGCGATCTGGGCAAGGCGGGCGTGCTGACGTTCTCGGCCGAGGACATCGCGGTCGTTGGTAGCCAGAACGAAACGAGCGAGCGGACGATCCTACTGAGCGGCGGGGTCGGGATGGAACTGAGCAAGAACCGAGAGCATCAGGGCCTGACGATGACGGCCCAGCGAGCGGTTGTGTTCCTGACGCCGGGCACGCTGGCTGAACTCGGTCGGGTGGCGCGCGAGGACGTGGTGGGGGTGTACCTCGAGGGCGAAGCGGTCATGCAGGACGACCGCTCGACGCAGCGCGGCAGCCGGCTGTATTACGACGTCGCGGCAGACCGGGCGATGGTGCTCGATGCTGCGATGAGCACGCGCGACCCGCGAAGCGGAGTGCCGCTCTATGTGCGCGCCGAAACGGTCCGCAAAGAGGGCGAGCGGCAGTTCGTGGCGACCCGCGCAACGGTTGCGAACACCAGCTTTGCCAGGCCGCACTTTGCGCTGGGTTCGCGCGAGGTGGTCATCGAGCAGTACCAGCGGCAGGTGGGCGATGACATCGTGACGGGCAACCGCGTGGATGCGCGCAACCTGACACTCGAAGCAGGCTCGGTGCCGGTGCTGTGGTTCCCGCGCTGGGTGGGCGATCCCGAGCGGGTGCCGCTTCGCGGGCTGGGGTTTGATTCGAGCAGCACGGAGGGTTTCGCGGTCAAGACGGCCTGGGATGCTTGGGTGCTGGCGGGCATCGAGCCGCCGGCTGGGGTGGAAACGGAACTGCTGGTGGACGGGTATGAGAAGCGGGGGCTTGGGCTCGGCACGTTTGCAAGGTGGAAGCGGCCGACGTTCGAGGGCAACGTGTTCGGGTACATCCTGCCGCACGACGACGGCGTGGATGATCTGCGCACGGGCCGGGAGGTCGATGTCGGCGGGGAACTGCGGGGTGTGGCGCTGGCGGAGAACCGGTGGGAGATCGACAAGAATTGGACGCTGCGGCTTGAAGGAGCCCACGTCAGCGACCCGCGCCTGCTGGAGTCGGTGTTCGATGAGGAATTCCGCGATCGACGCGAGTTTACGACAAGAGGCGTGCTGACTCGGCGCGGCGAGCAAACGCTGTTCGAGGCGGAACTGGCGAACAGCTTCGATGACTTTCTCAGCAACGAGTACCTGTTGCAGAGCAGGGGCTACACGGTCGATCGATTGCCTGAGATTCGGTTCACGCGTCTGAACTCGGATCCGCTTCGCGACTTCGCACCGGGTCTGCTGACGTACAACGCGGAGGTTCGCGCGGGCATGCTCGGGCTGAACTTCGACGACGTTGTTGCCTCCGAGCGGGGTATGACGCGGGCATCATTTTCGCGGAGCATTCTCGGCGTAACACCCGGGATGTCGGTGGGCGACCGCCTGCGAACGGAGGGGTTTAACGAGAAAGAGATCTGGCGGTTCGATACGCGCCACGAGTTGGCGATGCCGTTGCACTTCGGGGCGGACGATGCGATCAACTTGACGCCGTTTGTGGTGGGCCGGATGACGACGTACGACACGAGCTTCAGCGGGTACAGCCCGGATGAGGAAGACCGCACGCGGTTGTGGGGCGCTGCGGGTGTGCGCCTTTCGACCACGATCAGCCGAACCGACGACGGGATCGAGAGCCGAACGTTCGATCTGCACCGGCTTCGGCATGTGCTCGAGCCTGGCATCACGCTGTGGCACGCGGGCACTTCGATCGATCAGGAGAACCTGCCGGTGTACGACGAAGATGTCGAGCCGCTGGTCGAGGGCTCGATGGTGCGGGTCGGGCTTGATCAGAAGTGGCAGACGCAGCGCGGCGGGCCGGGTCGGTGGCGGAGTGTTGATGTGCTCACGCTGGGCACCGAGTGGGTGTGGTCGTCGGATGATGTCGATGAGCAGAGCCCGATCGGTCGTTACTTCGAGGACCGGCCCGAGTACTCGAACCCGGGCGAGTTCTACAACATCGAGGCGCTGTGGCAGGTGAGTGATGCTGTCGGTTTGGCGGGCCGGGTCGTGCACGACATCGACAACCGCGAGTCTTCGTACATTACCGGCGGCGTGGTGCTCGACCACGGCGGGGAGTTCTACACGAGCTTCGATGTGCGCCGGATCGAGGCGATCGACGCGACGGTGCTCGGAACGAGCGCCTCGTTTGCTCTCACGAGCAAGTACAAGGCGTTCGGTTCTGCGAGTTACGACACGGTGGAGGGCGACTTCGAGCGCATCACAGCGGGTGTTGAGCGTTCGTTCCCCAACGTGAGTTTGCGGGGCACGATCCGTCACGACAACGCGCGCGGCGAGACGAGCTTCGGGTTTACGCTCGCGCCCAAGGGTGTGCCCGGCGGCGGCTTCGGATTTTCGGGTGTTGGTGGGCGAGACGGCGGCCGGAGCGTGGGCCAGTGAGCGCGGCGTGCGCAAGGCGGCGCCCGGAGAGGCAGGGCTGACCGCGATGGATCGCAGGCCCGGCGCGTTTAGGCTGGTTCCAACGTTCGTGCGCACGCGCATCAAGCGGTCGCTCGCGCCGATGATCCGGTGGGTGGTCCGTCACGAGACGATGGGCGGCGCGCACCTATCAGCCAAGACGCTGCCCATCGAGCCCGACCGCGACAGCTACCTGATGGATGCCGTCGAAGACTCTCCACGGCTTGCCCCTGACGGTCTCGCTGTGCCGCCCAAAGCGCTGTGGTGGGAGTACGCCGACGACGAGGCGGTGTTTCTCGATGCGGGCGTCGCGCATGTGCGCACGATGCACGACGCGCTCGCTCGCACCGGCTGGTCGCTTGCGCCCGAGCACAGCGTGCTCGAACTCGGGTGCGCCTCGGGGCCGATGCTCAGGTGCTTTGCGGCCCACGCGAGCGCGTCGTGCAT
>CAYGSG010000140.1:0-4255 GCA_964352615.1 uncultured Phycisphaeraceae bacterium
GGGCACTCGTTGGGGCGGTGGGGGCGCTGCTCGTCGTCTATGGGCTTAGCCAGCGGCGGGGGATGATCGCCCCGACCTCGCTGATTCTGGTGGGCGTGATCATCGGGCTGATGTGCTCAGCGGGGATCATGATCGTTCAGCACCTGCTGCCGGACCGGGGCGTGCGCACAAGCCGCTGGCTGCTGGGCGCGATTGTCGACGACACCCCGCGCGTGCGAGTGCTGGTGGTCGGCGCGATGACCGTCATTTGCGCCGGTGCGGGCGTTCGGTGGGGACGCTGGCTGGACGGCGCTTCGCTCGCTGAGGACGAGGCAGCCTCGATCGGGGTGCCGCTGGGTCGCGTGCGGCTGTGCCTGCTGGTGGCCTCGGGCGCACTCGCGGCGGGCGCGGTGTGGGTGGCGGGCCCGATCGGATTCGTTGGTTTGGTAGCGCCGCACCTGGGCCGGCTCATGGGCGGCCCTCGGCACGCGGGCCTGATGATCACCGCGACGCTGCTGGGCGCCGCGGTCGTCGTGGGGGCGGACGCGCTGATCGGCGCGGTGCCCACCTCGGCGGGCCGGCTGCCGCTTGGCGTGGTCACGACCCTGCTCGGCGGGCCTGTGTTTCTCTGGATGCTCTTTCACAGCCGAGGCATTCGCTGAATCGCCGCGTTCCAACTCGCCAAGCGTTGACGAAGCGGTGTACCATCGCGGCTGCGCACTTCCGCGATTGTTTGCTCTCCCAGCCGAAAGGCCCGCATGCCAGGTGTTATCGAGATGATCGGTTGGGGCGGGATGATCGTCCTGCTGACCGCGTACTTTCTCCGCCACTCGATCGGCCCGATCACGCACGCGTTGTTCAACATCACAGCGTCATCGATGATCGCACCGATCTGCTTTGTGCAAGAGACCTGGCCCGTGTTCGCGTTGCAGATCGCGTGGGGCGCGATCGCTGTTCGGGATTTGGTTCGAGCGATGCGTGCGCGTCATCAGACCCCGGCCGAACCGGCCGACGAGGCGTGAGTGAGGGAGCACGCGTCGAACGGACGGTCACTCCTGATCTGAAACCTCGGGCTCCGGGGCCTCGGCTTCGAGCAGGTCCGCGTAGCCCCGGCTGATCGTCTCGCCCAGCATGGGCGCGAGCTGCTGGCGAAGGCGTTTGAGGTCGCCGTGCGCACGGTCCATGTTGACCTCGTCCTCGCTCAGTTCACGCTCGAACTCCAAAAACCAGCCGAGGCCTTCGACCTCATCGAGATGGATGCGTGTCGGGCCGAGCTTCCAAAGCTCACGGCTCTTGGCGACGACGCACCGCGTGTGCATCTCCTGCTCGCCGAACCGGGCCTTGGCCTGCGCATCGGTCATGCGTGAGTAGACGCTGACCTTGGGCGCGCCGTCATCGGGGCGCGTGTAGAAGATGTACTCGGGCGGCGAGCCCTCGGTCAGTCGGCGTTTGAGCCGGCCGCTGGGCACGCGGAAGTAGGTGTCTACTTGCCGGGCTTTGCCGATGCGTTTGGCGCCCGCTTGTTCGAGCACGGTGCGCGCGAGACCGGGTTCACGAAGCTCGGCCTTGAATTCAAGATTCCGCATCGGCTGCCTCCTTGAGGGCTTCGATCAACTGCTGTTCGTTCCACACCTCGACCCCAAGCTGGTTCGCCTTGGCGAGCTTGCTGCCCGCTTTGTCACCCGCGATCAGCAGGTCGGTCTTGGCCGACACCGAGCCGGAGACCCTCGCACCGAGCGATTCAAGCCTTGCTTTGAGTGTTTCACGATCGGTGGTTTCGAGCGTTCCCGTAAGCACGATCGTCTTGCCAGAGAACGGCGAGCCGGTGTGGTCGATCGCGCCCGCCTCGCGGTACTCCCGGCTGGTCAGATCAACCCCGAGCGTGCGCAGTTCATCAAAGGTCTTGCGGGCTTCAGGCGAGTGCAGATAGGCGTGGACCACATCCGCGGTGAGCTTGCCGAGTCCTGTCTCGGGTCGATCTTTGGCGTCGCCTTCGAAGCCGAGTTCGAGTGCTTGCGATTTGGCGAGGGCCTTGGGCCGGAGCTCATCGGCGCTCGCGCTGAGCAGGTGGTCGAGGTCGCGGTGCATCTTGCATAGCGCCTTGGACGTGGAATCACCCACATGCCGAATGCCCATGCCCGCCAGCACTCGCGCGAGCCCGCGACTCTTGGCGGCCTCGATGCCCGCGAGCATGTTGTCGAGCTTCTTGTCGCCCATGCGGTCGAGCGCAAGCAGCGCCTCGCGGTGCTCATGCAGCCGGAAGATGTCAGCAAAGCCCGCCAGCGGAATGCTGGGCTCCGCGAGAATCTGGTCGATGGTCTGCTCGCCCATGCCATCGATGTCCATCTGTTTGCGACCGACGAACCACACGAGCTTCTCGCGCAGCTGGGCCGGGCACTCGGGGTTGATGCACCGGCGTGCGGTCTCGATGCTCGGGTCGTCGATGGCTTCTGGCGGCTCGGGCTCGACCAAACCATGACAAACTGGACAAAGGTCCGGCGCGACGATCGCATTGACAGACTTGGTGCGCTCAGCGAGCACCGGGCCAATGACGTACGGGATGATCTCGCCGGCTTTTTCGACCTCGATCACGTCTCCGATGCGGATGTCCTTGCTGCGGATCTGGCCGAAGTTGTGCAGCGTCGCGTGGCGAACCGTCGTGCCCGCGAGCAGCACGGGCTCCATGACCGCCCTCGGCGTGATCTTGCCGGTTTTGCCGACCTGGAACTCGACCTCGATCAGCTTGGTCTTGCCACGCTCAGCAGGGTACTTGTACGCGATCGCCCAGCGTGGGCTCTTGGAGGTCGTGCCGAGTGCGTCCTGCTGGGTAAACGCATCGACGCGGACCACCATGCCGTCGGTCGCGTAGTCGAGGCTGTGGCGGTCGGTGTCGAACGCCTTGATCTCGGCGAGCACGGCGTCGATGGACTCGTGCGCGCGCACGCGGCTGGCGGTCGGGATGCCGAGCTTGCGGAACTCGTCCATGAGCGTTGAGTAGCTGTCGGCGAGCGTGTTGGGTTCGATGACGCCCCTGCCGTGGGCCACGAACCGCAGCCCGCGCTGGGCGACCACCGCGGGGTCGAGGCTCTTGAGCGTGCCCGCGGTGGTGTTGCGAGGGTTCATGTAAAGCTCCTCGCCGGCTTCGAGCTTGCGGGCGTTGAGCGACTCGAACGCCTCGGCGGGCATGTACACCTCGCCCCGCACTTCCAGCACAGCGGGCGCACCCTTGTCGAGCCTCAGCGGAATGGATGCGATGGCCTTGGCGTTGTTGGTAATGTCGTCGCCGCGCGCGCCGTCGCCACGGGTAAGGGCGCGCACGAGCAGGCCTTGCTCATAGGTGAGCGAGAGCGCCACGCCGTCGATTTTGGGATCGGTGGCGAGGGTCGGTTTGGCCTCGCCGGAGGCCTTGATAACCCGCTGGTACCACTCGCGTACCTCGGCCTCCGAGTAGGTGTTGTCGATCGAGAGCATCGGCAGCGCGTGCTCGCGGGTCTCGAAGCCCTCGATCGGTTCGCCGCCCACGCGGACCGACGGGCTTGCAGCATCGGCCAAATCGGGGTGCTCGGCTTCGAGAGCCACCAACTCGGCCATGCGGTCGTCGAACTCCCGGTCCGACATGGTCGGGCGGCCTTCCACGTAGTACGCGCGGTTGGCCTCGTTGAGCAGGTCGCGCAGGTCGGCGATTCGGCTGGCTGCTTTGGTGGTGTGGGTCCGTGGCACAGCCATAAGCGTACAGCAGCCGTGCGCGCAGCGGAACGCGGGTAGGATGCCCCCATGACGGCAGGGACAGCCACGATCATCGACGGCAGGGCTTTGGCCAAGGCCCAGCGGCAAGAGGTCGCCCAGGTCGTGGCCAACGTGCGGGCCTTGGGCCGAGACGTTCGGCTTGATGCTGTGCTCGTTGAGCAGGGGGACTCGGCGGCCCGTCTGTATGCCGAGCGCCAGAAAGACACCTGCGCCGAACTCGGGATCGAGTACCACCTGCACACGCTGCGGGAGGGCGCGGCGTTCGAGGACATTGCTGGCCGGGTGCTGCTGCTCAACGAGGACGACCGGGTCCACGCGGTCATGCTGCACCTGCCGTTGCCCGAGGGCATCGAGCCCTACCGGGTGCAACGGCTGATCGACGCCGACAAAGACGTCGAAGGCGTCAACCCCGCCAACATCGGGAACATTGTCTACGGGCGATCGAGCCTCGCGCCGTGTACCGCGCTAGCGACACTGAACATGATTCTGTCGACGGGCATCGAGCTGCGGGGCAAGCGCTGCGTGGTGG
>CAYGSG010000141.1:0-4139 GCA_964352615.1 uncultured Phycisphaeraceae bacterium
CCCCCGGCCCTCGCCCAATGCGAGCAGCCGGCGTCAACATCTGACGATTCGTAGATACTACGGGACCTGATCGATCAAAAGGCCGTGTTTTTTGCATTCTATTGATGCGACTTTTGGTTTATCGCATGAATAGCCGCCGTTTCTATGGCTCAATCCTCCGTTGCGTCTACCTCAACATCCCACTCAGCCCTGCCCACCGTGGCGCCCGCTTGGTGGACCTTGTCCCTCAAGCCCGCAGGGTTCTTTGCCTTGTCGATCATCTCCTCGGCAGAGATTTTGCCTTCGCTGTAGAGCGACCAGAGGTGCTCATCGAGCAACTGCATGCCGAATTTTTTGCCGGTCTGGATCATGGAATCGATACGGAAGGTTTTGGCATCGCGGATCAGGTTGGCGATGGCGGGCGTGACAACAAGGAACTCGTACGCCGCCACCCGGCCTTGTACATCGCTGCGGGCTAGGAGCTGCTGGCTGAGCACCGCGATCATGGCTGTGGAGAGCTGCACCCGAACCTGGTTCTGCTGGGTCACCGGGAAGGCGTCAACCACGCGGTCGATCGTCTTGGCGGCACCGTTGGTGTGGAGCGTCGCGAACACCAAGTGGCCCGTCTCGGCGGCCCGGATGGCCGACTCGATGGTTTCGAGGTCTCGCATCTCGCCCACGAGAATCACGTCCGGGTCCTGACGCAGAGCACGCCTGAGGGCCTCAGCAAAGCTCGGCACGTCCTTGCCGACCTCTCGCTGGTTGAAGATCGACATCTTGTGCTTGTGGTAGTACTCGATCGGGTCTTCCATCGTGATGATGTGCCGGTCGTAGTTCTTGTTGACGTAGTCGAGCATCGTGGCCAGCGAGGTGGTCTTGCCCGACCCGGTCGGGCCCGTGACAAGAAACAGCCCCTGGGGCCGGCGGATGAGCTCGCGGACAATTTCGGGCAGCCCGATCTGCTCGAACGTCAGCAGTTCGTTTGGAATCTGCCTGAGCACGAGTGCCAGGTCGCCGCGCTGGCGGAAGACCGAGACGCGGAAGCGTGCCGCCTCACCGAACGCGAAGCCGAAGTCGGTACCGCCTACTTCCTGCAGCTCTTGCTGGTTGCGTTCCGGTGTGATGGCCTTCATGAGGGCGACCATGTCGTCGGACTCAAGAACTTTGGTCTGGAGGTCCTTGAGGTGGCCGTGAAGGCGGACGGTCGGGCGGCGTCCCACCGTGAGGTGGAGGTCGCTGGCGCCGGTTCTGACGACCGTGTCGAGCAACCGGTCGATCTGCATCGTGCTCATTCGTATCTGCTCCTGCTCGCGAGCCCTCTTGGCTCGGGGGCGAATCTTCGCTGGCTATCGGCTCTCAGACTTCCACATCCTGGACCTGTGCGACGCGTGCAATCTCGTCGGCGGTGGTCACGCCGTTGAGCACCTTGAGGCGGCCGTCGTGGGCCAGATCGCGCATGCCGTTCTCGATCGCTGCGGTCCGTATCTCGGCGACCGGGGCCTGTGTGAACGCAAGCTCACGGATGCGAGAGTTCATGATCATCATCTCAAAGATGGCCTTTCGGCCCTTGAACCCGGTGTTGACGCACCCGCTGCACCCGACGGGGTGGTGCGCCTTGCCCAGCGCGTCCGCGGGTTTGAGGTCGATGAGCCTGAGCAGCTTGGGATCGAGTTCGTCCTCGGTTGCCAGCCGCTTGCAGTCGCCGTGCAGCACGCGGATGAGCCGCTGGCCCATGACGGCCTGAATGGAGCTGGCCACGAGGAACGGCTTGATGCCCATGTCGATCAGTCGCGTGATGGCGCTGGGCGCATCGTTCGTGTGCAACGTGCTGAACACGAGGTGGCCCGTCAGCGCAGCCTGAATGGCGATCTCGCCGACCTCGCGGTCGCGGATTTCGCCGACCAGAATGATGTTGGGTGCTTGGCGGAGCATCGAGCGGAGAATGGCGGGGAAGGTCAGCCCGATCGATTCCCGCACCTGGCACTGGTTGATGCCGTCGAAGTTGTATTCGACCGGGTCCTCTGCGGTGATGATCTTTTTGTCGGGCCTGTTGAGCACATCCAGCGCTGAGTACAGCGTGGTGGTCTTGCCCGAGCCCGTGGGACCGGTGACCAAGAAGATGCCGTTGGGCCTGCGGATGATCCGGTTGAACACCTGAAGGTTGTCGTCCTCGAAGCCGAGGTTCGACAGCCCGATGCGGACCGCATCGGGCCGGAGAATACGCAGCACGACGCTCTCGCCGTGGTACGCCGGACACGCCGAGACGCGAAAGTCGATCGCGGTCTCTTCGTAGGGGATCTTGATTCGGCCGTCCTGCGGGATGCGCCGCTCAGCGATGTTCATCCCGCTCATCAGCTTGATGCGGCTGAGCAGCGCGGATTGCATTCGCTTGGGCAGGTTGTCGCGTTCGATGCACACGCCGTCGATGCGGTACCGGAGCCTGACACGATCGGCCATCGGCTCGATGTGGATATCGCTCGTGCGCATGCCGACCGCCTCGTTGAGCATGCGGTTGCACAGCTTGACGATCGGCGAGTCGTCCGCCGCCACGTCGATCGACTTGTCCACCGAGCGATCCACGGACCGGTCGATCGTGCGGTCGATGGACTCCGTGACCAGCGTCTCGGTCGTTGTGGCCGAATTGGCGAGGCCGCCGCTTGCACCCAGCTTGGTGTCGATGATCGTCTTGATCTGGCTACGGGCTGCGAGCACGGGCTCGACCTCGGCGTTGAGCCTGAAGCGGAGCATGTCGAGCAGTTCAAGGTCCATCGGGTCGTGGACGACGAGTTTGAGCTTGCCGCCCTTCTTCGAGACCGGCAGGATCATGTGCTTGCGGATGAGGTCTTCGGGGATCAGGCTCAGGTCGAGCGTGTCGGCGACTCCCTCCTCGCGCAGGTCCAGATACTCCATGCCGTACTGGTTGGCGAGGGCTTTGGCGACCTGTTCTTCGCTCACGAACCCGAGTTCGTTCATGGCCTCGCCGAGCCGCTTGCCCGAGCCTTTGGCCACGTTGACGGCCTTTTCCACTTGAGGGGAAGTTGCAGCCCCCCAGCCCACGAGGATTTCACCGAGTTTCTTTCGCGACCTTGCCATCTATTCCTGACCGCTCCCTCTGCCCTTGGCCCGGGCTGGGTGTCGAGTAGAGTCCAATTCCGATACCACGCCCGCCGCGGTTTACACACCCCCGGACGCGATCCCTGCACCATCCTTGTTCGGCATCCTATGCGATTCGCCCGCGATCCCGCGCGAGCCCGCATATTGTCACTTTCGCTCGCCTCTTGCCAGTCGCTCGGGCCGCCTTCGAGCCCTGCCCGGAGACCTCGTATTCCTGATCCACAATCCCAAACCAACCGGCCCTTGCGGGTGCTCATCACCGCTGGCCCGACCCACGAACCGATCGATTCGGTCCGCTTTCTCGGCAACCGATCGAGCGGCCGCCTCGGGGTGCTGCTCGCCGATGCGTGCGCCGCGGCTGGCATGGAAACCCGTTTGCTGCTCGGCCCAACGCACCTGCTGCCTGCCCGCCCAGACGTGGCGGTCGAGCGGTTCACAACCACGGCCGACCTCGATACGCTACTCCGCGAGCACCAAGCCAACTGCGATGTGCTCGTGATGGCCGCCGCTGTATCCGACTATCGACCGAACATCAAACAGATGCCTGCATCCGGCAAGCTCCGCAGAACCGATCAAAGCATGACCATTGAGCTGGAGCCCACGCCGGACCTGCTGGCGGGTTGCCATCAGCGTCGTCGAGAGGGCCAGACCCTCATCGGGTTCGCGCTCGAGCCGCGTGAGACCATGCTCGAATCCGCCCGCGCCAAGCTTGTTCGCAAGGGGATCGATGCCATCGTGGCCAACCCGCTTGAGACCATGGAGTCGCCAGACATTGAGGCGACGCTCTTGCTCGCAGACGGCGAGACCATAGAAACCCCTGGCAAGATGACCAAGGCGGCGTTTGCTGTATGGCTCATGGCAGCGATCAAGGAGGTACACGGTGCCAGCAGGTCGACCTCCACAGCGCGGTAGTTTCGGCGGCGGCGATCGCCGTGGGCCTGGCCGGGGAGGCCCGCGCCCGGGTTCCTCATCAGGCAACAGGTCTGGCGGGCAGGGCTTCAGTCCCCCTCGCCCGCACTCCAACCGGCCCTCTCGGGCCCCCGGCG
>CAYGSG010000142.1:0-4089 GCA_964352615.1 uncultured Phycisphaeraceae bacterium
CTGGGGGCGTAGGGGGGGCTTGTTCTTGACCCAGTATAGCATCGTATCCGGCTGCGCAGGCAAGCGAGATCCTCGAAACGGTTCCGATGGCCGCAAACAGGGTTTTTTTCGGTCCAAGGCCCGGTCCGCCGCCCGCTATCCCGTGCGTAGGGTGGGGTTCTTGCCCCCAAGGAACCCATGATGCCGACTCCAAAGACCGATGCCGCAGTGCTTCTGGCAGGCGTGCCCAACACCTCGATGACGGTCTTCCACCGCACACGGTTCGCAGCGGGCGATCCGGTGATCTGGATCGAATTGCCAGGGAGCCGTTCACTCGCGATCGTCCGTGATGTCGAGCTGCCGCGTGCCCGTACGGAGATTCCAGCCGATGCGATTTTCTGCTACGAGGACTTCGCGCCTTCTGGCGGGCTCAGCGGCGATCGCGCGGTTCGCGCCGCGCAGGCCGCCGCCGAGTGCTTGCGACGGGAGGGCATCGCCCGTGTGCGCGCCGATCGCTCGCTCGCGTTCGTCTTCGTGCGCGCGATGGAGCACGCGGGCATCGCGGTCGAGCTTGATCTTGGTCTCGGCGTCGATGACCGGCGGCGCAAGACCGATCGTGAGATTGAGTTGATGCGAGCTGCCCAGCAGATCGCCGAGCGCGCCATCGAACGCACATGCCAGCTCATCGCCCGCGCGAGCGCTGGCGAGGGCGGCGTGCTGATGCACGATGGCTCGGCGCTCACGAGTGAACGGCTCAAGGCCATGATCGACGGCTGGCTCGCCGAGGATGGCTACGAACACAAGGGCGCGATCGTTGCGGGTGGGCCGATCGGAGCGGACTGCCACCACGCCGGAATCGGCAAGCTGCGCACGGGCGAACTGGTGATCGTGGATGTATTCCCGCGCGACAGATCAAGCGGCTACCACGGCGACTGCACGCGCACGGTTGTGCATGGCGACGTGCCCGCCGAGTGCGCACGGATGCATACGGCCGTGGTCGAGGCCAAGCGGGCTGGCATCGCTGCGTGCAGGGCTGGAGCGACGGGTGAAGAGGTCCACCGCGCGACCGTGCAGGCGCTGACCGATGCGGGGTTCACGCTTGGCCCGCCGCCCGAGGCGGACCTTGCGGCGCGCGCGCCCACGGGGTTCTGCTCCATGCCCCACGGCACGGGCCACGGGCTCGGGCTCGAGCTCAAGGAACTGCCGCTGCTCGATATCGCCGGCCCAAAACTGGTCGTTCGTGACGTGGTCACGGTCGAACCAGGGCTCTACGCCCCGGGCCTTGGCGGCGTTCGGCTGGAAGACATGGTCGTGATCCGTGAAGCCGGCTGCGAGAACCTCAACACGCTGCACGACGGGCTCGACTGGCGCTAGCCTGCTGGCATGACACAGAGCCAAGCAGCAGAGCATCCCGCGATCGACCTGATGCGGGCGCACCGGAGCATCCGCACGTTTACCGATGAACCGGTCTCGCGTGAGGCCATCGAGGCTGCGGTGCGCGCGGGCCAGACCGCCGCGACGAGTTCATCGGTGCAGGCGTATTGCTGTATTCGGGTGACGGATCCGGCGCACCGCGACAAGCTCGCAGAGCTGGCTGGACCGCAAGACAAGGTGAAGCTCGCACCCGAGTTCTTCGTAATCTGCGGCGATGCCCGGCGCCACCGCATCGCCTGCGAGATGGCGGGCGGTGCCTACGACCAGAAGCTTGAGGGGTTCATGATCTCGGTGATCGACGCAGCGTTGTTTGCCCAGAACATGGTGCTCGCGTTCGAGGCGATGGGCTTTGGCACCTGCTACATCGGCGGGCTGCGCAACGATGTGGGCCGGGTCATCGAGGTGCTCGGGCTGCTATCGGGCGTGTACCCGGTCTTTGGGCTGTGCGTGGGCAGGCCCGCTGAGGCGCCCACGCTTCGGCCCAGATTTCCCGTCGAAAGCGTGCTGTTCGAAGGCGCCTACCCCGATGACTCGACGATCACGGCGCAGCTCAACGCGTACGACGCGGGCTACCGCGAGTACCTTCGCCAGCGCGGTGCGCCGGAGCAGACCGTGAACGGTTCGTGGAGCGGTGCGATGGCCAGCAAGCTCGGCAAGGTTGCCCGGCCAGCACTCGCCGGTGTCTACCGCGCGCAGGGCGCAGTACTGGACTAGCAATGGACGAGTGCTGGTCTGGAGCGCTAGCCCTTGGCCTTGCGGATCACCGCGACCACGTCCTCGACCGGGATCACGAACAGCCGGTTGTCGCCCTCGAAGTCGACCGGTATCGCGTGCTTGGGGTTGAAGAGCACACGGTCGTACTGCTCGATCGGGTAGTCGCTGTCGGCGGCGATCTGCGTCGACACAGCGACGATGCGGCCCGTCAGCGTGGGGATCTCGATCTTGTCGGGCAGGTGGATGCCGCTCTTGGTCTGCTTCTTGTCCTCGTCCTTGCGAACGAGCACGCGCTCGCCGAGCGGCTCGACGGTTTCAAGGGCAGCGGCGGGCGTTGATGGAACTTTCTTGGGCGGGGCCATGAGCGATGGTAGGGGAGTGCGCCCGCTGGGGCTTACGGCTTGCTGAGGCGCAGCGACTCGATGAGCGCGCGCAGGGCCTGCGGGTAGGCGATCAGTTCCTGCTCGAAGACCCTTGCGGCCAGCGACTCGGGACTGTCGCTCGCGAGCACGGGGCATGTCCGCTGGAGCAGGATCGGCCCCGTGTCGTAGTGCCCATCGCACAAGTGGACCGTGCAGCCGGTCTGGGTGAGACCCTGCTTGCGAGCGGCGTTGAGCACGGCCTCGTGGACGCGCCGGCCGTACATGCCGGGGCCGCCGAAGGCGGGAAGCAGCGCCGGGTGGATGTTCACGATTCGGCCTGCAAGCTCGGCTGGCACCGGAACACGGCGCAGATAGCCCGCCAGCACCACCACATCGATCGCGTGCTCGGTCGTGAGTTCGACCAGTTCGGCTTCGGTCAGATCGCGGGGTATCACGCGGGTCGAGATGCTGCGCTCGCGGGCGAGTGCTTCGCCCCGGCACGGACGATTGGCGACGACCAGTTCGATGCTCGCGGGTAGGTCGGGCGCACGCTCGATGAGATTCACAAGGCTTCGGCCCGTGCCGGAGACGAAGACCGCGAGTCTGGCTGGGTGCTGGCCGCTCATCGGGTGGCTCGTGGGGGTAAGGCTTGGCTACTTGATGAGCTTGCTGGCGGCGTCGAGGTCGGGCTTGATCGGGAACAGCTTGTCGAGCCGGGAGATCTTGAGGACTTGGGCGAGCTGGTCGTTGAGCCCGAAGACGACCATTTTGCCGCCGCCTTGCTTGGCCTGCTGGTGCAGGTTGACCAGTGCCCCGATGCCGGCTGAGGCCAAGAACCCGACTTCGGTCATGTCCACCGCGACTCGCCAGCCGGAGGCCTGGGCGGCCTCACCGATCTCGGACGAGACGATATCCGCCTCCCGTTCGGTTATTTTGGGGGTGAGCACACGGGCAACCACGCCCCGGCCCACCACGCTCATGCTGACAAAGTTGGATTCGCTCACGAGGCGTGAGTGTAACCAGAGTGCTCGGGCCTTGCTGGTCAGCGTGGGCGTGGTGAGGGGACTACCCCTCAATGGGTCCGGTTTGCTGGCACCGGTTCTGGCTTGTGGCAGACTGCCTTTGGAAGCCGGGAACGACGGATTGAACCAAGAGGGAGCTGTCGGTATGCAGATGCAAAGCGTGCGTGCGGTGTCGGTAGCCGGCGTGTTGATGGCGGCTTCGGCGGCAATGGCCCACCCCTACGGGTGGCGTGTGGGCCAGACCCTTGATGGCGACCTGACGATCGACTTCCTGTGGGACCGGACTCATGTGCTCGATGACGCCATCCCGGGTTTGCCGGGCATCGCTGACCGAGGCTTGGCCTTCGAGGAGTTCCCGGTCGACAACCCGCCGATGAACCTCTACACGCTCGATCCGGGCGGCAAGATCGAACTGGTGATCGACGGGTTCGACGATGCCATCTACCTGCGTGACGATAAAGACGTGATGACCGGGCTGCGCGATCCCGGCGAAACGTTTGCCATCGGTAGCTCGAGATCGAGCTTTCTTACGAGTCCCTGGTGGCATCTGGACACAACCGACCCGGATTACACCTACC
>CAYGSG010000143.1:0-3821 GCA_964352615.1 uncultured Phycisphaeraceae bacterium
TCAGGGAGCAGTAGGCCGGGGGGCGGGAAGAGAACGCAGAGGCGCGGAGGCGAGCCGAGGCCGCAGAGATGAGGTTGGTTGTTCTGGTACGCTGTCGGTATGCGCCGGCTTGGCTCCATCGCACGCATCGCTGCGGTCTACCTGTTGCTCGGGTTCGTGTCGACGTGGGCCGTGGCGTGGGGGCTGGCGCTGCTGCCACCGGGCCGATCGAATCGTTTCTTCATCTCGATGGAGAGAGATTATCAGCGATTGCTTGCATCCAGTGACTACCGAGCGGGGGTGGGTTCGGCACGGCACGTCAAAGCTGCCCGGCCACGACTCACCTCCGACATGACCATTGGATTGGACCCGGAACTCGACGAGGTCGGAGCGAGCGCTTTGTGGCCGTATGTCGATTGGACGATGCTCAGCCGGCTTGCTGACTCCGCCGGACCTCACGGATGGGGAACCGACAAGGTTCACAGGTCTTCGCGCCGGGAATTCGAACAGGTGATCGACGATGCTCGCGGTTTTCCATTCTTGTCGGCTTGGTGCAGTTGGCGCGAAGCAACAGGGCTTCAAAGAGGGCGGCTGGTTGGCGGCGTTGCGATTCCCGACCACCCTTCGCCCAACGTGACCGGGGCCGACAAGCTCCGCGCCCTGCCGTACTATCCGATCTGGTCTGGGCTGGCGCTCAACACCGGGTTCTACGCGCTGCTGTTCTTCGCGGTTGTGCGCACGGCGCGGGCCTTTCGGCGAAGCCGCCGCCATGCGCGTGGGTGGTGCCCGCGTTGCAAGTACGACCGGGAGTTTGATTACCGCTTGCCGTGCCCCGAGTGTGGGGATGCCCCTCCCCCCCCCGCGCGGGCGCAAGGCCAGCGCGGAGCAGGCTGGCTGAGGCCGGGGCTTGCTATTGTTCGCCCATGAAAGCAATCGTGCTGGCGATCGCGGCTGGGCTGTGCTGGGGCGTGGGCGAGGTGTTTACCAAGTCCGTGCTGCACACGGGCAAGGTGGGGCCGATGACCGCTGCGGCGGTGCGCACGCTCGCGGCGCTGCCCGTGCTGTGGCTCGTGCAATGGTTCATGGTCAGCGGGCTCAAGACGGAGCCAGCCGACTGGCACAAGGCGGGATCGCCGATCATGGCCAAGTTGGTGCTGGGCTCGGGCGTGATCGCGGGCGGGGCGGCGCTGGCGTTCTTCTACAGCGCGCTGAAGTTCGGCGAGATATCGAAGGTCAAGCCGATCGCTTTTAGCGTGGCGCCGTTGGTGGGCGTGCTGCTCGGGTGGCTGGTGCTGGGCGTGAGCATGACGCCACGGAAGCTGGCGGGGGTGGCGCTCGTGGTCGCGGGCGTGGTGGCGCTGGCGGGTGCGTGATTCGGATGGCGTGGGGACATGAAGTGCGACGTTGCGTCCGCAGTCCGAGCTGTCGATATCGAGTATGCGAACGCTCTACGGTGTCTCGCGGTTGTAGATGACTGGCATCTGGCCAACCCATCGAGTCCAGTTGCTGTGATCTGTGGCCAGTTCAGCCATGAAGTGCGCCACATTGATGCGACTGGTCTCGCCCGGATTGAAGATTGCACTTCGGATCGGCGCCGGGTGCGCATCGTAAGGAGTGAGTTCAACTTCGTTGATCAGCGTGTCGGGGCGCACGATGGCCCACTGGCTGCCGGTGCTGGTTTGACCGGCTTCGGTTCGTAGAAACTCCATCGCCGCTTCATTGTCTGCGTGTGGTGGCAGCAGCGTTCGAATCGCTCTCACCACGACCCGTTGAGGGATGGATACCGTTTCTTGGGCATCTCGATTCCGGCACCCGGTACTGCTCATCAACACAAAGCGAACCGGGCGGTCTGGATCGGTTGCTTGCACGGTTCGCCAAAGGCGGCGGGTGGAGCGTGCCACGAGTCGCCATGGCGGACCAAAGATCCCTCGCCAGCTCACCGAGTGCCCGAGACAGGAGATGATCGCATCGCACCCGTGGACTTGCTGAGACAAGTCTGCATCGTTCATACTGAGCACGGTGCCCTCGACCACTGTCGCGTTCGTATGCGTGCGCACAGTCTCAGGGAGTTTCTCCGGCCTGCGCGCGACTATCCTGACGTTGTGCCCGCGGTCGAGCATCTGTTCGACAACATGCCGCCCGGTCGCGCCCGTTCCGCCGACAATGAGAATCGTTGATGTCCCCGCGGGCATGCGTAGGCCTCCTCGGGCTCATTGGTGATCTACGCGACTGTGCGTTGAGCAAGGAGCCCGCTCAGCACATCGTCAGGCCGCCATCGACGGCGATGGTCTGGCCGGTGAGAAAGCCCGCCTCGTCGCTGGTGACGTAGCTGACCGCTGCCGCGATGTCTTCGGGCTCGCCCAGACGGGGCACGGCCATCGTTTTTTTGAGCTGCTCGGTGACGGCTTCGGGCAGGCCCGAGGTCATGTCGGTCTGGATGAACCCGGGCGCCACGACGTTGGCGGTGATGCCTTTGCCACCCAGCTCGCGCGCGACGGTCTTGGTGAAGCCGACGAGGGCGGACTTGGCGGCGGCGTAGTTGGCCTGGCCCGCGTTGCCCACGAGCCCGCTGGTCGAGGCGATGTTGACGATGCGCCCAAAGCGGCCCTTCATCATCGCGCGGGCGGCGGCCCGCGTCGCCACGAACGCGCTGGTCAGGTTGATGCGGATGACATCGTCCCAGTCCTGGTCGCTCATGCGCAGCAGCAGGCCGTCGCGGGTGATGCCCGCGTTGTTGACGAGCACGTCAAGCCGGCCCTGGTCGGTGACGACTTTGGCGATGGCCTCGGCGAAGGACGCCGAGTCGCCCACATCGACGGCGATAGCGCTGGCGCTGAGGCCCTGGCTCTCGAACTCGGCGGCGAGGGTTTCGAGCGCATCGAGCGAGCGGGCCGCGAGCACGACGTGGCGGCCGTCGGAAGCGAGGCGGTGAGCGATGGCTTTACCGATGCCCCGGCTGGCGCCGGTGACGAGCGCGACGCGCTGGGTCGTTTCGGTCATGACAATCCTTGGATGATGGGCTCAGGGAGCGTGTTGAGTAGTTTCAGCCTGTGCCGGGAATGGTGACCGGCCCGCCTGGCGTCGACTTGCGAACCGGCCCGTCCTCCTTCTCTTCCTCTTTAGGCTTGTCCTTTGGAGCGGCGTCGGGCGAAGAGCCCGAGCGGAGCGCATCGATCAGGTCGCGCAGCGCCTGCACGGCTTCGGGAGGCAGCGTGTCCTTGATGCTCTCGAGCATGGCTTCGAGCGAGTCGGCGTCGAGCGTTGAGAGGTCAAGCCCCATCGCGGCGAGCTGATCGCGGAGTTCCTGCGGCAAGTCGCTGAGCAGGTAATCGAGGCTGGTATTGCTCTGCCCTGACCCGCCGCTGCCCCTTTCGAGACTCAACATGGATTCGCCGTCCCAATCAGAGGCGTTGGGGCGTTCTTCTGCGGTTGTGGGCCACGCATTGAAGGTCCATGAGCCGTTGGTTTCGTCGGCCTCCCAGAGCAGCACATAGCTGCCGGTGCGTTCCTGGATGGCGGTGGCGAAGGTTGCCAATCGCGGCTCTTCATCGTATTGCGCACCGTCCTCGATGCTGACGATGCGGACGCCCTCGATGCCGGCGACGGACTCGTCCCACATGAACGTGTTGACAAGCTGGTCGAGGACAACCTGTGAAGAGGGCGCGAGCATCGCGGAGATTTCTTCGGCGCTGCCGCGACTGAAGGCATCGGCGAAACGCAGGATGCGTTCGGCGAGTGCTTCGTTCACGGGCGCTTCCTCAGTGGCGAACGACACGTTGCCTTCGAGGTTCATGCGCACGAGCAGCGACTGCACATCGATCGGCTCTGGCTCGGGCTCAGGC
>CAYGSG010000144.1:0-3809 GCA_964352615.1 uncultured Phycisphaeraceae bacterium
GATCTACACCATCCACGAGACCATCACGTTCTTCCCGCCCTCAGACGGCACGGTCGGTCAGCCCCTCAGCGACTGGCACGAGCACATCGAGCTCGGCTCCGACGGCAACATCTGGGACATCTGGGTCGATGGCGGCTCCATGTTCAGCGTCGACGGCACAACGCCAGCCGGCCTGATGACCATGCTCAACGACTCCAAGACGGACATCTGGTTCCTCTTTGATCCCATCGACATCGGGCCCAACGGCATTCGGCTCGATATCTGGAAGGAGTTCCAGTTCGTCGGCATGACGCCGATGTTCGATCCCGTGCGCATCTACGAGTACCCGACCCCAGCGCCGGGCGCTGCGGCCCTCCTCGGCATCGCGGGCCTGTGCAGCGCACGCCGCCGGCGCTAACGCCTACTCGACCGATCTCCCCAGCTACTCGCAGCGCCCCGCCCCAAAAAGGCGGGGCGTTGTTGTGCGCACTCGCTTCACCACAGAACAGGCTCTCGGGTCGCCTCGAACAGATGGGGCATGTCGTCGATCAGTTCGATCCGTGTGCCCAGCAGCTTCTTCACGTACTTGAACCGCATCCCGAGCCGGAACCCTTCCCCGCCCTCCTGCGCGAACACGCTGATCGCATCGCATCGCCCGTGCTCGTCTTCCAGATTGATGTACGACTCAAAGACCATGACCGCGCGATCCGGCCGTGGCTCGAGAGTCCGCAGCGCCGTCAAACCGGATTCGACAGCCGCGCTCAGCTCATCATCCATGTAACGGGCAAGCGATCGCTCCTCGCCCGTCTCAATGATGCTGAATGGAACCAACGGCCCGCCCTTCTCGATCGAGCCGAAGGCGTGATCGAACGCAAACTCAAAGAGGTCGATGATGGCTTCGCTGGGGCTTGGTCTGTCCATGAGCAGCAGCCTACCGACGGATCACGTCCCGTACAGGTAGTCAAACTCCGCCAGCATCCGCTTCTCGATCTGGCGAGCCTCGGCGCGGGTCTTGGTCGCCCGCGTGCGGTACTCGATGTGCTTCAGGTGCCGGGCGATGTAGTTCCGCTTGTCCGAGTTGTTGCGTTTGCCGCAGCCGCCCCGCTCCGACGGCAGCAGCGAGGTCATCCGCTTCGCACAGTTCTGCCCGATCCCCACAAGAATGAGCCGATCCGTCCTCGTATCGCACAGTTCGTACACGCCCGGCCCGAACGGAGCCGTCAGAAGCTCACATTTGCGGGGATCGGGGAAGGGTCGCCATTTGAAAAAAGCCATCCGCCCATCTTGAGGTATCCTGCCACGATGGGCAAGTACGATCCCCTCCGCGCGCACCTTCGCAACCACGGCGGCCAGTCCATCTCCATGACCTTCCGGCAGATCGAAACCGTGATCGGGGCCGACCTGCCCCCTTCGGCGACGATCCACCGAGAATGGTGGGGAAACACGCCCGTGACGAGCCAAGCAATTGCGTGGCATGAGGCCGGGTACCGTGTTGATTCGGTCAACCAGTCAGGCGAGTTCGTGCGATTTACCAAGCAACGCTGATCCAACACAGAGCGTTGTCGCGTGTGCCCGATCCGGCCCTACGTTGCTTTCCGCAGCGAAGCCTGTTCCCTCTGGATCAGTTCAACGACGCCAAAATCTACAGTCGGTTTTGTATTTCGTCGTGAATGATCTTCTGAACAGCCTTCGTAGTCTGACTCATGATAGCAATTGGATCAATTTGAATCGAAATCGCGCATCCGCACGCAGTGCAGGTGTATGCAATCGCGTTCCAGGAGCGGCCCCCAACTACTCCAGCCTCGCACTGATCAACCCGGACACGAGATACTGGGTTCTTGCAGTGTGGACACTTTGTCACTTGTCACCTCAATTCACCGGCATGTTTCGCTAGCCCAAGCCCAATAATCTGCTCAACTTGTCAGCCAGCCCGTCCGTTGCTTTCAGAAGCTTTCCCGAAGATTTCGCAACTCGAGTAGCTTGATCGATGCGGCTCGCAGCGCGTTCTAATGCCGAGACTTCTGGCGTTGCCCTAATCTCTTGATAATCATCACCGTGTCTAACGACGGTTCCGATGAGCATTTCGAGAGCTTTGTCTATGCCTGCGTTGCCGTAAAGAGAGTATAGATTGAGTACGTGCAAGAACTCGGTCACGTTCCTCAGCAACAGCTCTCTGAGTTCCGACGGCAAGTCTCCGGAATCGATTACCAACGCCTCAACCGTCTTCATCTCTTCCCAAAGCGATCGTACCTGATCCTGCTCTAGCGTAATGCCGATCGTAACCGAGTCCAGGGCATCGGCACAAAACTCCAATCCAGTAAGCGTGCCATTCTGCGCCAACTTGCGATGGAGCACCTGCCACGACCCATCGAGTCCAGTGCGGAGCTGCACGAACTCCCGGACAGCATCAAAGCTCCTGTCTACCAGAGACTCTGAAATGTTGCCATGCTTCTTTACGTCTTGCCGGGCTGTCTCAAATTGTTCTGCTAGATCTGCTATCACTCGCAGGATAACGCGACGGTCATCTGTGTTGATCTCAAATGCAGCTCCGATCGCCCGTTCAACTGTACCGCTTTCGCCGACCGCGATAAGCGTCTCAAGTGCCTGCAAGAGTCGCCGCGCCGAGTTGTCTGATCTTGGCAGTGCCATGCAAACGCGCCAGCACCCGTTGAGGTACTGACGCACAAGTCAATAATCGAAGTCATCGCCCCCGCTGGGCAGGGCGGGCTTCTTCTTGTCCTTGATCTCGACGATCGCGCACTCGGTCGTCAGCAGCAGGCCCGCGATGCTCGCGGCGTTCTGCAGGGCAATACGCTCGACCTTGGTCGGGACGATCACGCCCATCTTGACCAGGTCGCCGTACTCGTGGGTCAGGGCGTTGTAGCCGAACGTGGGGTCGGTGGATTCCTCGACCTTGGACGCGATGACCGAGCCATCGAGCCCGCAGTTGGCGGCGATCTGCTTGATGGGGGCCGTGACGGCGCGAGCGACGATGTCGATGCCGATGCGCTCCTCGCCCGAGGCCTTCTTGCGGAGGGCATCGAGCACCTTGCGGGCGCGGAGGATGGCGGTACCGCCGCCGGGGAGGATGCCCTCTTCGACCGCTGCACGGCAGGCGTGCAGGGCGTCCTCGACGCGGGCCTTCTTCTCCTTCATCTCAACTTCGGTAGCGGCACCGACGTTGATCTGCGCCACGCCGCCGGCGAGCTTGGCGAGGCGCTCTTCGAGCTTCTCGCGGTCGTAATCGCTCGAGGCGTTCTCGGCCTGGTGGCGGATCTGGTCGATGCGGCCCTTGATGTCGCTCGAAGCGCCGGCGCCCTCGACGATGATGGTGTTGTCCTTGCTGATGGTGACCTTCTTGGCCCGGCCGAGCTCCTTGAGTTCGAGCTTCTCAAGGTCGATGCCCAGCTCGTCCATGACCGCTGTGCCGCCGGTGAGGGTGGCGATATCGCCGAGCATCTCCTTGCGGCGGTCGCCAAAGCCCGGCGCCTTGACGGCGGCGATCTTGAGCACGCCGCGGAGCTTGTTGACGACGAGGGTGGCGAGGGCCTCGGAGTCGATGTCCTCGGCGATGATGAGCAGGGAGCTGCCGCTCTCGGCGACCTTGCCCAGCAGGGGCAGCAGGTCCTTGGCCGAGGAGAGCTTCTTCTCGTGGATGAGGATGTAAGGCTTATCGAGCTGGACCTCCATTGCGGCGGTGTCGGTCACGAAGTGAGGCGACAGGTAGCCCTTATCGAACTGCATGCCTTCGACGAGCTCGACCTCGGTCTCGAGGCTCTTGCCCTCTTCGACGGTGATGACGCCGTCCTTGCCGACCTTGTCCATCGCCT
>CAYGSG010000145.1:0-3765 GCA_964352615.1 uncultured Phycisphaeraceae bacterium
GTCTTGCCTGGGCTCAGCCATTCGATCAGCTTCGTACGCCCGATCAGTCGGCCCGTGAAATACGCTCCGATATCACAGCTCTTAGTCGTCACGAGCACCCAAAGAAGCATCCACGCCTCGTGCTCACGCCTCACCAGCAGCACGAACCCGAGCGCCATGCCCAGGTACACGAACGCAAGCAGCGCAGCACCCGTTGAGGCCACCACGCCCTCTGGTCGTTCGTGCCTCGCCGCGTACACCATCGCACTCACCATCACCGCCAGCGCCGCCGAGCCAGCAATCCCAACTGCTTCCACGCCCATCGCGCCCGAAGGCACGAACCCGCAGACCACCAGCCCCGCCCAGCCCGACAGCGCCATCAGCACCGGGGACGAGACAATGCCCTTGGCGCGATACATCGCGCAAAGCTCGATGCTGCCCATCGCGCTCAGGAACGCCACCACCACCGCCGCAACAACCCCAGGCGGTGCGGTCCCGTCGCCAAAGGGCCACGAGACCCCCTCGATAGCGTCATCAAGCCAGATCGCGCCGACCAACGTCGCGATCAGCAGCAGACCAAAGATGAGCCGGGTTCGCAGCACTCGTGTTCAGCCCGCCCAAGTGGTGGTGGACTCGGCCGCGTCCGCTCGAAGCGCACCAAACCGCCGATCGCGGCTAGCGTAGTCGCGGACCGCCTCATGCAAGTGCTCGATGCCAAAGTCGGGCCAGAGCACCTCGGTCACGTGCAACTCCGCGTAACTCAGCTGCCAAAGCAAATAATTGCTCAGCCGGCGCTCGCCAGCGGTCCTGATCAGCAGGTCAGGGTCTGGAATCCCCGCGGTATACAGCTCGCTCTCGACCATCGCAGGATCGATCGAGCCCGCCTCAATCTCTCCCTTGGCCACCCGCTGGGCCAGCTTCTTACAGGCGTCGGCGATCTCCTGACGGCTGCCGTAGTTCATCGCGATGCACAGCATCGGGCCGGTGCAACGCGCGGTCGCTGCTTCCAAACTCTCGACCGCATCGCGCACTTCCTCGGGCAGCTCCGCCGTCCGCCCGATCAGCCTGAACCGCATGTTCTCCGCGACCATCGCGTCGCGTTCGCCCTCCATGTACAGCACCGCCATCGCCATCAGCGCGTCGACCTCGTCGGTGGGCCGACGCCAATTCTCCGTGCTGAACGAGTACAGCGTGAGCACCTCGACGCCCAGCCTGCCGCATTCTTCGATGGTCGAACGCACCGCCGCCGCCCCGTTGCGGTGCCCAAAAATCCTCGGAAAGCCTCGCTCTTGCGCCCACCGGCCGTTGCCGTCCATGATCACCGCGATGTGCCGAGGTATCCGGCCCGGATGCACGTCGGGCAGCCTTCCGACCGGGTCCGCCTTGGGATGAACCTGCTTGAGTCGATCGACCGCCTCTTGCACGCTCGCGTCCGCGACCACCGAGACTCCGCCTTGCCCGTCACTCATCTGCACTCCTCAGCGGCCATCAAGCGTTCGACCAACCCGTTCCCAAACCCCATCAAACGTGCGTGCGCTCCGTCAGTCGCAGCGTCTGGCTGCGATCAGGCCCCACGCTTACCAGCCCCAGCGGCGCCTGCGCTACCTCGCATATCCGGTCGAGGTACGCCCGAGCCGCCTTGGGAAGTTCCTCCAACGTGCGCGCCTCCGCGACCCCATCGCCAAGCGGTTCAAGCGTCTCGTACACCGGCACCGCCCGTTCCAGCTCCGCAGCATCGGGCATGAACCGATCCGTCCGCTCGCCATCGATCTCGTACGCCACGCACACCCTCAGCGGTTCGACCGTTTCCAATACGTCCAGCAGCATCACCGCGAGTTCGGTCACCCCGTTGATCATGGCCGAGTACCGCAGCGCCACCAGATCGAGCCAGCCGCACCGCCTGGGCCTGCCGGTGGTCGTTCCGTACTCTCGCCCACGCTTGCGGATCAGTTCGCCGGTTTGGTCATGCAACTCGGTGGGCATCGGCCCCGCGCCCACCCGCGTGCTGTACGCCTTGACCACCCCCACCACCCGCGTGAGCATCGCGCCGGGCACGCCCGTGCCAGCCGGGATCCCGAGCACCGAACACACCGAAGAGGTGACGTACGGGTACGTCCCGTGGTCCACATCCAGCAGCGTCGCGTTGCCGCCCTCGAACAGCACGCTCTTGCCCTCGCCCAGCATGCCGTGGATGAGGTACGTCGTGTCCTCGATGTGCGCTTCAAGCCGCTGGCCGACCTCGTGGAGCTTCGACGCTACCGCTTCCACCGGCTCCGCATCGGCCAGCGCCGCATCAAACCGTCTCGCCAGTTCGAGCTTGCCCACCAGCCGATCGCGGTTTACAAGGTCGCCCGCCCGGATCGCCGACGATCGCTGGGCCTTGTCCGAGTAGCACGGCCCGATACCTCGCTTGGTCGTCCCGATCGCGCGGCCGCCGTCGCCCGCGAGCCGATCTTCCCGGTACTCATCAATCACCTTGTGGTAGGGCGTAACCACGTGCGCACGGCTCGACAGCACCAGCCGGCTGGTATCGACACCCCGTGCGCCCAGCCCGTCGAGTTCCTCGCTCAACTTGAATGGATCCACCGCAACGCCGTTGCCGATGATCGCCCGGCAGCCGGGGTGCAGAATGCCCGATGGAACCAGATGCAGCGCGAACCGCTCGCCTCCGACCACCACCGAGTGGCCCGCGTTGGCCCCGCCGTTGTAGCGGACCGTCGCGTCATGCTCGCCAGCAAGCAGGTCAACCACTTTGCCCTTGCCCTCGTCGCCCCACTGCATGCCCACTACGGCGGTGCACGCAGCTGAACCCGGCGAGGCCCGATAAGCGCCGTTGCCCGTACGACCATCGGTCATGTGCAGCCTCCCCGTCGTAACCAACCGCTGCGATGCACCCGCTTGTCATGCCAGGCACCCTGCCAGCCGATGTCCCGTGCAGGGAGCCCGACGATGGCCGACGCAAAGCCTGCTTCGATCAAAATCATGTGCCCGAATCTGCGGTGCCGAAAGGTCCTGGCTGTGCCCACGGTCGCTCGCGGCAAAACCGTCCGCTGCCGGGCATGCGCCACGCACATCCGCATCCCCGCGGGCAGCGGTGACGCAGCACCCGCAGCCTGACTGGCCGGCCAGACAGCCTTGTCGTTAGAGTTCCGGCTGATCTTCTTCATCG
The DNA here is from genome assembly GCA_964352615.1 of uncultured Phycisphaeraceae bacterium. Classification (GTDB taxonomy): domain Bacteria; phylum Planctomycetota; class Phycisphaerae; order Phycisphaerales; family UBA1924; genus OFTM382. The sequence continues at coordinate 3,149 of CAYGSG010000145.1, forward strand.
TCATCGAGTGCAAGCTCGTCGAAATCAAAGTCAACGCTGCTGTCGCCACTCGACGTCGTAAAGGGCCGGAGTTCGTCCTCGCGAGACGCCACCGCAGACGGGGTGGGGTCCATCGCCGACGACTGTTTGCCGTTCTTGGTGATGCTCGAGGTATCGATGGTTTCGGGCTGACCGTCGATCCGGAAGACGAAGACCACCGAACCCACCGAAAGCATGTCGCCCGGCTTGACCTCGTGCTGTTCAATGCGCTCGCCGTTGACGAACGTCCCGTTGCTCGAACCCAGATCGCGGACCATCAGCCCGCCCGGTTCAACCACGATTTCGCAGTGCTGACGCGACACGTTGGCCAGCGGGATTCGGACCTGGCAGTCCTCGCGGCGTCCGATGACGGCGTGCTTCCACCGAACAGGGACTTCCACCTCCCTGCCGTCGGACCGCACATTGACAAGCACCACGTCCACGCTGGCTCTACCCTTCCCTGGCACCGGCCTAAAGCCAGCTTGCCAGTCGAATCCCGGTGCCGTACCCCGGCACCGATCCCACCGAACGAGGCTCATCCTATGGGGCCAGGACGTGCCGAACCGTGACAGCCGATCACAATAACCCCTCACCACCCC
>CAYGSG010000146.1:0-3729 GCA_964352615.1 uncultured Phycisphaeraceae bacterium
CCTCTGGCCCCCGCCCACCATCCGCAGCATCGGGCCGCGCACCCGCCAAGCCGGCGTGATTGCATACACCCACGAGGAGCAGCGAGGATTGGTGGTCTGCCTTGTGAGCGCCAAGAGCGGCGGATGGACGCTGCCCAAAGGCCACGTCGATCCCGGCTACAAGCCGCACGAGGCCGCCGCCATCGAGGCCTACGAAGAAGCCGGCCTGCTGGGCGAGGTCACGACGGACGCCGTGGGCCACTACGACTACGAGAAGAATTCCGGCAAGCGGTGCCGAGTGCGCCTGTTCCCGATGCGGGTCTCCACCATCCTCACCCAGTGGGATGAGCAGTACGCGCGCGAGCGGATCTGGATCGAGCCGACCGAGGCCGAGTACTGGCTGGAGATGCCCGATCCGATCCGGCTGATCGAAGTGTTCTCGGGCCTTGGGCTCTCGTCCACAGACCGCTGACCCACCGGCTCAAGACCAAACGCTCGCAACTGGTAACGCAGGCCCGATGGCCAGCTACGCCGACCGTGCGGGTTGTGCCGGGCACGCGTCGTCCGCGAGCCCGCGGCCCGGGCGCAAGGCCTCGTTCGGAAGGCCTTTAGTTCCGATCTTCTGGGCATGAACCCGAACGCTGATCACCGCGCCAATCTCATGCGCACGATCCCCCGAGCCTTCACGCTGGTCGAGGTGCTCATCGTGGTCGTGCTGCTGGGCATCATGGCCGCGATCGTCACGCCCCAGTTCTCCAACGCCACCAACCAGACCAAGCAGACCGCGTTCGTGCGCAGCCTGACCACCTACGCCAGCAGCGCGCAGTACTTCATGCACCGAACAGGCCAACCCATCGGCGATACCTCATCAGGCGTGCTCCCCACCAACGGCTTCGAGGACTACATCGACCGCCACATGTGGATCAAGCCGACACCCATCGGCGGCGTGTGGGACACCGAGGACAACCTGATCGGCGTCCACTTCGACGGCACGGGCGACACCCGCGACGCAACCTACATGGCCGAGGTCGATCTCATCATGGACGACGGCGACCTCACCACTGGCAGCTTCCGACAGACTGCAGCCGATCGCTTCTACTACCTGCTCTCGAACCCCTGAGCCAGTTCACTGCTCGCCGGCGATGCGGGTACTCCCAGTCGGGATCGACTTCTGTCAAGCCGCGACCGTCAAGCATTCAGAGCGATCAACGCTTCTCGGGCATCGAGTCCAGCACGCTGTCGATCAGCCCGTACTTGAGCATCTCGGCGTCGTCGAGCCACTTGTTGCGGTCGCAGTCGCGAGCGATCTCCTCTGCGGGCTTGCCGGTCGCCTGCGCGTACACGGCGTAAAGCCGGTCGCGCAGCCGCATCATCTCGCGGGCCTCGATCTCGATGTCCGTCGCCTGGCCCTCGATCACGCCGTTCACCAAAGGCTGGTGCATCAGGTTGCGCGAGTTGTGCAACGCGAACCGCTTGCCCTTGGTCCCGGCGCACGCGAGCAGCGAGCCCATCGAAGCAGCCTGGCCGATGATCGACGTGCGGATGTCCGGGCGGATGAACTTCATCGTGTCCAGAATCCCAAGCCCAGCGGTCACCGAACCGCCCGGCGAGTTGATGTACATGTCGATGTCGCTCTTGGGATCCTCATTGGCCAGGAACAAGAGCTGCGCCACGATCAGGTTCGCGCTGTCGTCCGTCACCGGACCGCCCATAAAAATGATCCGGTCCTTGAGCAGCCGGCTGTAGATGTCGTACGAACGCTCGCCCCGAGCGGTCTGCTCGATGACGATCGGTATCAGGTACGAACTCTCGGCTCCTCGGCTCATCGAAGTACTCACGCGCAATCCTCCGTCAATCACGCACCTGTTTAACCGGCGCGGCTGGGCTCTTCCATTACAGGCCGCTAAGGGCCATCGCATCCACCTGCAGCGTTAGCTCGAAGCCGAGCCTTCCTTGGGCGGGTGGGTCAGAATCTCGTCCACGAGGCCGTAGTCCACCGCCTCCTGGGCGCTGAAGAACTTGTCACGCTCGCCGTCTTTGTGGATCTGCTCCACGGTTCGCCCGGTGTGCTTGGCCAGAATCTTGTTGAGCTGTGTTTTGGCCTTGATGATCTGCTCGGCCTGGATGCGGATGTCTTCCGTCTGGCCGGTCACGCCGCCGTGCGGCTGGTGGATCATCACCGTGCCGTGAGGCAGGATGTACCGCTTGCCCTCGGCCCCCGCAGCGAGAAGCACCGCAGCACCCGAGTACGCATACCCGATGCAGTACGTCTCGACCGGGCTGCTCAGCAGCTTCATCGTGTCGTAGATCGCCAGCGTGTCGTCCACCGCTCCGCCGGGGCTCTTGATGTACAGATTGATCGGCTGGCCACGCTTCTGGTGCTCCAGATAGTGCAGCTGCATCATCACGCGGGTCGCGCTCGCGTGGTTGATGTCGGTCGTCAGGAACACGATCCGATGCTCGAGCAGCAGCTCTTCGATCGTCATCTCGCGTGTCCGCTGGTAGTTCACATTTGCCGCCGGCATCCAGACCTCCTGCTCCCGCCCAACACACACCTTCTTCAGCGTCCGTGTGCCGAACGCTTTGCATACTAGCCTGCCCTCTTCCGACGGCTGGCGGTCGTGTTCTATCGGCTGTTGCCGTCGTCAGCCGCACGGTTCCTCGCGCCTTTGCGCGCTTCTTGCCACGCCCGGCCGCTCGCCGCACACCGCCCGCAATCCCTCGCCGAAGCGCGCATCACCCTGTCCCGAAAAGAGTTCCGTGCCTTTCCCAACCCCCGATAGCCGCGTTGCTCGCCCGCTCGCAGCCTTCTACTATCGCCTCCTGTCCGCATTTTTGACCGTTTGTTCCCCCACCCGAGGCCTCAATCGTGCCCACCGCCGTTATCAGCGACACCCACGGCAACGCCGAGGCCCTCCGTTCCGTCCTCGACGACATCGAAGCCAAGGGCTGCGATCGCATCATCTGCCTGGGCGACATCATCGGTTACGGCCCCGAGCCGCTGGCATGCATCGATCTTGTCCGCGAACGCTGCACCTGGGCCCTCATGGGCAACCACGACTTCGCCGCCCTCTACGAGCCCACCAATTTCAACCAGAGCGCCGAGCAGTCCGCCTTCTGGACCCGCGCCCAGCTTGATGCCGAGCCCGACCTCGATCTCAAAAAACAACGCTACGACTTTCTCAACAAGCTCCGCGTCCGCGTTGTCGAAAAAACCCCGGGCGACAAGCACGACCTGCTCGCGGTCCACGGCTCGCCCCGCAGGCCCATCAACGAATACATCTTCCCAGACGACGCCCTCACCAGCCCCGACAAGCTCGAATCCATCTTCAAGCGCGTCCAGAGCTTGTGTGTGGTCGGCCACACCCATGTGCCCGGCGTGTTCACCGACGAGAACGAGTTCTACCCGCCCTCCGAGCTTTCCGGCGACCAGACCTACGCGTTTGATCCCGACGAAAAAGCCATCATCAACGTCGGCTCCGTCGGTCAGCCCCGAGACCTCGACCCCCGCGCCAGCTACGCCATCCTCCACGAAGACCGCGTGCAATTCGTCCGCGTCGAGTACGACAAACAGAAGACCGCCGACATGATCTTCGCCATCCCCGAACTCAGCGACTGGCTCGGGCTCTCGGTGCGGTACGTCGACGCGAGCCTCATTGATGAATGGGAGAAGCTTCAGTCGCCCGATGCAATCGAAGCGGCGGACGCGGAGTCTGAACCTGCCACCCCCGACGTGCCTCGCGATGTCCG
>CAYGSG010000147.1:0-3487 GCA_964352615.1 uncultured Phycisphaeraceae bacterium
CTGTGTCTCTGTGTCTCTGTGTCTCTGTGGTGAATCTCATCTCTCCCCCTCCGCGCCTCTGCGTTCGCTGTCCCACCCACCCTCTGCGCGCGCAACTTCACGTCTCTGTCATCGATTTCCCAGTTCCAGCTTCCGCTGCGTGGGCCGGTGCCACACAATGCCCGCATGGTGGCCAACAACAACATCAACCAAGCAAGCCCACTCAGCGATCAAGACCACGCCCTGCTGCTCGAGCTCTGGCTCGAGGGCCTCCCACCACTCCAACTCTGCGAGCGGTTCGATCTGAACCTCGCCAAGCTGCTCGCCTGGTCCGAGTCGCCCCGCACCCGCACCCAGCTCGCCCTGCTCGAATCCGTCTCGCGCAAGCAGGCCGCCGACCGCGCACCCGCCCAGCAACGGCTCGCACTCCGCGCCATCGAGTCCGCAGCCGCATCTCACGGCTGCGAGCTGACCCCCGACGAACGCCGCATCAGCGAATCCGCCCGCCGCGCCGCGACAGCCCTGCTCCGCGAACTCCGCTCACCGGCCAAGCAGCTCCCACACCTCGAGCTGCGCCGCGTTATTGCTGGCATCCAGCCCGATGCATCGGCTCAAAGGCTCATCAAACACGCTCCGCCGAACGAACGTCACGCCCCCATCACCGTGCAGCACGTGCACCCCGTCGCCGTGCCGCGAATCGATACGCGCACCAAGCCCAACACCATCCGCCAGCAGCGGCGCAAACCCAAGCTCGTGCAGCCGGGGCATCCGAACCGGAGCACTCGGAAGAGCCGCAAAGCCCCAATCGATAAACGGATAGCTCGCGTACCCGCCCTGCACATTCACGCCGGGCTTCACGGGCGGCCAAGGGTTGACCTCGGTATCAAACGACTGGTCCGCTGCCTTCTCAGCCGGGCAGTACAGGCTCTCGCCCGTGGGCAGCAGGCCGTGCGCGTACAGCCGTCCGAACAGCACCAGCTTGTTGCTCGTCCCCGAGTGGACCATCGTGTTCCACTGCACCCGCCCGCCGCGGTACCCCAGCGGCAACTGCCCATCAAAGTCACCCGCGTACAGCGAAAGCACCTGATGCGTCGATCGCAGATTGGCTTGGCACTGCACACGCCGGGCCGCATCGCGCGCCTTGCCCAGAGCGGGCAACAAAAGCCCGATCAGCAGCGCGATGATCGCGATGACCACCAAGAGCTCGATCAGCGTGAACCCACGTCGAGATGGGACGGGCAGGTATGGCATAAGAAACCTCTACCAGCCTACGCCCGCAGCCGATCTTGCACCAAACGGCCAATGCTCAGCTATCGAGCCAGGTGACCCTGCCGGTGGCGAGGTCATAGACCGCGCCAACCACCACCAGCTTGCCTTCGCTGACGAGCGACGCTAGCACGGGGCTCTGGTCGGTGATGTCGCGGACCGTCTGCCGAACGTTCGCCTCGACGACCGCGTCAACATGCGCCGTGTTGTTGGCATCGGGCGTCACACCCGCGCTTCGGCCGACCGTCGCGATCGCGGGCTTGATGTTCGAAAGCGTCGCGGTCAGGTTGCCAAGCTCAGCGTTGGCCATCGCGCCCTTCACAGCACCGCAGGCCGAGTGCCCGAGCACCACGATCGCCTTCGCGCCCGCGAGCTTGGTGCCGAATTCCATGCTGCCGAGCATGTCGGTGTTCTCGAAGTTGCCCGCCACCCGGCCCACAAACACATCGCCGATGCCCTGGTCGAACACGACCTCCACGGGCACCCGTGAGTCGAGGCAGCTCAGCACGATGGCCTTGGGGAACTGGCCGCTGGCGGTTGCCTCGGCCTGGGCGATCCAGTCTTGCTTGGTGCTGTTGCCGCTCACAAACCTGGCGTTGCCGGCTTTCAGGTCAGCGATGACCATCTGGGGGCTCATCGCGGCCTGCTCGCTGCTCGTGACCACGTCGGCGCTGTAGCCCTGCGTGCTCGCGCATCCGAGAAGCCCGATAGAAGTGACTACGCCGGCCATCGCTCCGATACACGCTGCACGCATGACAACTTCTCCGTTGGTGGCTCGGGTGCGAGCCGGTTTAGGTTCCGATGAACGGACGAACAATACCGATCGTGGAATTCACGGGTCAATGCAGGACTGGCGAATATCGAACGCTCCCGGCGACGCGGTGAGACCGACGACCAAACCCTACTGATTTATACATGTGGGCGGGTATGGGCTACAGGTTTTCGCGTTGTGGGCGGATAGCCGATGCGGGCCTGGCCGATTCGCACTCAGACGTGGGGCCTCGCCAATGGGCGGGGCGGATCACGGCGCTTCGAGACCTTTACCAGCGAGCGCGAAATGGACCGGGCCAGCGGCAGATTCGCCTGGCACTGCACACGCCGGGCCGCGTCACGAGCCCCACCCAGCGCCGGCAGCAGTATCCCGATCAGCAACGCGATGATCGCAATCACCACCAGCAGCTCAATCAGCGTGAACCCGCGGGATGGAACGGTTGTGCGCACGGCACTGGTACGTTAGGGGAGGTGGGGCGACAGGGCCGCCCCTGCGACACGGCCCAGATCCGGTGCGGTTGGGAGGAACGAGCGTGCATCTGTACGGCGAAGTCAGGGTGAAGAAACACGGCTCGCTGTGATATCGGGCTTGCCACACATTTTGAGCATCACCTTATAATGCCCGGGATCCGCACGCTCGATCAACTCCAAAGTAGTACCGATGGCGCCCTCGATTTCCTCGACAGTCAACGTCGACATTACGGTCAGGTCATCCAGATTATCTCCATGCGACTCCAGCTGCACTAAACGCTCAAGTGAGGCAACGCGAACCGGATCGATCGCAGCTTCCTTCCCCACTCGGCTGACTCGGCCACGGAATCCATCCCCGTCCGGCTGCCGGAAAGAGCAAAATACATCAAGTACTTTACGAAGCAGATTCGGCATTGTGTACAGATACATGTCTCTGACTTCTCCAGGTTCTTTGCATTGCAATAGCAAATGAAACATGTAGTGATACTCGGACTCATACTCTCGCAGATACTTCGGCAATCGGACAATCGTGGATTCCCGACGACCAGTCAGCGAACTGACTCGAGACTCAACCAAGAACATGGATGCAGTCACCTTTGTATCGCTCACCCCATCCTTCTGACAACGACTCTTCATCCACTTCTTTAGCTCGTTGAATAGCTGCAGATTATGAGTGAATACAAACAATTGACCTACATCAACCAGCTTCGCTTGAATCAAGGACGCTGCGTAGTTCAGACTCTTTGAATCAAGACTTGAGATAGGATCGTCAAGCACGACTATCAAGTCGCCCACCTTTCGACCCTCACCTGCCAACATAGCAACAAAGTAGCACAGCACGATTGCCGTCTGCTCCCCCTCACTCGGCTTTCCAACTGACTTTTCACCATACCTGACCAACTGAAACCCACTGTCTACCGGCGCCAGAGCCAACTCCGAATGGCCTAGGTATTGCTGTACGAGAAGATTAATCGTCTCTGCAGCGGGCGCATGCGCCCGC
>CAYGSG010000148.1:0-3427 GCA_964352615.1 uncultured Phycisphaeraceae bacterium
ATGCTAGCGCGGGTGGGGCTCACCGGGGCTGCTTGAACTGCTCTGGGTGCTTTGCGATGAAGTGCCTGACGGCACCGATTATTGAGTTCGCTTTCGATTCGAGCTTCGAGGGCGCTGGGCATACCTTGTGCATGAATGCGTCGAATGCAATTTCATCCTCAAAAGAATTGATGAGCTTGTCGAGGTTGACCATTGAGGGCTTTCGAGAGCCCCAGAACCGAGTGCCTGCGGCAGCGAGATTGGAAGCAACTGCGGTCTGTCCCAACACATTCAGGCCTTTGACTGCGTCTTCGTAGTCGTCGCCCATGTTGAGGAAGTAGGCGTAGAGACCATCGCTGAGTAAGTGATCAGCGAATCCAAATGCCATCAGGACCTGGCGTGCTTTGCCTTTGAACGTTCTTGGATCCTTGATGAACTTGAAGTAGAGCTTCTCGGGATCCGGAACTCCGGCGGCGATCTGCTTGGCCCGTCGGGCCTGTGATCGGAGTAGCTTCGAGGCAACCGACTTAGCGGAAACGAGTCTGTTGGCTTCTTTGCGCAGGCCGACCGGGTCACTCTTGGCGAGTAGAACGAGAAGTCCGCCGGAGATCTGATCACCCCGAACGCTGCTCCATACGGACTCGCCCGACTGCACACGCTCGTACGCAGACCACAGCAAGCTCGCGGGAACGACCGGCGTCGGCGGATGCTGCTCTTCATACCGATCACGGTCTGCCAGCATTTCCACCAAGTTCCACAATGCGGGGTTCTGGTCGGCGAAGCACTCGGGCTGGGTCAGCAACTCGGCAGCGTGATCAAAGTCCCATGCGAGCAGCATCTCGCACGCCCAGTTGAAGACAACGCAGCCATCATCGGAGTCTGCCATTGCCTCGGCTTCAGAGGCAGAGGTGACCTTCATTGTCCTCCCTTGCAGGATCCTCGCGAAGGCCGCTGTGAGCTTCGTTCGGTACTCAGCGGACATCGCTTGTTCGGTCGTGAACGCGACGTATGTGCCCCAGATCGCAGCGTTGACGATCGACGGATCATCGCCGCGGAGCCATCGGAGGACTTGAGGAGCGGCTGAATCGAGCGCCACGTGCGAGATCGATTTGACGGCTTCGATTCGCACGCACTGGTGGGGTGATTCACGGAACAGTTTGGCCATCAGCCGGTAGAACTTCGGCGATCGAAGTTCGGCAAGGTTGTGCCACGCTAACTCGTGAGCACTCCACAACTCCGGCGAGCATCCAGGGTCTGACTCGATCAACGGCTCGCGGATGTAGCGGATCAGCCTAGCCTCGTATCGCTTGTCAGCTTCGGCCTTCGCCTTCGCATTACCGCGGGCGGCCGCACATTCCTCGCGGTGCTGCTCCTCGATTGAGTCGGCCAGATCATTCCAAGCCTTGCCCTCATGGTTGGCGGAGATGAGCTGATCGAGCTCGCGATCGAACGCGGTGTGCGCCATGGGTGGTACTCTACAACCTCGGGTGCCGATGTACTGTCCGGAGCTCAGCCCGGCGCGTTACGCACTACACCCTCGGCCCAGCCGCGCGGACCGCATCGTCCATGCGGAACTTCTCGTCGTTGGCGCGGAACTTCTTCGCCAGCTCGCGGGCCGTCTTCTCGTACGCGGCCGGGTCCTTCCAAGTGGACTCGGGGTGCAGCACGCCCGCGGGCACGCCGTCCACATGGCGGGGGATCATCAGCCCGAAGATCGGGTCCTCATCGAACTCCTCGCGTGCGAGCGTGCCGCCCTGGATGGCCGAGACCATCGCGCGGGTGTACGCAAGGTCGAAGCGCTTGCCCACGCCGTAAGGCCCGCCGGTCCAGCCGGTGTTGAGCAGCCAGACGTTCACGCGGTACCGCTTGATGCGCTCAGCGAGCATCTGCGCGTACTCGGTGGGCCTGCGTGGCAAGAACGGCCCGCCGAAGCACGGGCTGAAGTTGGGCACCGGCTCGGTGACGCCGGCTTCCGTGCCCGCGAGCTTGGAGGTGTACCCGTTGATGAAGTAGTACATCGCCTGCTCGGCGCTGAGCTTGGCAACCGGCGGCAGCACACCGAAGGCGTCGGCCGTCAGGAAGATCACGTTCTTGGGGTGCGTGCCGATGCTCGGGATGATCGCGCCCGGGATGTAGTCCACCGGGTAGGTCACGCGGGTGTTCTCGGTGATCGAGACGTCGAAGTAGTCGGGCTGGCGGGACTTCTCATCGACGACGGTGTTCTCGAGCACGCTGCCAAACTTGATGGCGTTCCAGATCTGCGGCTCGCCCTCTTCAGTAAGCTTGACGCACTTGGCGTAGCACCCGCCCTCGAAGTTGAAGACGCCTTGCGGCCCCCAGCCGTGCTCGTCGTCACCGATCAGGGCGCGGTGCTCGTCGGCGCTGAGCGTGGTCTTGCCCGTACCAGAAAGGCCGAAGAACAGCGAGACGTTGGACGGGTCGCTCTTGGAGACGTTCGCCGAGCAGTGCATCGGGAAGACGCTCTGGTCGGGCATGTCGTAGTTCATGGCGTAGAAGATGCTCTTCTTCATTTCGCCCGCGTACTCGGTGCCGAGGATCACGACGGTCTTCTTGGTGAGCGACTGGGCGATGAGGATCGGGCTGGTGACGCCGAACTCTTTCTGCTCGGCCTCGGTCAGCTTGTGGCGCCCCGCGTTGAGGATGGTCCAGTCCTGGTTCCAATCCGTGCTGCCGCCCGCAGCCGGCGAGCCCGGCTTGATGAACAGCGTCTCGGCGAACAGCGCGTGCCACGCCTGCTCCGTAATAACCTTCACACCCAGCCGGTGCTCGGGGTCGGCCCCCGCGAAGCCTTCAAAGCTGAACAGCTCGTCCTGCTCGGCCAGGTGCTCGGTGGCGATCGCCAGCGCCCGGTCGAACAGCTCGGGCGTGATGGGCCGATTCACGTTGCCCCACCAGATCGTGTCGTGGATATCCGGGGTGTCTTCGAGGTACTTGTCGGTCGGGCTTCGGCCTGTGCGGTCGCCCGTCATGCAGACGATCGCGCCGTTGTCGGCGAGCTTGCCCTCGCCGCGGAGCAGCGACCGTTCGACCAACTCAGCCGTGGACAAATTGGTGTGCATCCGGTCGGCGGAGAGCGAGCGGTTGGTCGAGATGGTGGTCATGGGCCGTCTACCTTCAATGCGATCAAAGCGTGCAAGAAACGAGAGACTCGGACCCCCACTGAATCGGTCCGCAGCGGGGCGTGGTGTGCCATCGATGCATGGTATGGGCGGGATTCAGGCGGAATCCGCCCCAAACCCTTCGCCGGAGCCACGAAAGGCTTGCTCTCGCGGCGGTTTGCCCGCGTTCGGTCGGCCCGGTGTGCCGTTGCCTGAGCCCGCCAGCGGAACTATCGTCCCGCGTGCGCACGCCGCCAAGCGTGCCGATGGCGATTGTAGCTCAGTTGGTTAGAGCACCAGGTTGTGATCCTGGGGGTCGCGGGTTCGAG
>CAYGSG010000149.1:0-3365 GCA_964352615.1 uncultured Phycisphaeraceae bacterium
GGCTCGGCCCACGAAGGCCTCGATCATGCCGCTGCGGGTATCGATCGATGAAATCACCTGCGAACTGTTCAGATTGGGTGAAACCGGATCGGTTCTATCGGGCTCGGTAGGCCCGGACGAGCAACCAGCGAGGCCTAGCGCAGCGGCTACAGCCGCCAACGACCGAGCGAGTTTGCCCATCGGTTCTCGGCAGGGCATTATGGGGCATCGTTGCAGGCTGTTGGCTGGTGGCATGGAGACCATGATGCGCGATCTTGGGCGTGGATGCATCGCAGAGTTCCTAGGCACGTTCGCCCTCGTCTTCTTTGGGTGCGGCTCGATCGTGCTCACGCATGAAGCTCCGCCGATGACCGGGCCGGGCAATCTGCTCACGGTGGGCCTCGCTCACGCGGCGGTGCTAATGGTGTTTGTGAGCGCGTGTCTGTACTTGTCTGGCTCACAGTTTAACCCGGCGGTGAGCATCGGCGTTCTGATCGCGGGCAGGCAGAGCGTTGGTCGAACGGCGGCGTTTATTGCCACCCAGTTGTTCGCGGCAGCGTGCGCAGCGGGCGCGTTGGTGACGGTGCTGGGCAGAGGGCTCACCGATCCGGTCATGCTTGGCGCGACCCTCGGCAGCATGACGATCGGTGGAGCGAGCCAACCGATGGGTGCTCTCGTGCTCGAAGGGATTATGACGTTCGCGCTGATGTTCGTCATCTTCGCAGCGATCGTTGATAAGCGAGCCACGCCCGCTGCGGGGTTTTATGTCGGTGGGACGGTGCTGGCCTGCATCCTGAGCTTTGGCCCGCTGACCGGAGCGAGCATGAATCCAGCACGAACGTTCGGCCCCATGCTGTACCACTGGGAGGCGCACGCCCCGGTGCTTTGGGTCTATCTCATCGGGCCGACCTTGGGTGCGGGAGCCGCGGCTCTGCTGTACAGGTTCGTGTGGGCCCCAACCAACAACGACGACAGCTAGGGCGCTTCGACGGGAACCGTGCGCACGATGGTGTCGATAACCGCGTCGGGCGTGATGCCCTCGGCCTCGGCCTCAAAGTTCATGATGATGCGGTGGCGCAACGCGGGCAGGGCGACGGATCGCACGTCCTCGATGCTGGCTGCGGGCCTGCCATCGAGAAGAGCCCGTATGCGCGCGCCGAGCACGATGGCTTGGGCAGCGCGCGGCGAAGCACCAAGCCGAACGAACTGGTTCACCTGCGGCGGCGCGAATCGACCGCTGTCGCTGCTCGATGCGAACGACTCGCCCGCGGGGTGCGTGGCCAACACAAGACGGATGGCGTAGTCCTGCACATGCGGCGCGATCGCGGCACGGCGGACCAGCGTCTGATGGCCGAGAATGGTCTCGGCATCGATGACCGGATTGGCCTTGGGCGAAGCGGAGGCGGTTGTGCGGTCGAGGATCGTCGCCATATCCGCCCGGCTGGCGTAGCCGACGTTGAGCTTGAACATGAAACGGTCAAGCTGGGCCTCGGGCAGCGGGTAGGTGCCCTCCTGCTCGACCGGGTTCTGGGTGGCCATGACAAGAAACGGTGTGGGCAGCGGGTGTGTGGTGCCCGCGACGGTCACGTGCCGCTCTTGCATGGCCTCGAGCAGCGCGGACTGGGTTTTGGGCGTCGCTCTGTTGATCTCGTCGGCGAGGACGATTTGTGCGAAGATCGGTCCGGGCTCGAAGCGGAATTCACGTTTGACACGCCCGCTCGCGTCGTCGGTTTCTGCGACGACGGTGGTGCCGGTGATGTCGGCTGGCATGAGGTCGGGCGTGAACTGGACCCGGCCGTAATCGAGGCTGAGGGTTTGGGCGAGTGTGCGGACGAGCAGGGTCTTGCCGATGCCGGGCACGCCTTCGAGCAGCACATGGCCACGGGCAAAGAGACTGATGAGCAGGTCGTCGACGACGGCGTCCTGACCCACGACCACCTTGGCGATCTCGGCTTTGATGCGGCCGAAATCGTCGCGGAAGCCCTGGGCGGCTGCGGCGGCTTGTTCTGGGGTCTTGATCGGGTCTAGGTCAGTCATAGGGCAAAGAGGATAGCGGCGTGCCACCGCCAGCCGCCGTTCAGAGCTGGTGAGAGACGTTTCCGTTCACGGGGGAGAACCCTTCTATGAGGCTCAGAGAATGGCTATTTCGGACGCTCGCGTTCGTGTTTGCGGCCTTGCGGTGCCGGTTGTCACGCATGGGTGGCTCGTCCGGCCAGCACGAACCTCGAACGAGTGCTTGGCTCAGACGTAACGTACCGATAGATTGGTATCTAGGACTGGTTGGCTGCGGACGGCCCCGCTGGCGATGGCGTGACTTGGGAGAAGCAGATGAACCCGCTGGAACTGGAACGGCTCGAAGACCGCATTGTGCTCTCAAGCTACGTCTGGTCGCCTCAAGAGGTCTACCTCGTCGAGTTGGTCAATCGAGCCCGCGCCAACCCGCAAGCGGAGCAGGACCGGTACGCCGACTATGTGCTCGCTAACCCGCAGTGGTTCGACGGCAAGGGTCTTGATCTGGCCCAGGACCTGCCGACGGATACGTCGGCGAGCCGAATCGTTCCGATGGAGCCCCTGGCGCTCAACGGCCAACTCACCGACGCTGCCCGGTTCCAAAATGCTGACATGGCGGCACGGGGATTCTTTGCGCATGTCAACCCCGACGGGGACGACGCAGAAGCGCGGGCGATCGCTGCGGGCTATGAAGGCTCAGCGGGCGAGAACATCGCTGCCGGCTACAACACGACCGAGATTTCTCACGTCGCATGGCTCGTTTCACCGGGACACCGTGCCAACGTTCTGAGCCTCTACTCATTCTTCAACGAAACGTTCCACTACGACGAGATCGGCGTTGCGGTGTCGCTGCCCGGCCAAGTCTCGGCGCCCGACGCTCCGTTCCAGAGCTACTACACGCAGGTATTCGGCACACGCACAGGCACGCAGACCTTCATCACGGGTGTCGCGTTCGACGACACCGACGGCGATTTGTTCTACACGCCGGGCGAGGGCTCGGCAGGGATCCGCATCATCGTCGCTCCGGCCGATCAGCCGGGGAACATCATCGAAGCGGTGACCACCGACTCGGCGGGCAACTACTCGATCCTCGTGCCAGGCGGCGGGGCGTATTCCGTCACCATCCTCAACACGAACACCGGCGCGTTCCTCAACCGCACGATTGACGTCACCGAGGGGTACAACCTCAAGCTCGACATCGACCCCGATGACCTTGATGCGTACGACCCGGGCGACGTCGGGGGCATCCCCGGCGGCACGGGCGGCGGCGGTGGAGACAACGGCGGCGGAGGTGGTGGGGACGACGGAGGCGGTGGTGGGGGTGCCCCCGGCGGCGGGGGGGGTGGTGAGAGGGGCGGCGGAGGCGGCCGGGGTGG
>CAYGSG010000150.1:0-3323 GCA_964352615.1 uncultured Phycisphaeraceae bacterium
GCCCCACCCATGCGGCGCACGCTTCGGGCGACGCGTCGTATGGAGCACCGGAGCTCACGGACCACGAGTACGACGGCATTCAGGAGTACGACAACCCCACGCCCGGCTGGTGGTACCTGATCTGGAACGCCACGATCGTGTTCAGCGTGCTGTATGTGCTGATCTACCACAGTTTGGTGCCGACGATCGCCGAGCGTCACGCCTCGGCCGAGTCGCACGCGCTGGAAGTCCGCTTCGCCGACCTTCGCAAGCTGCCCGAGGGCGAGGCCAAGCTGCTGGCCATCATGGCCGAGAAACCGTGGCTTGATCAGGGCGCGACGATCTTTCAGTCGTCGTGCACGCTGTGCCACGGCGAGCAGGGCGAGGGGCTGATCGGGCCCAACCTGACGGACGAGTACTTCCTGAACGCAACCGATCTCAACGGCATGTACGACGTCATCTTGAACGGCTCAGAAAACGGCGCGATGCCCAAGCGCGGCGGAGCGCCCCTCAAGCAAGAAGAGGTCGCGCTGGTCACGGCGTACGTCGCGTCGCTGCGGGGCCAGAACCTGCCCGGTCCTCGCGGCACCGAGGGCATCGAGATCCCGCCGTTCCCGCCGATTCCGACCGATGCGCCTATTCCCGCACCGGCCCCGGCCCCGGAATAGTCCACGACCAGTGGGGGGAAGGTGACCGATGGGCACGCTGCTAGAGCCTGAAGAGAGAGTGCTCGCGACGCTCAACGCCGACGGCAGCCGGCGCTGGATCACGCCCCGGCTCGCCAAGGGCAAGCTCTGGAAGCGGCGCAAGATCGTGGGCTACGCGCTGATCGCGCTGTTTGTCTCGTTGCCCTTCATTCGCATCGGCGGCAAGCCCGCGCTGCTGCTGAACGTCATCGACCGCGAGTTTGTCTTCGGCGGAACCACGTTCTACCCGACCGATACCCTGCTGCTCGGCCTATTGCTGATGACAATCTTCGTGAGCATCTTCCTGCTGACAGCGCTCTTTGGCCGTGTGTGGTGCGGGTGGGCGTGCCCGCAGACGGTGTACCTCGAGTTCGTGTTTCGGCCGATCGACCGGCTGCTCGGCACGGGCGGGTACACCAAATCGCCGCTGAGCAAGCTCCCGGCCAGCACCCGCAAGGCGCTTCGCACGCTGGTCTTTCTTGTGCTGAGCTTCGCGCTGGCCAACGTGTTTCTGGCGTACTTTGTCGGCACCGATCGGCTCAGCCAGTGGATCCTCGGCAGCCCGCTCAACCACCCGATGGGCTTTGGCATCGTCATGCTGGTGACCGCTGGCATGCTCTTTGACTTTGGCTTCTTCCGCGAACAGCTCTGCACCGTCGCGTGCCCCTACGGGCGCATGCAGTCGGTCATGCTCGATGCGGGCAGCCTGATCGTCGGGTACGACGTCAAGCGTGGCGAGCCACGGGGACGCAAGAAGAAGGCTCGCACGAACGACGTATCGCTCAAGGTGCTGCCAGACCAGACCAGCCCCGAAGCAGACCAGGAATTTGGCGACTGCGTCGCGTGCACCATGTGCGTGCAGGTCTGCCCCACGGGCATCGACATCCGCGACGGGCTGCAACTCGAATGCATCCACTGCACGCAGTGCATCGATGCCTGCGACGACGTGATGCTCAAGGTCGGCAGGCCGACCGGGCTCATCCGTTACTCGTCGCAGAGCGACCTTGAGGGCAAGCCGACCAAGAGGCTCCGTGCCCGCGTCATCATCTATCCCGCGATCCTGCTGGTGCTGCTGGCGGCGTTGTTCACGGTTTCGATGAGCAAGGGCGGCTACTCGGCCGAACTGCTCAGGGCGGCGGGCTTGCCTTACAACGTGCTGCCCACGGGCGAGGTCGCCAACCAGGCCCGCGTGCGCATCACCAACCGCTCGCCCGAGGCCCGCACCTACACGCTGTCGGCCGAGGCAGTGGAACTCAGGTCCGAGCCGCTGATCGTCGGGCCGGGCGAGACGCTCTCGGAGAAGTTTTTGATTCTGGCTGACCGAACGATGTTCGCCGCCAGCAGCCGGGTCGATGTTGCGCTGACGGTTGAAGACGACCTGGGCGAGCAACGCACGCTTCGGCACAGCCTGCTCGGTCCGGCTGGAACACCGCAAGGAACCCCATGAGCAGCGTCCCTCCCACCACCGCCGACCGCAGAGCCGGGTCCAGGTGGCCTTGGATCATCGCCGCGATGCTCGGCGCCAACATGCTGGTCTGCGGCGTCACGGTGTTCGCCGCCCTCAGCAATCCCGCCGCCACCGCGGTTGAGGCGGACTACTTCCAGCGGTCGCTGGATTGGGACGCCGATCGCGAGGCGTGGCGCACGCCCGCGCAGGCTGGCTGGGTCACGGCATCATCGGCGTTCATGCGCGATGGCAAGAGCGTGGTGCGCGTCGAGATCGCCGGGCGCGATGACGAGCAGGGCCTGCGCGCCACGGTGTTCCATAAGGCTCAGGCCGACGAGCGCGCCGAGATTGTGCTGGTGCGCACATCGCCGGGCGTGTTTGAGTCGTGGCTGCCCGCGAATCGTGCGGGGCTCTGGGAGATCCGCTTGCGGGACGAAACCGCCCGCGTGCGGTTTGACGCGGTCGTCGAGCTTGCACCAGACGGGACGGGCGGCTGAGGTGCTGGCGCTGTTCTTGGCATCAGGCGCGGACGTTGGGCTTGGCGCGATGGGCGCTGCGCTTGTGGGCGTGTTCGTGGCGAGCGTGCTGGGCAGCGGGCACTGCGCGGGCATGTGCGGCCCCATCATGCTCTTTGCGATCGGCTCGCTCGATGACGCTACCGAGCGCCGAGCGCCGCCCAAGTGGCGCATCCATTCGGCGTACCACCTCGGCCGGGCGCTGGGCTACGTGGCCCTGGGCACCGCAGCGGGCGCAGCGGGCGCGGCGATCGATCTGGGCGGCTCGTTCGTTGGCCTTCAGCGCGTCGCGGGCATTGTTTTCGGCGTGATGATGGTGCTGATGGGCGCCGGTCTGATCGCAGCCAGCTTGGGTTCCGGTTTCAAATTCGGGCTTGCGCTTCCCAAGTTACCGACGGCGCACCAGCGGCTGATCGAACGGCTTCACCGCTTTGCGATGCGTTGGCCCGCGACGCCGCGCGCGTGGATGGTCGGGCTGCTGACCCCGCTGCTGCCTTGCGGATGGCTCTATATGTACGTGTTCGCGGCGGCTGGCACGGGCAGCCCGCTGTGGGGCGGCGCGGTGCTCGCGGCCTTTTGGGCGGGCACGGTGCCGATGCTCGCGGGTGTGGGCGTGGGCATCGAGGCGCTGTCGGCGCCGCTGCGCAAGCGTTTGCCGCTGGTATCGGGGCTGGTGGTGGTGGTGCTCGGGCTGTC
>CAYGSG010000151.1:0-3203 GCA_964352615.1 uncultured Phycisphaeraceae bacterium
GCTCCCGCCCGCCCGCGTCGCGCCCGCGGCCGACGCGAAAAATTCCACGGCCTCGCCCAGCCCCGCCAGCCCGACGCCCGCCAGCAAGAATCCCCAGTGCATCGAATCACCCCGCCACAGCACGCACACCGACGCGATAAGCACCGCCACCCACATCCCGGGCAGCGTTACCAGTGTCAGCGCCACGCCGATCAGCGCACCAAGTGTGATGAGGATCGACGCTGTGACTTCCATAGCCGATCTACCGCTCCCGAAAGCCTACTTTTAAGCCCACTGGTTCAGCCCGCCGATTCAGCCCGGCTTGTCGGCGTCGGCGCTCTCATCCGTCGGCGTATCGCCCCCGTTCACTGGCTCGACCGACGCATCGTCGTCGCTCGCCTCTTCTTCTTGGCGATCCGGGAACGTGATTTGCTCCATCTTGAGCACCCATTCCTCCAGCGGCACATAGCGGTACAAGTCCAGCGCCACCGCTTTGCCAGCCAGGCTCGGGTGCGTGTCGTTGATCTCCAGCGTCACATAGAACTTGTGCCACTTGCGCTTGTCAACGTCCGCCAGATCCGTCGGAACCAGCGTCGCCCCGCCCGGCAGGCCAAGCTTCTGCTCGGCTGCAACCCAGGTGTACTTCTTGGTCGCCACCCGCACCCACAGCACGATCAGATAGAGCCCCACGCCCCAGCACACAAACAGAATCAGCCACTGGCTCGGCAAGTCGAACGCGCTCAACTGACGAGGTTGCTCGGCGCTCGCAAGCCGTTCCTCCAGCGAGGCCAGCGTCTCGCGAGGCGACTCCATCACCGTGTGCTCGGCCTTGAGCATCCCAAGCCCCGGAACCGCCAACGCCTCCAGCCACTCCAGCTTGGCGCGCTCCGACTCGGTAAGCGAAGGACGGGACCGCAGCGTGTCCAACGCCTCGCGCGGCTCAGCAACCGAGGCCTCAAACAGCGACCGCGCAACGTCCGCGGCCCGCAGGTATTCGAGTTGCTTGGCCGCCGCGTAGTCCCGGCCGCGCTTGGGATACGCGTGCACCAGGTCGAACATCGCCCACCCGCCGAACGCCAGCATTGCCAGCGTCGTCAGGCTCATCTTGATCAGCCATCGCCGCGAGAGCTTCGTCCGGGCGGTCGCTGTTTGGTCTGTGCTCATATCGGATTATCGTCCCATCATTGCAGCGACTGAGGCTCAAGATCGGGCCATTCCAGCGCCTCATCCCACCAGGCCCGAGCAATTCCCTGACCGCCAGGCCTCGAACGCAGCCGATCGTACCCACCACCGCCGTTGGGATGCACCCGCCGAGTCGGAATCCGGGGCACCTCCGCGGGCTTGTCCATCGCCCACGTCAGCCACGTCTCGTGCAGCAGACGGGCTCTTTCGCCCGCATCCAGCACCCGCTTGCGTTTGAGCCAGCTCCAGCGCATCACGATCCATCATACAACCCGCAAGCCGACCCGCCCATACACTTTGCGACCATCCTCATGCCACCCGCGAACCGCGCTGCGCCCCGGAGCCGAGCCATGCCCACCGCCACCACCCGCCCGTTCGATGCCCGTACCGCTGCCACCCTCGCACAGCTCGACGCCGCGGGCCAGTACAAGCACCTCCAGATGCTCCAAGGCCCCATGGATGCCTCGGTCACCATCCGCAAGCCCGACGGCTCAAGCCACGAGGCGCTCTGTTTCTGCTCCAACAACTACCTCGGACTCGCCAACCATCCCGAGGTCATCGAAGCCGGCATCGAGGGCCTCAAGAAGTACGGCGCGGGCACCGCCTCCGTTCGCTTCATCTGCGGCACGTTCGAGCCGCACGAACGCCTCGAACAGACCATCGCCGACTACATGGGCACCGAGTCCAGCTACACCTTCGTCTCCTGCTGGACCGCCAACGAAGCCCTCTACCCAACCTTCGCCGAGCCCGGCGACCTCATCCTCTCAGACGAACTCAACCACGCGTGCATCATCGACGGCATCCGACTCGCCCACTCCATCAAAAAATGCGCACGCAAAGTGTACAAGCACTCCGACCTCGCCGACCTCCGCGCCAAGCTCGAGTCCGCCCACGACCTCGGCCTCGCCAAAGACGGCCCCAACCCGGGACAAATCTGGGTCATCACCGACGGCGTGTTCTCGATGGAAGGCGACATCGCCGACCTGCGCGCGCTCCGCAAGCTCTGCGATGAGTTCGGCGCCATGCTCGTCGTCGACGACTCCCACGGCCACGGCGTGATGGGCAAGACCGGCCGAGGCACCCACGAGCACTTCGGCATGACCCCGGGCGCGGGCAATGGCCAGGACAACGGTCAGGTCGATTTCTTCACCGGCACGCTCGGCAAAGCCCTCGGCGGTGGAGCGGGCGGCTTTATCGCAGGCCCCAAGCGCGGCTCCGAACTCATCGTTCAAAGAGGCCGGCCGACGCTCTTCTCAAACGCCCTGCCCGTCACCGTCGCGTGCAGCGCCGCCAAGGCCATCGAGATCGTCATGCGCGAGCCCCAGCGTGTCCAGACGCTCCGCGACAACACCGCCTATGCACGCCAGCAGATCACCGCTGCGGGCTTTGAGGTCATCGATTCCCCCACCGCCATCTGCCCCATCATCGTCGGCGATACCGCCAAGGCCATCGCGATGAGCAAACGCCTGCTCGAGCTCGGCGTGTTCGTCATCGGGTTCGGCTTCCCCGTCGTCCCTGAGGGTGCCGCCCGTCTCCGCGTGCAGCTCTCCGCCGCCCACACCCGCGCGCACATCGATGAACTTGTGGGAGCGCTCAAGAAACTATAAGCGCCCATGCTCTGCCCGCACTGCGAGTACGAACTCAGGGGAACGCTCGGCCAGACCTGCCCCGAGTGCGGCCGATCATCCACACTCAGTGAGCGCACCAACGCGAAGATCCGTTTCTCCAACTGGGCGTTTGCTGCTCTTGTTGTCAACTTGCTCTTGGTTTTCCTGTGGTCCTGCTTGTTCTTGATCGGGCTCACATTAGCGATCGGGATGAGACGCTTCGATCAAAGCCTGGTGTTCGTGGCGGTTCTCTGGCTTACCGCCGCGGGAGGGGTCGCGGCCTGTTTCGTGGCCGCTCATCGAAGCGACGAAGCCATACAAACCGATGAACCAATAAAGATGTCACGCGTTATGAAACTGCTTGTCTGGTTGGGACCGCTGGGATTCGCCGCAGTCGCTGTCGCAATTCTGGTTCTCTAACGCCCCAGCACCACC
>CAYGSG010000152.1:0-2941 GCA_964352615.1 uncultured Phycisphaeraceae bacterium
CTCGAAGACATCGCCACCGAGGTCGGGGTCTCCAAGTCCACCGTCTCGCTCGTGCTCAACGGCAAGGCCCGCAAGGCCCGCATCAGCGAGCGGCGCATCAAAGAGATCACCGAGGCCGCCGATCGGCTCAACTTCGTCCCCAACGCCGCCGCCCGCGCCATCCGCAAGGGCTCCTTCGGTCAGCTCGGCCTGCTGCTCTCCACCATCCCCACCCGCGCCCTGCTGCTGCCCGGCCTGCTCGAATCCATCCGCGCCACGCTCCGCGAAAAGGACCAGCTCCTGCTCATCAGCGAGCTGCCCGACGAAAAACTCACCGACGGCGTCGTCCTCCCCCGCATCCTGCGCGAGTGGGCCACCGACGGTCTGCTCATCAACTACCTCGAAGCCGTCCCCGACAAGATGCGTCAGCTCATCGACGAGCACCGCATTCCCACGGTCTGGCTCAACATCAAACGCGACACCGATTCGGTCTACTGCGACGACCACGCCGCAGCGGTCAGCGCCACCGAGCACCTCATCGAGCTTGGCCACCAGCGCATCGCCTACCTCGCGATGGGTGTCAGCGGGCACTACTCCAAAGCCGACCGCCAGGCGGGCTACACGCAGGCCATGACCGCTGCGGGCCTCAAGCCCGACGTCCACCAGTGGCAGGCTTCGGTCCACGCCTCGCACCGCGCTGCCGAGTCCAGAGGCTGGCTCGAAGCGCAAAGCCCGCGCCCGACCGCTGTGCTCGCTTATGGGCAGGGCGACGCCCTGCCCCTGTTCACCGCGGCCCTTCAGCTTGGGCTGCGAGTGCCTGAAGACCTCTCCATCGCGACTTTCCATCCCGGTGCGCTCTCGCTGCCCGGGCTCAACATCACGACGTGGTGCATGCCCGCCGCCGAGCTAGGCCGCGCCGGGGTCGAGATGCTCATCAAACGCATCGCCGACAAGGAGCCCCAGCCGTCGGCGGTTCTTCCCTACACCGAGGTCGTCGGCTCCACCGTCTCGGCCCCTGCAGGCCACTAGTCCCTCTTGCCGATCTACCAAGCCGCCCTTCCAAACCCCACTCATCCAATGGCCGCCAAGACCCGATACTGATCCATTCCGGGCCACTTGAGGCCAGCCGCTTAGCAACAACAGGAAACCACGTTCGTGACCAGCCCCATGCGTTCACCAAGCTCAGACAGCCCCCTGCGGGCCACCAACCCACGCTCGCGCAAAGGCAACACCTGGGAGCCCGACGAGCAGGGTCTGCACGTCGCGCCCAACGCGGCCCGATTCCGTTCGCCCTTTGCCGACCGGGCAGAGCTGCCCCCCTCGATCGCGATCCAAATCGATCTCGAACCCACCGGCCCCGTCGGTATCGACTTCCGTCCCATCCCCCGCTTCGCCATCGATGCAGAGGGATGCCACCTCGTCCGCGTCGATACCGAGCCCGCGGTCTCCCTCTACGGCACAGGCGAGGTCGCAGGCCCCATGCGCCGCAACGGCACCAACGCCCTGCTCTGGAACACCGACTCTTTCGGCTACGACCGATCCACCCCCGCGCTCTACCAGGCCCACCCGTGGATCCTGGCCGTCCGCCCCGACGGCACCGCCTTCGGCGTGCTCATCGATACCACCTACCGAACCGAGATCGACCTCACCGCCGGCATCCGTGTCCGCGTACACGGGCCAGCCCCCGCGGTCTACGTTATCAACGCCGACTCGCCCGACCAGGTTCTCGCGACCCTCGCCCAGTGGATCGGCCCGATGCCCCTCCCGCCCATCTGGGCATTGGGCTTCCACCAGTGCCGGTACTCCTACGACACGCAAGAGGTCGTCCTCAACATCGGCAAGGCCTTCCGTGAGCACAACCTGCCGTGCGATGTCATCTGGTGCGACATCGACTACATGGACCAGTACAAGGTCTTCACCACCCACCCCGAGCACTTCGACAACGTCTGGGCCATGACCCGCGAGCTTGCGACCATCGGCCTGCGCACCGTCTACATCCTCGACCCCGGCCTCAAGGTCGCCGACGACTACCTCCCCTACACCACCGGCATCGAACAGGGCCACTTCGTCAAGCTCCCGGAGGGCGAACCCCACAACGGCAAGGTCTACACCGGCGAGGTCTGGCCCGGCGTGTGCGCCTTCCCCGATTTCACCAACAACGATGTGCGCGCCTGGTGGGGCCAACTGTGCGCCGACTTCGCCGAGCACACCGGAGCCGCGGGCCTCTGGACCGACATGAACGAACCCGCTGTGTTCGACGGGCCTGAACACACCCTGCCGCTCGAAGCGCTGCACAACGCCGACCCCGAACTCGGCGGCCCGGACGACCACGCCCGTTACCACAACATCTACGGCATGCACATGGCCCGCGCCACCCAAGAAGGCCTCGCCTCGCGCCGCCAAGACCTTCGCCCCTTCGTGCTCAGCCGGTCCAACTACCTCGGCGGCCAGCGACACGCCGCCTGCTGGACGGGCGACTCCGCATCCACCTGGGACCACCTCAGCTGGACCGTGCCCATGATGGTCAACCTCGGGCTCAGCGGCCAGCCCTTCGCAGGCTGCGACATCGGCGGCTTCAGCGAGAACGCGACCCCCGAGCTCTTCGCACGCTGGATGGGCATCGGTTGCCTGCTGCCCTTCGCACGCGCCCACTCCGACAAGGGCACAGAGCCCCACGAACCCTGGTCGTTCGGCGACGACACCCTCGAAGTATCGCGCAAAGCGCTCGAGCGCCGGTACCGCCTCCTCCACTACCTCTACACCTGCTTCTACGAGCACACCCTCACCGGCCTGCCCGTGATGCGCCCGCTCATCTTCGCCGACCCCACCGACGAGACGCTCCACGAGTGCGACGATGCCTTCCTGCTGGGCGACTCGCTGCTCGTGCGCGCCTCCATCACCGAGGACAACATCAAACGTGCCCCCATGCCAAAGGGTACCTGGCGACGCATCGAGCCCGCCC
>CAYGSG010000153.1:0-2920 GCA_964352615.1 uncultured Phycisphaeraceae bacterium
ACCCCGCACAACCCCGCTCCATCGCAACGACCGATCAGTCGCCCGTCGTGCTCAGCCCACGAATCAGGCCGTGCGCGTTCTCGTTGCGCATCTCCAGCGTGTACTCGCCGATCATCTGGCCCGTGAACGAATCACCCACCGATGCCAACGGCTTGAACTGGAAACTACGACCCGCCATCGGAAGCACCGACATCCGTGTGCTGTCCAGCATCAACACCGTGTCCGAGGGCGTCCACCGGGTCAGTACCACCCGGCACACACCAAAGTCACTCTCGTACACGCTCACCACATTCTTGAACACCTCGTCCTCAGCGCTGAAACGACGGTCAGAGCCGATGAACGCATTCAGCGCACGCTTCTGCGTGCCATTCAGCACAATCGTGTCAACCGTCCCGCTCGACGACTCCCACACCCGCTCCAGCGCCGCGTTCAGCAGTTCCTCCGTCAACACTTCGCCGCTCGAACCCGCACCGTCCGGCAAACCCCCAACGCCCGGCAAGAACTGGTTGCTCTGGATCATCGGAACGATCCCGTTCATCGAACGGCGAACCGTCGAAGAACCCTGCGGGTTCGATGACGCCGCCACACCGTTGATCACCGTGTTCTCAAGATCGCGCAGCAGCTCACGAAGCCGCTCCTGCTTCTGGTAGTCCAGTTCGTCGTCCACACCGTGCTGGCGCGCCGCCTGCATCGATCCACTCACCTCCACGCCCGCCGTAAAGATCTGCGTGTAGTTCTGCTTTCGAACCCGGTTCGTAAACATCCCCGTCGGCGAGGCCGCGCCCTCCAAAGCCGCGTTGCCCAAAATGCTCAGCGTCATCCCGTTCACAAGGGTCGCTGCCGTAGTACCCCCGTACCCACGCACCACCGTCAGTGAGTTCAGCAGAATCCCCGTGACCAGCATCACCTCGGTCGTGCCCTCGGGTCGGACCAGGTCGCCAACCTCGAACCGTGTACCGTTCGCAACAGTCAGGCTCGTGTCCGTCGTCGGACCAGGCGAAAACGTCGGGTTGTTCAGAACACCCGTGTTCGGCGCCAGCGTGTCCTCCACCCACTCGTGCACCGTCGAGGTAGCCACCCTGCGTGGATCACCCAGATGATCCAGCAAAGGCGTCTCGAACGGGCTCACAATCCCGATCACATCCGATACATCTTCCACCAACTCCGGCAGGTCCGCCCCCGCCCCGTACGTTGCCTTACCCGTAAAGCTCATGCAATTGCCTCCTGTTTTGTTTCACACCAAACCACCAAACCAAACCGCTTATCACGAATCCGACCGACGCAGCCGCAGGTACCGCAGCAACTGCCGCCGATCGCCGCTCGACTTCGCCTCCGCCGCCGCCCGCTGCGCTTCCGTCAACGCCCCCATCCCTCGCGACCGCATCACACCGCTCGTTCCATGCCCGCCCGCTCCGAACAGCCCGGGTCGCTCCGCCATCAGGCCACGCACCTGCGCTTCGATTTCGTCCAGCTCCGTCGCGCCCTCAGCCTCCAAACGCTCCAGAATCGCCCCGCGAGCCGCATCAAGGTCGCTCACCCCAGCACGCAACAGCAACACATCCAGCAGCCGGCCCGAACGCTGCGATTCCATCGCTGCCTGCAACTCGATGGCGCTCTGCTCCACCTCGCCAAGCTTCACTGCAACTTCTGCGAGCTTCTGTTCCGCCGATTCCGCTCGCTCCTGCCAGCTCAGCGACTCGCTTGCCGCTTCGCTCTTCACTACGTCTGTCGTCTTCACGACATCCACCGCTTCCTCCTCAGCCAAAACTCCCGCCGCCTCATCCGCTCGCTCCACAAGCGCCGCGCCCTGCTCATCAGCATCAAGCATCACACCACCCCTTCGTCGTTGTTCGAGTAGCCCAGCTCATCGAGCACTTCCTCACTCGACACACCAAGCTCGATCTTCCGCTTCGCTGCAAGCGTCCGCTCCAGCGCATCCTCAGGCAGCGGGTCGCTCCACTCAAGCCGCAAGCCCCGGTCCACCGGCGACGTCCTCAGCACCCCCGAAGCATCCAGCGCCGCCAGCACCAGCTCACTCATCGCCGCGATCCCGCGTCCATAAGTCACCCGCTTGCGCGCTGTCTTGGCAAGCAACCCCACCAAAGTGATCCGCAGCGCGTTCGCACTCGAAAGATTCCCCACCCTCCCCTGCACCACGCCCGTCGCAAGCGGAGGCACCCCGCTCACCTTGTCCATCGCCTCACGCACCTCGCGGATGTGCGCTTCCTCGCTCGGGCTGCTCGCGTCCCCGCCGAACGCCTCGACCGACGCCTCCGTGTTGTCCGTGCTCCATATCTGACCCGGACCCACCGGCATCGACTCGAACCCATCGATCCCGCGCGCCAAGTACATCTTGAAGCTCTGCAGCGTCACCCGGCTCGCACGATCGCTCAGCCGTGTGTTCAACTCGTCCTGCAACGGCATCAACGGCTCGACCTCGCCAAGCCCGCCGTACCGAAACGGCTGCGCCACGTTCTGCACATGCACCACCGGCAGCCTGCCGCCAAACAGCCGCTGCTCCTCCACCACCTCAACCTCGCCGTCGCGCTCCGAGGTCCGCAGCCACGGCGTGTACACCTCGCTCAGCCAGCTCTCACGGTCGCGCCCAAACCGCTGATCCCCGCTTCGGCTGTCACGGATCGCGTACGCCCGCAGCTCGCGGTAGTCGCCCTCGTCAAGCACCGGCACGCCCCGACGCGGATCCACCACATCAATCCGCAGCGCATCCCCGAGCCGTTCGCCTGCAAATACCGCCCCGCGATCATCACCCAGCTGCGTGGAACCGCCCCCACTCGATGCGCCAGCCCTTCCCGCGCCACGCACCAATGACAACGCCGTCGCATCCGCTCGAAGCACCAAATCCACGTGCCCGAACACATGCCCAAGCAAGCCCATGTCTTGCAACAGCGCGATCCCGCCC
>CAYGSG010000154.1:0-2591 GCA_964352615.1 uncultured Phycisphaeraceae bacterium
CGCAAGACGGCGCTCAACCGGCCAACCCAACGAACCCGCCAAGCCGCCAACCCGCCCGCACGCCCGCCGTCGGTGCCGCGTAACACCGCGAGAGGAACCCCTGAGCCGTGGCCAAGTCCCCCGCCAAGCCGACCGCCGAACTCCCGCAGTGGCTGCTCAAGCTCAGCGCCCAGCGGGAGCTGATCGCGCCCATCGGCTTTGTCATGCTTCTTGGCGTGATCCTTGTGCCGCTGCCCCCGATGGTGCTCGACCTGCTCATCAGCCTCAACATCGCGCTCAGCGTTATCGTTCTGCTGACCACCATCTACATGAAGCGCCCGCTTGAGTTCAGCGTCTTCCCTTCGCTGCTGCTCGCGACGACCATGTTCCGCCTCGTGCTCAACATCGCCTCTACGCGCCTCATTCTGAGCGCGGATGCCTCCACTCCCGAGGAGGCGATGGGGGTCGCTGGCAAGGTCATCAGCGCGTTCGGAGCGTTTGTCGCGGGCGACTCGCTGTTCGTCGGCGTGGTCATCGCGACGATCATCCTCATCGTGCAGTTCGTCGTCGTGACCAAGGGCGCTACCCGCGTCAGCGAAGTCGCAGCACGGTTCACGCTCGATGCCATGCCCGGCAAGCAGATGGCGATCGATTCCGACCTCAACGCAGGACTCATCGACGAGAACGAGGCACGCACACGCCGCGAAGAAATCCGCCAGGAAGCAGACTTCTTCGGCGCCATGGACGGCTCAAGCAAGTTCGTCCGGGGCGACGCCATCGCCGGCATCCTCATTCTGATCATCAACATCATCGGCGGGTTCGCGGTGGGGGCCATCTCCAAGGGCTGGCCCATGGGACAGACCGCCGAGGTCTTCACCACGCTGACCATCGGTGACGGCCTTACCAGCCAGATCCCCAGCTTCATCATCTCGATCGCTGCGGCCCTCATTGTCACACGCTCGGGTTCCAAAGAGAATCTGGGCGAGGAATTCGCCGGTCAGCTCACCAGCCAGCCGCGCGGTCTCGTCATCACCGCTGGCTTTCTCGCGGCGCTCTCGTTCACACCGCTGCCGACCGTGCCGCTGCTCGTAACTTCGGCTGGCCTTGCGGGCATCGCCTACAGCCTTCGTCGAACCGCACGCCACAAAGACGAACAGACCGCCCTCAAGCAGACCACCGAAGCGCAGAGCTCCAGCGCCCCGCCGCCTATCGAGACGTTGCTCAAGGTGGACACACTCGAACTCGAAGTCGGCTACGGCATCGTCCCGCTCATCGACAAGAACCAGGGCGGCGACCTACTCGACCGCATCAACGCCATCCGCCGACAGCTTGCTGTCGAGCTCGGGCTGGTCATGCCCCCCGTCCGCATCCGCGACAACATGCAGCTCAAATCCAGCGAGTACCGCATCAAGGTGCGCGGAGCCGAGGTCGCTCGCTCGCACGTCTACCCCGACCTGCTGATGGCGATGGACCCGGGCATCGCCACCGGCACGCTCGAGGGCGAACCCACCACCGAGCCCGCGTTCGGGCTCAAGGCCATGTGGATCAACCCCCAGCTCCGCCAGCGGGCCGAGACCATGAATTACACCGTCGTCGACGCTACCAGCGTGATGGCCACGCATCTCACCGAACTCGTCAAGCAGCACGCCAGCGAACTGCTCACACGCGAAGAAGTCAACAACCTCATCGAGGGCCTCAAGACCCGTGCGCCCAAGCTCTGCGAAGAGGCCATTCCAGCCATCGTCAAGCCCGCCGATCTCCAGCGTGTGCTGCACAACCTGCTCCGCGAGCGCGTCCCGGTCCGCGACATGGAGACCATCGTCGAGACCCTCGCCGACTGGGCGCCACGCAGCAAGGACATGGACATCCTTACCGAGTACACCCGCAACGCGCTCCGCAGGTCCATCTGCGAGCAGCACGCGGTCTCGCAAGACGGCGTGCCAAGCCTCGTCTGCGTCACGCTCGACCCGAGCTTCGAGGACCAGGTCTCGGCGTACATCGATCGAGGCACCAGCGGCACCACCGTCTCGATGCCCGCCCGCGTCGCCGCCGAGCTGGCAGGCCGAGTCGCACGGGCGCTCAAGCCGCTTGTCGATGCCGGTCATCCGCCGCTCGTGCTCGCCTCGCCCCAGGTCCGTGGCCCCGTCTGGCAGATGCTCGAGCCGCACATCAAGTCCGTCGTCGTGCTCGGCTACAACGAGGTCGTCGCGGGCGTCGAGATCGAGTCCCACGGCTTGGTCACCCTTCAGCAAGAAACCGCCGCCGCATGACGCGCTCTGACCACTGCCGTCACGACCGGTCTGCCCACTGGCGTGCGCCCACGCAACCCGCTACGCTGACCGCTCACCACCACCGGGTTCCCAGCCAAGGACGGCGACATTGAACCTCAAAACCTTTCGCGGAAGCTCGATGGCGCAGGCGCTCGCCGAGGTCAAGAAAGACCTCGGACGCGACGCCGTCATCCTGCACACGCGGACGCTCCGTGTGGGCGGCGTGCTCGGCGTCGGCACCAAGGCCATCATCGAGATCACCGCATCCGATGCCGACCCGTCCGATCTCGGGGTCAAGCCAAGGCCAAGGCCCCGCGTGCCCACCACCCGCCTGCCCGCGAC
>CAYGSG010000155.1:0-2541 GCA_964352615.1 uncultured Phycisphaeraceae bacterium
CTTATTGATCGGCGATGTCGACTAGTCTTCCGGGCGTGCCGCCGGCGCACGGACCAATCAAACCCAGCAGCGGCAAGAAGTCCCCGAAACTCACCATGCCGTCCGCACCAAGAGTCCCAAAGTCATCCGCGATGTCGCCGGGGCAAGATGACATCCCACATCTGTTGCGCGCCACGTAGAGCGAGTTATCCGACGCGCTTGCCATAACGAGATCGAGATCGCCGTCCCCGTCAACGTCGTCGACCTGCAGGTCCCTGATCCACACCACGGGCGCAGGAAACCTCACCAATCGATCCAGGCCGCCGCTTCCGTCGTTGACAAAGGCAAGAAGTTCACTCCCGTACTGTCGATTGAACAGGACGTCGATGTCACCATCATTGTCGATGTCGGCTGGCACAGGTATCAAGTGATCAATGGTCCGCTCATGACGATAGCTCCGTACAGGACCGAACGTGCCGTCGCCCCGACCATCGGCAATGTTGACAGTGCCATAACGCTCGTCAGCGGACACTACATCGAGGTGCCCGTCGCTATTCAGATCCGCCAGAGCCACACCTTCTGGCAGGTCGGCGGAGAACGTCTGCGACAGGTGATAACTCCCGCGTTCATGAAGAAGAACTCGAACACCTCCAAAGCCTGCTGCTAGGACAAGGTCGGGATCCCCATCGTGATCGAGGTCTCCGGCATCAAAGTGCGTCCCACTTTCACCCAGCGGAACCTCCAACGGGAACAGAGAACCCCTCCCGTCACTCAGCAGCACCACCAGTTCGGTCTCGTTCCGGCGAAGCACAGCAATATCGGAATCACCATCTCCATCGTAATCAAGTACCTTTGCATGAATCGGAGTGCCATCGATCGGGACGAACTGTTCAGGCGAAAGCCCTCCGGCGCCATCGTTCAACAGCATCGTCGCGCCGGACTCAACTGTTGAAATGCCCACGATGTCAACGTCGCCATCCGAATCAAAGTCTGCCGACACCAGTCTCGACACCCCAGAGCTCATCGGAAGCGACTGAATGAGTTGCTCGTACCCGCCATCACGATCGGACCGCCGAACCTCCAGCACGTAATCCGGATACCCGACAGCAACCACCGCTTCGCGGGCACCATCACCAGTCAAATCCGCCAGCACAAGCCCAACGCCTGGCGCAGGAAGAGCTGTTGTTACATAGTTCTGCTTCAACAGCGTCCCATCACCGTGCACGATCTGCATGAAGTTCACGCCCACTGCTACGACATCTAGCTTCGAGTCGCCGTCCATGTCGTGCATCATCGGGGAATGCGTTGTGTAGTTTCGGGGCCATTCGAACGGCTCTTGCGGGGTTCCAGTTTCATCGAATGTCAGCACGCGATCCACGTATAAAGAGTCTCCAACGAACTCGCTACGTCCATCTCCATCAAGATCTCCGATGACGCGTTGCATGAGCCCGGCATCTGGCCAGAATCGATGGTCATCGATCCAGTGCGGCGTCGAGACAAAGCCCCCTTGTCCATCTCCCAGATGAATGTTGTATCGGTCATGTTGTCTTGTTTCGACCGTCAGTACGTCGAGATTGGCGTCGTCATCAAAGAATCCAACCGCAATGTCTTCGGAACGGGAATCCAGCCGCTCGCTGGAGTCTAGGAACCCGTATCCGCCCGCCCCATCGCTGAGACAACGATAAGTCCCGTGACCCGTCGCCAGGATGAAGTCGATGTCGTCATCCCCGTTGAGGCTTGTTGCCACGAGACCATTGAGCGGCTTCGGCCACACGCTCAAAGTGCTTGCATAACGCACCGTATAGTGCCCTTGCCGAACCAACATCCCGTCGCCATCGTTGATCCAAAACCCGATCTGACCAGGCTGCCGGTCCAACTGATCGAGTAGCAGCACGCTCACATCGAGGTCACCGTCACGGTCGACATCGGCGATCGTGAACCGCCGCAAGGGCCACGGGTTCGGCGCTGTTACCACTGGTGAGGAAAATCCTCCATCACCCGTTGATAACACGACAGACAGGGACCAGTTGGAGCGCATGATGACATCGTCAAGTCCATCCCCATTCATGTCTTCACATTGGATCTGTCCGACTACGCCTGGAATTCCCTCGAGTGTCGTCGAAACCGGAGCAGCGTACTGGCGCCCTCCGAGGTTCTCCACGACGAACAAGGTGCTCGAGTCAGGCTCTCCCAGCATCACGATGTCGGGCCTACCGTTTCCCGTCACATCTCCGATGCATGTCAACCTCCAGAGATGCTGGTCGTCCGCGAACCGCAATACAGGACCGAACGGGTATACGTCACAGTTCTGTCCAGCGCACCCACCGCAGACCCAGTACAGGACAACGCACAACGTGAATTGATAAAGTGACAGATTGGATTTCATAGGGGGCAGTCTAGATTAGTTCGCCGTGGCGCTCAAGACCCTAACACGACAAGACCTTCGGTCGGCAGCGGACGGGTTGCCGGTCATCGCAGCCCAAGGCGGCCTCCGCGTCTTCACTCCGCGCCTCTGCGGTCTGGCTTGTCCCCCTCCATCCATGCCTTTCTCCCCCTAAGCAC
>CAYGSG010000156.1:0-2274 GCA_964352615.1 uncultured Phycisphaeraceae bacterium
TTCTCCTCCCCATTGCCCCTTGCCCACTCCCCATAACCCCCTCTGCTCTGTGCCCTCTGTGTCTCTGTGGTGAATCCTCTCCGCTTCGACCTCCCGCGCGCGCAACCTTCGGCATCTCTCAACTTCCCCATTGATCCAGCGCCCGCTCCGTGCGACTATTGAATCAGGGGGACGAAGCATGAACACCGATCAACTGCTCGAGGACTACCTCGACCCCGATCTCTCCGAGCTTCGCCTCTGCGAGCGTCACAGCCTCACCCTCGCCCAGCTCCGCGAGACCATCAACACGCCCGAGTTCACCAAAGCGCTCAATGACCTCGAAGCGATCCGCCAGCAGCGCGCGGCGCACCTCGCAAACCAAGCCGCTCGCGCAGCACGCGCCCGCCTCGCCGAGATCACCAACACCCCACTCGACCACGCGAGCGCCTCGCTCATCGAGACCGTCCGCAAAGCCTCGGTTTCGCTCCTTCGAGCCGAGGCCCCGCGCGGACGAGCCGCCTCCGGACGAGCCGCGATCGTCAGGGAGCGGTCTTCTACCGTTGCCAACGAGCCCGGCGCGCAAGTTCGCGTGCAAGCACGCGCGAAACCGGTTCGCAAATCAGAAGCACACCGCCTGGCCGTCGCTACGCAGGTCGCTCGCCGCGAGGTACCCGTCGTCGAGCTTGTAGATGATCTGCCCCCGCCCGTGGGTGACAGTCCGCGCCGACGCGATCTCGACCTCGTGTCCAAGCTCGCGCAACCCGTCGTACAGCGAATCGTCAAATCCGGGCTCGATCAGCACCCGCATCCCTTCCATCACCTGGTAGCGAGGCGCATCGAGCGCGGCCTGCGGGTTCTGCCCGTAGTCCGCGATGCGGATCACCACCTGCGCGTGGCCCTGAGGCTGCATGAACCCGCCCATCACGCCGAAGCTCATCACCGGCTCCTCGACGCCGCCGACATCGCGCGTGACGAACCCCGGAATGATCGTGTGGTAAGGCCGCTTGGCGGGGCCTGCGACGTTGGGATGCCCCGGCTCAAGCGAGAAACAGCACCCACGGTTCTGCAGCGAAATGCCAGTCCCCGGAACGACAACCCCCGAGCCGAAGCCCGTGTAGTTGGACTGGATAAAGCTGACCATCATGCCATCGGCATCGGCGGTCGTCAGGTACACCGTGCCGCCCTGCTTGGGCACGCCGAACTCGAAGTCCGTAGCACGTCCTGCGTTGATCTGGCTCGCCCGCTCGGCCAGGTAGCCCGGATCAAGCAACTGCTCAACGCTCACGTCCATGAACCGCGGGTCAGCGATGTACCGGTGCGCATCGCGGAACGCGAGTTTCATCGATTCGATCTGAAGATGCAGGCTCGTTACCGAATCGACCGCGTGCGCGCGCACGTCGTGGTGCCGCAGAATCCCCAGAGCGATCAGCGCCGCCAGCCCTTGGCCGTTGGGCGGTATCTCGTGCAGCGTGAGGCCGTGGTACTCGACCGAGATCGGCCGAACCCACTGAGCCTCGTGGGCTCCCAGATCGCTCGCGCGAAGCAGGCCGTTCTGCGCGGTCGATGCCTTGTCAATCGCCTCGGCAAGATGGCCCCTATAGAACGACTCGCC
Organism: uncultured Phycisphaeraceae bacterium; assembly: GCA_964352615.1. Lineage (GTDB taxonomy): Bacteria > Planctomycetota > Phycisphaerae > Phycisphaerales > UBA1924 > OFTM382. The sequence continues at coordinate 1,592 of CAYGSG010000156.1, forward strand.
CGAGCTGTCGCCGATGCTTTCGAGCGTGTCCGCGTGGTCCGGCAAAACCGCTCGCTGGCCAGTGCGGGGTGTCTTGCCACCCGGCGCGAAGACCCGCTGCCATTCATCAAACTCGGCGTACGCCCGGCGAGACCGGCTCCACCCCGATGCGGTCTGCGGGCTCACAAGGTACCCGTTCCGAGCGTAATGGACCGCCGCTCTGGCAAGCTCAGCCAGCGGCATCGTGCCGTGCGCTGACGCAAGCTCAGCCCATGCCGACACCGCGCCGGGCACCGTCACACCGCCCCAGCCCCGAAACGGAATCTGGTCGAGGCCGTCGAAACGCCTTGCGACCTCGGCCTCGGTGAGCAGAGCCGGCGACAGGCCCGAGGCGTTGAGCCCGTGCAGCCCGCCGCCCGCCCACACCAGTGCAAAGGCATCGGAACCGATGCCGTTGCTCGTCGGCTCGACCACGGTCAGGCACATCGCCGTCGCGACGGCCGCGTCTGCCGCGTTGCCCCCGCGCCGCAAGACATCGAGCCCCGCTTGGGCGGCGAGCGGCTGGCTCGTGGCCACGCAGGCCTTGCCATACACGGGCTCGCGCTGGGACGGGTAAGGAAGCGTGTCGTCGAATGGGAGCATGCGGCGAGTCTACTGCTAACTCACGCCACTTGGGCACGGTGCTGGCAACCCCTACGATGGCC
>CAYGSG010000157.1:0-2105 GCA_964352615.1 uncultured Phycisphaeraceae bacterium
GTGGGCCGCGGCGTGTCGAGGGGCGCGTCGCGGCTTTGAGGCGGGTCGTGGTTGGGCGAAACGAGAGGGGGCGGTGGATGTTCTCGAACGATGTTGACTTGGTGCGATTGGAGCCTGGGCTCTTTGACATGGTGGGGTGGAGCAGCCAGCGGATGCTTGTGGCGACGGGTGCGATCACGGGTGGGGTGCTGCTGTTGAATCCACCGGCCGATGCGTTGGCCTCAGGCGTGGTGGCTGGAGATGTGGTTCGGGTGGGCGGGGTTGCGCTGGAGGTGCTTTCAGTTGCGTTCAGCGACATGGTGCTGGTGGCGAGGATTGGTGAGCAGGGCGGGGCGCCGGTGGCGCCGTTGAACCAGCCTTCGGCATCGGCTGTGGTGTCGACGTTCAAGCCTCAGATCAGTCTGGTGCACAGGCAGGTGCTGAGGTCGATCGGGATTGACCCCGACGGGGTGTTGGCGGAGGGCGAGCCGGGCGTTGGGTCGGTGTTGAATCCTGACGGGCTGAGGCTGTTGGAGTCATTGGGCACGCTGCACCTGGTGTTTAGCGCGGCGGCGGCGATCGCTCCGGGTGGTTCGCCGCTTGGGGATCGGGCGGCGTACTACCGCGAACGGTTCGCGGACGAGCGAGGCCGAGCGGTGGCGCGGATGGATACGACGGGCGATGGTCAGGTTGACGCGACACGTCGGCCGAGTGTGGTGCCGTTGATACGTGCGTAGAGGTTGGAAGGGGACAAGATGCTGTTGAATCCGAGGAACGTGACCTTTGACGGCCAGACTTGGTCGGGCGTGGGGCAGGTAACGGTGGAGCGGACGGCGGGACGGTTGATTGAAGAATGGAGCGATACGGGGCCGCATTCGTTGCTGGTGGATGTGCCGGAAGTTCGGGCGGTTGTTCGAGTGGAGCAGACGCTGAGCGAGGACGATCCTGGCGATCCGGTGCCTGGAACTGCGGGCGAATTCACGGCAGAGTTTGGTCCGAGCGGGGGCGATTTACTCAGGCGACGGCTGCGGGTGCAAGCGGTGGTGGTGCAGGTGACGCAGCAGATAGGGGTCGAAGGCAGCAAGCGGGTTGTGACGTTGCGCGGCGTTTCGGCGGACGGCGCGAGCGACCCTGTGGTTGTTGAGGAAGCTGCCTAGGGCAGACGGCGCTAGCGATCGGCAGTTCCTTCAAGGGCTTAGATCTCTTTGGGTCGGGGCCGCATCGGTTCACAGTTGACCGGCAGGGGCAGTTGGTGCTGACGGATCTTTCCTTTGGGATCACGGGTCCGGGAACGTATCCGTACGGGCTGTTGGAACTTGATGTGCTTGTGACGGGGCGGTTGGTGGCGGCGAACGACGCGGCGCTCTGGGTGCTGCGCGATGCGATTGTCGGGGCGCTCCAGCCGTTTCCGACGCCGGGCACGTTGAATGATCTGCACGCTCGGAGCTGGACTGGGATGTCGTTCATCCGGTACGAGGAGCAGGAGACGGTGGATCGCGGGAGGGTTGTTTCGCTCGGGTATGTGGCGACGTTCCGCCGATTCTTGCAGCTTACGGCGAGCGCTCCGGCTCGCATCGGGAGTCTGGAAGGGGATCCGATTTGATCGAAGCGGAGATCGCGGCGGCGCTGGCGCAGTTTGGGGTGGCCGGGTTGGTGGGATGGATGTGGCTGAGCGAGCGGCGATCTGCGGCGGTGAAGGATCGCGAGCTGAGCGAGGCGCACCGGCGGCTGGTGGAGGACCGTTCGGCGCTGGGGGCGCTCTTGGATACGGTTCGGGCGAACACGCGTGCCATGACAGCGCTGGAGATCGTGCAGCGGGAGCTGATCGCGGCGTTCAGGGCGACCAACGGTCCGACGGGCTGAGGGGGTTGGGTCGAGGTCTCTGCCCTCGGCTCGAACGAGACGATTCGACACGGGCTCGAAGCCAGTGCCGCCAGTGATTGGGTAGACTCGCGCCATGAGAACGCGACACGACAGGATGATTCGCTGGAGTGGGGTTGTGGCGATGGCTGCGTCGATGGGGCTCGCCCTCATCATCAAGCTGCAACTGCGTGAGTGGGAAAATCGACACCGACCCCGGCGCAAACGGCTTGATCGCCGCGCCCGAAGCCACCGGCCCCCCAGCC
>CAYGSG010000158.1:0-1741 GCA_964352615.1 uncultured Phycisphaeraceae bacterium
GTGCCGTCCGTCTTCCGGTAGGATTTGTGTCCCACATGGATGATTGGGTTGCTCGTGCCCTCGACCGCGAACCGGTTGACCAGCGTCACCCGTGCTCTTTCATGAGCTCCTGGACGAACCGGTCGCGGAGGAACAGCAGGGGCTTGCCGGGCTTGGCAGATTTCGGGAACCGCCCCTCCGACACGAGCCGCTTGACGGTGAACGGCGATCGCCGGGCGACCTTGGCGGCCTCGTCGAGCGTGATGATCGGTGGGAGCTCGTACTCATCAGCCATCGCACGTGCTTCATGCAGCGGGATGTTGAGGCCGATGAGCCGATTTGACGATGGAGCCATCGCAGCCGTGCGGCTGATGTGAATAAATCGTCCGCCGACAAGCCCCGTTCGGGATGCGGTACGCCACAACCTATTGACAAACCGATACCACGCGTGGAGCATCAATCTTGCCTCCACAGATTCAGCCTGTCTTGCCCAGAGGCCGTGATGTCGAGCTGAATGCTCTCAGGTGCCAGATATGACGTTTTCGTCCATCTCTCATAGAAGCACAGATCATGTGCCGCGTGACTGAGCGAGCGAACTCCGTCGCGGTCATCGGGCATCGAAAGCAGGAGCTCATCCTTGATGAGGTCCACAACGGCGTCAGCGATAGGCGACGGTGTTACCAAGGGACCGTTCGTATCCAATCGCTGCAAGAGGATCTGACACGGTGCTCGCAGCAGCTCAGGCATCTCGGCGTCGGGTGTATGGCGCGAGAAGTACCACTCCGCCCGAGCGTTGAAGAGTGCTTCCGAATGCAGCTTGTGTGTGTCTCCCTCTTCGATCTCGAAAGACCACATCACCAGTCTGACTCCGGCTTCTGTCGCCTGGTACGTACCGCTGGCATCGGACGTGTCCTCGGTGACGAGCCCCCATTCATCCAACCAATCCGCAATCGACCAGGTGTGCTCCGGAATCAGATCCGGCATGAACTCGAAAAGGTCGGTGAGCGTGGGGAATGACCCGTTGTTTCGCGAGAGCCACAGGATGGACCGAAGCACGCGAATGGCGTCTTCACCCCACGCAAAATCCCCACCTCGTGCGACCATCGACGACCAATCTTTGTACCGCATAAATCACTCCCGGTATATACCGATAAATGGGAGCGTAAGACCGGCTCGCCGGCTCGTCAAGCCTGTCGCCAATACTTTCTCTGATTTTTTTTGGTGATATACTCTCGGCGTGAGCAAGAACGCCCCCCTCCAGCACGCCCTCGATGTCACGAAGTCAATCCGGAACGACCTCCTGTCGCTCCTGCTTGACGCTCCGGAGCACACCAAGCCGATCGGCGTGGTGCTCAAACAGGTGTCGGTCCTTGAAGAGCACCTCGATGAAGCCGCCGCGAGCCGGTCAGGCAAGAAGGAGCACAGCCCAACGCCGGCCGACGCGGTGTCTCACTACGACATCGAGCCATCGCGATCAGGCCCTGCGATTGCGGAGCACCGCAGCACCGGAGCCGAGCCGTTCCGCTGCCCGATCCCGACATTTGAAGCAACGGTCGCCGCCCTACACGGGCTGAAGTCAACGAAGTTCGATCAGCTTGCTGAGCGGGTCACGAGCACCCTCGGCGAAACGCCGCCGGCGTATCAGATACGAACCGCAGTGCGGTTCCTGAAGTGCCTCAAGCTCGTCGATCACCAGCGGGCGACGTTTACCGTCAAGACGCCGAAGACGTTCCGCAGGGACGCCGCCGCGGGACTCAAGCAT
>CAYGSG010000159.1:0-1730 GCA_964352615.1 uncultured Phycisphaeraceae bacterium
GTGCCCGCAAGCGTGCGCGCGAGGTTGCCACGGTGCTTGATGACCACGAGCAAGGCCAGCGCGGCGGTGACGGCGTACACCGGCAGGGCCTCGGCGTGCGAGTGCCCACGGAATGCGTTGATGGCCCCGGCGGCGATGGGCAGGGTGATCGCCCCGGCGCACGAGGCTGCTCCCATGAACCTGGTGATGAGCAGCACAGCAGCCCAGACGACCAGCGCCGCCAGAGCGGGGAATGTGAGGATGGGGAAGACGCCGAGCATGGCGCCGAAGCTGGTTGCGACGCCCTTGCCACCCTTGAAGCCGACCAACGGGCTGAACATGTGCCCGAGCACGCACGCTGCGAGCACCCCGAGCCATGCCCACGCGAGGGACGCCAACGGGGCCGGGTTACCGAGGACGCCCGCGAGCCAGCCGGCAGTTGCGACCGGAACGAGTCCCTTGGCGGCATCGAGCAGGAAGCCAGCGAAAAACCAGCGCGTACCAAGCGCACGCCCGAGGTTGGTGGCGCCGATGTTTTTAGAGCCCACGGTGCGGATATCGATGCCCTTGGCCTTGCCGACGAGCAGGCTCATGGGGATGGAGCCGCAGGCAAAGCCGACGGGGATGAACAGCAACAGCGTGGCGAGCGGGGTCACGCGGGAAGGGTAGGGCTTGCGAGCCGGACTGCCGATGCGTGCGTGGGTTACGGCTTGCGGACGAGGTCGGCGACCTGCATGGCTTTGGTGACGCTGTAGCCGGTGTCATCGAACCAGATGATCTCGCCATCGGCATCGAGCACGACGACGCGCGTGAGCCGGCCGTTCTCGGTGCCGGTGAGTTCAGCAACGGGCTTGGCCGACTTGCCATAGAGCGTGACCACCAGGCCCCAGTCTTCTTGGGGGATGCCCGAGCGCATGCCGTCGTCGATCCAGTTGCTGGCGATGGTCGGGGCAAGGCCGGGAATGGTGGGGAGTTCAAGGAGCTGCGCGTCGACGCCAGCTTGCATAAGGCCCATGAGCCAGCGGTCGATGTCGAACTGGGCTCCCTGCTTGTAGCCGATGAGCAGCACAGCGGGCTCGCCAGCGAGCGACTCGGGCAGCTCGGTTGCGACGCGTTCGAGCGATTCGCCGCGCACGCTCGGGAAACGTTCGCCCGTTGGGTTTCGGTTGGCGATGGTGCTGGAGCAGCCGTTGGTGATGAGCAGCGCGGGGATGGCAACAAGCGGTGCAAGCACAGCCGAACGGAGCGCCCAGCGCCGGCGAGAGTTGGTCTTCATGGGGTCTGGTTCGTGGCGGACGGTTCGAGCGATGCGGGCCGAGGCAGGAAATGATGCGGGGTTTAGTCGCCCTCTGTGACTTCATCGGGCAGAAGCACGGGGATGGTGTCACCGCCGAAGCCGGTGCCGCGAACGGTGGTGCCGTCTGGCATGAGAACGAGGATCTCGGCGGCCCTGATGCCGCGCGGGCGGTCGCCCTTGATTGACTCGATGCCGACGACGACGCGCGAGCCCTGCTTGCGCGCGGTGTAGGTGGTGTAGAGGAAGTCGTTGTCCTGGTAGGCGAAGCCGTCGCCGTGGTCTTCGTAGAGGCTGCCGCGCGCTTCGCCGTTGTCGTCGAGGCAGACGACAAGGGTGAGCGGGTCGAGTCGCCGCTGTTCGGTGGACTGGATGACGGGCCCGAGGGGGAGGATGGAGCCGCCCTTGAGCAGCAGGTCGGGGAGCTGGTGGTGGGTGGAGCCATCGGGCATGGGGG
>CAYGSG010000160.1:0-1522 GCA_964352615.1 uncultured Phycisphaeraceae bacterium
GTGCCCGGCCAGACGCAGTGGATCGGGGTCCGCTTCGCCATCGAAGAAGGCTGGCACACCTACTGGCCCGGCGTGAACGACAGCGGCTTTCCCGCGTCGTTCGAGTTCACCACCTCTGAGCCCGCCCAGATCGGACCCCCGGTTTGGCCCGCCCCCCGCCGCTACCTGGCCGAGGGCGGCCTGCTCGATCACGTCTTCGAGCACGAGGTCACCGTGCTTTTCCCCGTCACGCTCGCTCCCGACACCTCGGCCACCAGCGTGACAATTGATGCCGTCGGCGACTGGCTCGTCTGCGAGGTCGAGTGCGTGCCCGAGTACGCCCAGCTCAGCCTCACGCTGCCCGTCGCACCACCGAGCGCCCAGCCGGCGATGACGGATGATGCCCCCTTCTTCGCCCGTGCCCGCGCTCGGCACGCCCAGCCCTGGCCAGCGGACGACTCCGTCACCGCAGCATGGCAAGATGGCGAACTCACGTTCCTCGCTCAATCTGCAAGCAAGCTCGCGTTCTACCCCGCCGCCGGCAGCAGGTCGCCCATCGACCTGCTTGACGCGGGCGTCGCCGAGGGCCGGGTGCTTTCCATCGGGTTCCGCCCGAGCGACAAGACGGTCAAGGGCATCCTTGAAGTGTGGAATGAAACGGGCGACCAATCGAGCGTGTACCAAGTTCATGCAGCGCCCTAGAGCGCTGAGCGTTGTGATTCCAAGAGGCGGCGGCACGTCCCGCCACGCCTGAACCAAACCGGCGCCCTGTAAGAGCGCCCTTCCAGTGGAGATCTGCTATGCAACTCGTTACTCGTCGCGGCGGTGCGATCCTCGGCTCACTCATGGCCCTCGCCCTCGCGGGCATCGTCGGAGTCAGCTCGACCGCTGCACCCACCAAGACCGTGGACCAGCAAGACCTCATCGGGAAGAAAGCCCCCGAGTTCACGCTGGTCGATCTCGAAGGCAACACGCACGTCCTGAGCGATTACACCAAACAGGGCAAGACCGTCGTCCTCGAGTGGTTCAACCCGACCTGCCCGTTTGTCGTCAAGCACTACGCCGCTGAGGCCGACACCATGGACACGCTGAGCAAAGAGTACAAGGATCGCGGTGTGGTCTGGCTCGCGATCAACACCGGCAGCGGCGCCACGAGCGATGCCGCGCTCAACACGAAGATGCATAAGGACTGGGAAATGAACCACCCGATCCTTCGCGACACCGACGGCAAGATCGGCAAGGCTTACGGCGCCGTGACCACGCCCAACATGTACGTCATCGATGCCCAGGGCGTGCTCCGTTACGCCGGTGCGATCGACGACGACCGTCGCGCCGCCAAGGTCGGCGAGACCAACTACGTCCGCGAGGCCCTCAACGCGGTCCTCGCAGGCGAGACCGTCGAAATCACCTACTCCAAGCCCTACGGCTGCAGCGTCAAGTACTAAGCCGCTGATCCCAACCCAGCCCCAGGCCCGGGCCATCGCGCCCGGGCTTTTTTGTGTCGTCCAGGCCACCAACGCCCGATCCTGCCACAGGCCCCGCC
>CAYGSG010000161.1:0-1472 GCA_964352615.1 uncultured Phycisphaeraceae bacterium
CCGCTCGCCAGGGTTACTGTATCGGCAGCGGGCCGAACGAGAGGAAGCCAGAGGGCTGATCCAAACTGGCCCGTGCTCCGCCGGCGGGCGCGATCGGAATGTAGCCGCCGAAATAGACCGAAGAGCCACTGTCCCGGCGCCGCATCGCACCGGTTGGCCGAAGCTCGATGGTGACGAAGTAGAGCGTGGGCCGGAGCGTGATGGCGGCCCGCAAACGCTGGGCCTGGTCTTCTTCAAGCTCGGAGGCGGCTAGAGCGTTGGTCAGGCCGTCGTTGGTGAGCTGGCCATCGGCCTCGCTCTCACGCTGTTCGGTGACGTTCTGGGCGAAGGTTGAAGCGGAGGCAGCAGGGGCGAAGGCCGAAGCGGTGGCCTCGATCGCTTCGCGTGACGCACTCTGTAGGCTGAGCTTGGAAGGCCCTACGGCCCGACGTTCGAGCGGCCGATTGGCTTTGCCCACCAGTTCATCGAATCGGGCTGCGATCTGTTCGATCTGGTCCCGCTCGGACGGCGGGACGGCTGACGGCTCGGTGAGGATCGCGCCCTGGCCATCGGTGATGGAGATCAGGGCTTCGGTGCCATCGCGGAAATCGATGGTCAGCGCTCGGCCGGTGTCGTCGAGGACTTCGTCGAGGCGAAGGTTCCGTGGCAGGCTGCGCAGCCAGGCGTTGATGACTTCTTCGAGGCCGGCTTGCGCGTGGTGCTCGCGGTACCAGTTGAGCCGGCGCTCGGTGACCAGGCGGTCGGAGGCCTGTCTCTGGAGCAAGACAGCCGAGACCATCGAGACGATGAGCAGCACGACGATGACGACGGGCAGCGCAAAGCCCCGGCGTTGTGGGAGTAGCCGATTCATCGGTTGCCCCCGCCACGACCGGGCATGCTGGTCAGGGGGTCACCGCCCGGGGCGCCCGCTCCGCCGGGGCCAGCACCGCCAGAGCCCACACCGCCGGGTTGATTGGGTTGGTTGCCCTCGGCTTCGCCCGGTGCAGCGGCTGCGGGCTCATCCGGCGCAGCATCTTCGCCCACGGACCAGCCGATCTCGAACATCAGGCTCGAGCGCGCGCCGGTGGTGGTTTCGACCTCGACCTCGATGAAGTCGGGCAGATCGGCCGTGTAGGTCGCTGCGTACTCGTTGAGGCGTTCGACGATGCCCTCTTCGGAACGCGCGACCACCCAGCTGAGTCGGCGCAGATTCTTGGCGACCTGCACACGCTCGCCCTCGCGGGGGATCCACCACAGCGTCCAGCCTTCGGAGCGGATCAGCGCGGACTCATCGGGCGACGGCTCAGCCAGCACGAACGCGCCGCGGAGGCCGGCGGTGTCGTCGGCGGGGCGGTCGAGTTCGAGCACCTCGTCGGCCCAGGCGTTCTCGGCGGCCCGGGTCGGGTCGGTCGGGATGGGGGGCGACGAGAGGACGACCTCCAGGCGTTGCAGGTCTCGGCCGGGGAACCGGGGGTCGAGGCTAAGGACAAGCC
>CAYGSG010000162.1:0-1433 GCA_964352615.1 uncultured Phycisphaeraceae bacterium
CCCACGCCCCAAGCCAGCGGTCTTCCGCTGGCTTGGGGCGTGGGCATGGGGGTGGCGCTGGGGCTGGTGGGCCAGCTCGGTGATCTGCTGGCGAGCCTGCTCAAGCGGGACGCGGGGCTCAAGGACTCGGGGCGTGGGCTGCCCGGGTTTGGTGGCTGGTTGGACGTGCTGGATTCGCCGATGCTGGCGATGCCTGTGGCGTACTGGCTGCTGAAGATTGCAACCGAGGGTTGAAGCCCGGACGACATGATGCGAGGCGCGGCGTATGCTCGGTGCTCGACCGCGCAACGCCCGGCCCGGAGGATTGCTGCCCGATGGATGTCACCGCCAAGCTGCTCAAGGTGTACCAAGTGGACCGCCAGCTCGCAGGGCTGGAGGGCCGGTTGCGAAAGGCCGAGCGTTTCTTAAGCGAGCAATCGCGCCAGCTCGAGGCTCTCGCCAAGCAGATGCAGGTGATCGCTGGGCAGGTTCGACAGCTCAAGGCGACATCGGGCAATCTTGAGAACGAGATACGCGAGTTCGATGAGCACATCGAGCGCCATCGCACACAGATGGGCAACGCGCAGACGAACAAAGAGTACAAGGCGCTGCTGGTCGAGGTGAACACGTTCAAAGCCGAGCGTGACAAGCGAGAAGAAGAAGCGATCGGGCTGCTTACCAAGATCGACGAGCTGACGGCTCAGGCCGGGGAGCTTTCTGCGGCGCACGCGGAACGCGAGAAGATGCGCAAGGTCGCCGAGGGCGAGCGGACCGAGCGCCAGAGCGAGATCAAGGACCGCGTGGACGAGTTGCACGGCAATCGAGAGCTGCTGCTCAAGGAAGTGCCCGCGGACGTGCTGCTGGTCTACGACGAGCTGGTGATTCAGCTTGACGAGGACGCGATGGCCGAGCTTGAGATCGCCGACCGCAAGCGGCACGAGTACACCTGCGGGTCGTGCATGATGGGCATCCCGATGGAGGCCGCGATCTCGCTTCTGAGCGGCAAGATCACGCGCTGCCCGAGCTGCGGGTGCATTCTGTATCTGACGGCCGAGACCGCTGACGTGATTACTCCGGCTGAGAAGCGCTAGGCCCGAGCGGAGCCGAGACCATGCGAGCAGCCAGGGCGTGGTGCCGGGCGCGGGTGTGGGTGGTCCCAGTTGTGCTGTTGCTGTGCGTAACGCTGCCGCATCTTGGGCAGGGCGACTGGATGCGCACGGACGGGGCGTGGTACGGGGCGATCGCGGTGCAGGGCTGGCGCAGCGGCGAGCTGTGGACGCTGCACGCGGAACCGGGCACGGCGTACTTCAACAAGCCGCCTTTGGCGTTGTGGATTCACGGCGTGGTGCTTGATGTCTTTGGTGTTGGGCCTTGGCAGGCGAGGCTGCCGAGCGTGCTGGCGGCTGGGCTGTGCGTGGTGTCGGCGGTGGGGCTGTGCCGAGCGCGAACGGGGC
>CAYGSG010000163.1:0-1420 GCA_964352615.1 uncultured Phycisphaeraceae bacterium
GCTCGCGGGTGAGCACCCGCGAGCTGATGCCCGTGACCCCCTCAGCCGGGCGCACTTGGTCGCTCGCCCGCCGAGTGCTCGGACTGCGCCGCCGAACGCGCATCGGACCGGCGGTGTACGTCGAGCGCGACGCGGCGCCGCTCGCAGCCTGCCTCGCAACTGGCAAGACCAAGCTCTACGACGTCCACTTTGACCACGCGCCGCCCGTGCGCATCCGCGTTTCTGCTGACAGGCCCTACCCGGACCTCACCGGCCCGCGTTCGTTCGAGCCCTACCTCGTGCTCGCCGACCAGATCAAGCCCGGCCAGCGCGTGCTGGATGCCGCCTGCACCACCGGCGCAGGCGCCGCCTGGCTCGCCGAACGCGTCGGACCGTCCGGAGCCGTCGTAGCACTCGACACGGACCACGAGTTCATCCGCTTTGCGCGCCGGCGGTACCGCGCCGCCCATCTCGGGTTCGAGCTAGGCGCTGCCGACGCGCTCGCCGGCGAACTCGATGGCTCCTTCGACGCCGTCGTCGCAACCGTCCGCGACACCATCGAACCCGCTGCGCTCTCCGAGTGGTGGCGCATCATCGCCCCGGGCGGCATCCTCGCGATGCTGCTCCCGGCCGGTGACGACAGCCAGCCCAGCTCCGCACTCTCCCAGCGCACCGCTGACCAGCTGCGCTCGCTGCCCGGGCCGTACCGCCTCGAACGTCACGCGCCCGCGGGCCTCGAACTCGCCGCTCTCGTGCTCCGCAAGCCTTCGATTCCAGCGCCATGACCGCAGGCTCGCCAGAACAACTCGCTCTCGATCCCGCCAACCCTTGGCGTCCAGTAAGCCTTTGCATCTCAGGCTTTGGCGGCAGGCTCGGACCCATGCGGCGAATCCTCCTCGACTGGTTCGACTTCCTCGGCGGCAGGCCGGGCGAGGTCGTCTACATCGACGGCGGCTCAAACACCGACACCCGCCGCGCGCTCACGCACCTGCTCACCGAGGGCCACATCGACCGCCTCGAACTCCTCGCGCCAAGCCACTGGGAGAACCACCCACACCGCTGCTACATCCAGGAGCACCAGGCCGGCCGGCTCGCCACGCTCGACTACCTCTGCTTCGTCAAGCTCGATACGCTCAGCTTCCGCGCGCACCGACCCCTCTGGCTCAATGATGCATTCGCCCTACTCAAGAGCCCCGACGTCTTCGCCATCACCAACTCGCACCTCGTCGAACCCATGACCGAGAGCCCAGGCCACCCCGGCCTGCTCGAGGGCGACTTTGCGAGCCTGAACTTCGCGCTCATGAAGCGAACCGCCTTCGAAGATGCGATGGCCTCGCAGACGCCCGAACTGCTTGCCAGCAGCTTCAAAAGTGAACTGCCAAGCAATCTTGGCGCGGATGCGGGCTTCGAGCGTGCGCTCGTCGAATGGGCGTGGCGTGCG
>CAYGSG010000164.1:0-1400 GCA_964352615.1 uncultured Phycisphaeraceae bacterium
CCTGCGGGGATTCGGTTGGCGACACCGAACGCCTTGACGAGTGAGCCGCCTTGTTCGACGCCAACGACCACAAGGGTGTTGCCGTCGGAGGCGACCTCGAAGTTGAGGACGGGCCCGCCGTCCTCGGGAGCGCCTTGCGTCATGCTGAGGATGCCGCCGGTAAGGTTCCACTCGCCCTCGATGATGACCTGATTGGCGACTTGGCGCTCGGAGTCAGACAGGTCGAACGCCCGCCAGGTGTTGTCGACTCGAAGCTCAATGACCCAGTCCGCGAAGGGCGCATCGGCAAAGAACGCCTCGGCGATGTCTTGGAACGCCACGCCGCCAAAGCGGTAGAGACCTGCGACTTCTTCGACCGTTGGCGCGATGTCGCTCCGGATGAGGATGCCGATGCCGCCGTCGTTGCCGTCGAACGCGGTGTGCGATTCGTGGTCGAGATCGCGGTAGATCAAGATGGAACCGTCGGCGTTTGAGAACAGCTCGGCGTCGTCGTTGAGCGCGAACCCGCCACGCATGTCGTCGCCCACGATCACGCGGCTCTGGATCTTGGGCGCTTCGCCGGGCGAACCGATGAGCTGCGTGAAGAACGAGGTGTTGCTGATGGTCGTGGTGCCCTCGAACACACCGATGGACGCGAGCTGGTTCTGGGCATCGAGCGTGTACTCGATGGTGTGCATGCGCCAGAAGCCGGCGAGGGACGAGAGCGTAATCGCGCCCTCCGCAGGCCGTTCGACGATGAGCTGGAACTCGCTGAGATCGGTGCCCGTGAACGAGGAAAGCCACCCGACGCCGAAGCCGTCTGCGACATCGAATCGCGTGCCGACGTCGAGCGTGAAGGTGCTGTCGTCCGCCCTGCCGACGTCGAACCCGCCGCCTGCGAGGTCTTCGAGCAGGTTGAGCGTCGGCACGGAAACGGGCGGCGGGCCGGGGTTGGCGGCGTCGAGCCGATCGGCGACGATCACGCCTTGGTCGTCGCGGTTGCCCGCAAGCGAGAAGGCGTTGGCCTGCGCAAACAGGTTGGCCAGACCGGCAGAGACGAAGTCGGCGGAAAGCACGATGCGTGATTCGAGCGATTCGCACGCGAACGCCTGGCCGGCGCTGCGGAGCGTGTGGGACGGATGACGCGGCATGGGCGGTCACTCCTGATGGTGGCGCAGGGGCAGTGGTGAGGTGGACCGAGCCGGTGTGTGCTGAGTCCCCGGTGGCCCGGCTCTCTCCTGAGATCCTTTCGCACCGGCGGCGCTACAGGATGCTCACAAGCAAGGCGGACGCTGGCCTAGTCGGCGGTCGTTTGCCCGCGAAAGGGTCGCGGGACAGCGTCTGCGATCAGTATAGCAAAAAGGGAGCGTGTGCTCCCTTTCTTTTGCACTTGAGATGTTCGCACGGGGTTGGGGCTTAGC
>CAYGSG010000165.1:0-1355 GCA_964352615.1 uncultured Phycisphaeraceae bacterium
CTCTTGGGCTCGCGGCGCATCGCCACCAACGAGATAACCAAGCTCACCAAAGCCACCGGGCCGCAGCACGTCAGCAGGCTCCCACATGACAGGACAAATCCTACCGAACCAGCGCGGTTGCCCTGCCTCGCGGCTCGCGAAGGAGCGTTGACAGCGAACGGGTCGCGCGGTCCGGGCTCGAAGGGCTGGTTGTAGGTCGGCGTTTCGTACGGGTTCTTGCGGCTCATGCGATCGGCTCCGGTGCAGCGAGCCGGAGTCTAAGGCCGCCTGCACCGACCAGCGCTGATCCGTCGCATATCAGTCCCAATCAGTCGTGGCGAATGGCGATCTTCAGGGAACCGGGCTTTGCCGCTAGTGCCAGCCCATCGGCTGCGTGCTCGAAGCCCAGCGTCCGGCCGATCATGCCAGCTGTCTGGATCGAGCCACTAGCCAGTTCGCCCAGTGCCTCGGCCATCGCGCACCCGCGCGCGCACAACAACTGCACCTCGGAACTCCACGCATCGCCCAGATCGATCGCACCCGCCGGCGGGCACGCCTGAATCACGCTGCCCCTGGGCCTGACCATGCCAAACGCAGAAGCATCGGCTGTGCCGCTGCACTCGACGACCACGTCCTGATCGCCGCGCAGCCCGCTGAGGTTCGTTTCGCGGTGCTTGAGTCCCCATTTGGCGCACAGATCGAGCATCTTCGGCTGCTCGGTGAGCATGCGCACCGTCGCGTTGCGCCGCGCCATCACCTGCGCCGACAAGAGCCCGAGCACGCTGTCGCCCAGCACCGTGACGTACGCCTGCGCTTCGAGCGCAACAAGCCTTGATGCGTGGATCGCTGCACCCAGCGGCTGGGCAAAGATGGCCTGCTCGTCAGCCAGCGAATCGGGCGCCGCCAGCAGCCGAGAGGTCGGGACCGTAAGCAGTTCAGCCAGGCATCCGTCGAGACCCCGCTGGCCGAGGACAGCAAGCGACCGGCAGTGCGCGCTCAGCCCGCCCCTGCACAAGTCGCACGTCTCGCACGCCGCTGTCGCCCACGCGGTCACCCGCTGGCCCGGCTTGAAGCCGAGCGTGTCGCCCTCGATCGATTCGATGGTGCCGATGAACTCGTGCCCGAGCGTGCCGGTGAACCCACTGGCCTGCACCGTGCGCACGTCCGAGGCGCCGATGCCGCTGAGCGCCGGCCGAACGATCGCCCAGCCGGTCTTAGGGGTTGGATCGGCTACTTCTTCGAGGGCGATGCCGGTTGCTGATAGTCGCCATGCGCGCAAAGGAGCCTCCCGCGTGCACCCGAAAAGCACGGGCGCACACGGACACCATCGGTTGATGGGGGGGGGTACTTGGTGTGAGTTGGCCGAAAGCCTCTAG
>CAYGSG010000166.1:0-1349 GCA_964352615.1 uncultured Phycisphaeraceae bacterium
TGCTTGGGTCGCCGAGGCTCCGGGCGGGGTTACCCAGCCAAGCGGTGATGGGCGAATTGCGGGGGGGGTGCCGCGCTCAACGAGTTTGCCCCCCACCTCCACGCGCGTCCTTCCACCCAATCACGGTTTCCCGGCCAGCAAGAGCCGCATTCCGGGCTCCCAGGCCCGTATCCCCCCCACAAAGAGTTCTATTGGTGTTCTGTCACCCCGATTTCATCGCGGAACTGCATCTGACAACCAAGGCAAAGCGATGCATTGCGTTCAGCTCAGTCGCATCCCGTCCGCGACCAAGCGGTCAGAATCAAGGACCGCAAGCGGACCCCGAGAGCGACCATTCTTTGGTGCCCTGACTGCGCGGACCGCCCCTGAATCGTTCATCTTGTCGTGTCTTCTCGTTCACCGCGTCGACGGGCTGGTTGGTGGCCGTGCCGGGTTCATCGAGGAGTCGGTTCTTTGAACACGACACCTTCGTGACCGGACCCGTCCTGGGGCGGCGCTGCCCGTCGCAGGCCGCGGCGGGCGGAGGAAACCACCATGAAACGACATGAACTCAAGGACATCGACCACTCGCGCGTGGCCGAGACACGATCGGGACGGGTGACCGTCACCGAGTACCGCTTCCGCGGCACGCGGCACAGCCGCGAGGACGACGGCAGCGAGTCGCACGACACCGAGCAATGGACCGCATTCCTGGTGCGGCTGATCGGCAGTCGCCACAAGCTTTGGCTGACGCCGTTGGAACGCAGACGCCTGCTCGAGGCGTTGCAGGAGGTCGGCGATGCCGACCTAGGAGGGGGACTCAAGTCCCCCTCGCTCGAGGACCGGTTGTGGGTCCACCACCGGATCGAGTGGCTGATCGGCAGCGGGCGAATGCCCGAGCCGCTGGAGTTTGCCGAGGACCCGGTGGGGTCTCTGGCGGTGGCGGGGATCGCGGTGCCCGAGCACCCGATCCGTGAGCCGCTGCTGATCGGCGAGGTGCGGCGTGCGATGCACCGCACGGCGAGGCAGACGAGGCTGACTGAGCACGAGGGTCCGGTGGACCCTTACGGCGAGCTGGCCGGACCCAGACCGGGCGTGACCCGGTGGGTCGGCAAGCGAAGGGACCGGGGGAGGGGGTACCTCCCACACCGGTCCAGGGGGGGCATTGGTGATGGTAAGGGCTACGCCCCGTCCGAGCCTGCGGCCCGGGCGGACCTCCGCCTGGAGCATGAAAGCCCGCGGCCTCGAAGGCCGCGGGGGAGTGGTGAGCAGAGTGTTGTTGGAGGGAAAGGGATGCTCCCGCTCCGCGGGAGGGGCCGGCTGCGCCGACCGGGTGATGGGCCGCTGCGCGGCCGGGTGATGTGTGTGAC
>CAYGSG010000167.1:0-1318 GCA_964352615.1 uncultured Phycisphaeraceae bacterium
CGTCGTCGCTAATCCGAACCACCCACCTCTCGCTCTAACCGCATTCGCCAGCACGCCTGGCACCAACCGCGAGCGAGAGGAGCTCCCGCCGATGCCAACGCATTGGCGCGGGGTTTGCAACACAGTCTCTCTCTCCTCTCTCGCTCGCGTGCACGCCTAACGGCATGCACCGGGTTTCCAACGGAATCGAGCCCCCGGGCAACTCGCTTCCGCTCACTCGCACGCTCGGACAATGGAGAATTTGCAATGACTCGCAACACTCTTATCGCTCTCGCGATCGTCGCCGCAGCCGGAGCTGAGATCGCCTCGGCGCAGCCGATCTACCTGGCCGACTTCAACGACGCCTCACAGGCTGCCGACTTCGGCATCGATCGAGCCAACCCGGGCGGCTTTACGGTTGATGACGGCGACAACAACGTGCTGGTGATCAACAACACGGCGGCCGATGCCCCCGGGCAGACCGCCAGCTTCTACAACTTCCACGGCATCCAAACCGGACCCGCTGGCGACTTTAACGCAGGCCCAGGCGCGCTGCTGACCGTGGATATATTCGTTCCTTCAAGCTGGGACAGCCCGACGGAGAGCCTCGGCGGCGACCTGTGGGCCCGTATCGATGATCCTGCACAAACGATTGGCTTCGACCTGTACCCGAGCACGGGTGTGTACAACTACGGGGACGGCAACGGTCTTCAGGTGTCACTGTTCTCTCCGACCGCTAATGGCTTCGACAGCGCCTCCGGGCCGTTCCTCGATTTACCCGGCGTCACGATCATCTTCGATGCGTTCAACACGCTGGGCATTCGCTTCACGGGCACCAGCGTCGAGTATCTGTTCAACGGCGTCGTGGTCGCGACCGACAGCGACGCGATCTACGCCACCGCCATCGACCTCGACCAGGCCTACCTCCAGACGTGGCAAGGCACTGCCGACTACAGCGCCACGTTTGACAACCTGACACTCGTTCCCACTCCCGCGTCAGCTGCGATCCTCGGTCTCGGCGGCCTGGCTGCCTTCCGCCGTCGTCGCTAATCCGAATCACCCACCTCTCGCTCTAACCGCATTCGCCAGCACCGCTTGGCACCAACTGCGAGCGAGAGGAGCTCCCGCCGATGCCAACGCATTGGCGCGGGGTTTGCAACACAGTCTCTCTCTCCTCTCTCGCTCGCGTGCACGCCTAACGGCATGCACCGGGTTTCCAACGGAATCGAGCCCCCGGGCATCTCGTTTCCGCTCACTCGCACGCTCGGACCATGGAGGATTTGTAATGAACAAGGCAACGCTCACCATGCTCGCAATTGCTGGCATCGCATGCTCAACG
>CAYGSG010000168.1:0-1295 GCA_964352615.1 uncultured Phycisphaeraceae bacterium
GAGTGGGGGGAGCGGGCGAGCTTGACGGCGTGATCGGGGCGTATGCCAAGCGAGCGGAGGCTCTGGGCCGGGGCTGGGTTGGCGGCGGAGAGGGGCTGACGCTGATCGAGCCGATGGTGCCGCCAGAGCAGGCTGAGACCGAGCCAGCCGAGCCTGAGTCAGCAGTCACGCCGTTAGCGCAAAGCACGGGTGAGAAGTACTTTGTGACCAAGAGCGGCAGCAAGTACCACAAGGCGACCTGCCGATTCGTCTCAGACACCTCCCGCGAAATCACGCTGGAACAGGCGAACGGCAAGTACGAGCCATGCCGGGTCTGCAAGCCGGGCGGGTAGGCGCCGCCATGTTTGGTAAAAAAGTGGATATCGATCGGATTTTGGCCTTTCGCTTTGCTCGGTGTTTGCTAGCCTGAGCACATGTTGGCACGGATTCAATCGTTCCTGTTGCGTGGTATCGATGCAGCGGCCTGCGAGATCGAGGTCGACTTCGACAACCGGGGCATGGATAAACAGACGGTCGTCGGCTTGCCGGACGCCGCGGTCAAGGAATCGATCGACCGCGTGCGGGCCGCCCTAACCAACGCGGGCTACCCGTTCCCGTTTGGGCGCACGGTCGTGAACCTCGCTCCGGCGCATGTGCGCAAAGAGGGGGCGGTGTACGACCTGGCAATCGCGG
Organism: uncultured Phycisphaeraceae bacterium; assembly: GCA_964352615.1. Taxonomy (GTDB): domain Bacteria; phylum Planctomycetota; class Phycisphaerae; order Phycisphaerales; family UBA1924; genus OFTM382. The sequence goes on from CAYGSG010000168.1 coordinate 673, forward strand.
TGGGGCTGCTCGCGGTGCAGGGCGTGGTGCCGGTGGGTCGGCCCTTGGGCGGGGACGTGCTGGCTCTGGAAGAATGCGTGCTCGCGGGCGAATTGGCGCTCGACGGCAGGCTGCGCCCCGTGCGGGGCGTGCTGGCGATGGCGCTGCACGCGGCAGAGACCGGCAGGCGGGCGGTGCTGGTGCCTGCTGAGAACGCAGCGGAGGCCGCGATCGTTTCGGGCGTGGATGTTTATGCGGTGCGCGATCTGTCTCAGGTGGTCGGGCTGTTGACGGGCCGGCTTGATCTTGAGCCCGAGCCGCCGGTGGACCTGGCATCAAGACTGACCGATGCGCGCGCCAGCGTGGACTTTGCGGAAGTGAAGGGCCAAGAGGCTGTCAAGCGCGCGATCGTGGTGGCGGTCTCGGGCGGGCACAACTTGCTGATGCTCGGCCCTGCGGGTACGGGCAAGACGATGATGGCCAAGGCGCTGCCCGGGGTGCTGCCGCCGTTGACGCCCGCTGAGGCGGTGGAGATCACGCGGGTGTACTCGGTGGCGGGGGCGCTGCCCGCGGGCGAGGGGCTGGTGCGGGTGCGCCCCGTGCGCGCGCCGCACCACACAGCCTCGGCTCCGGCTGTTGTAGGT
>CAYGSG010000169.1:0-1289 GCA_964352615.1 uncultured Phycisphaeraceae bacterium
GGCCGTTGCAACGGCCTGGACGCCGTCCTCGGCCGAGTTGACCTTGCGCATCGCGTCGCTCTCGGCCTTACGGGCCGCACCCAGAACGATGTTCAGCCTGCTGTACTCGGTGACCCAGGTTCGGTCCATCAGCGTGCTGCAGGACGTCGCAAGTCCTTGTGCAACAGTGGAATCGCAGTCTATGACGGCCAGCACTTCTGGGGTGATACCCAGTTCTGCGAGTGCGGCCAAGCGCATCGAGGGCTCGGGCTGGGGTTCTGAGGTGGAGGCGGCCGCGAGGCTTGTCGCCGAGGCGTTGGTGGCTTTGACCATCCCGCCTGCTGTGATCACCACCACAATGAACAAAGCGGTTGCTGCTAAAGCACTTACGGAGAGGCGCACGGTCGCAGAGGTCGTCATAGCGATGTCTCCTGCGCGCTGCGGAGCGCAACGCGGCTCATAGTGGTGTACCCAAGAGCAGGCATACAGGTCAAGGATGAATTGTAAAACTTCACTCGCGCGCACGATTGTGACCGCAAAATCAGAATCGGCGCTTGTTCAATCTGGGGTGGCGATGGTAAACCAGAAGCACCTCGCGGCCCTTCGTGTAGTGGGGGGCCGCGGAGCGCAAGGAACTCCGCCATGCAACAACGAAATGCTTCACGCTTGACTCGCTCCGCACAGCGAAGGGCTATCGGCACGAGACACACAAATATGTGTGTTCAAGCCGCATTGAGGAGTGTTGCGACACTTATTTGTGTGTTTGTGACACCGGGCCACGCACAAACAGCGACCGTCGCGTGTGCTGCGGGCCCTGAGTGCCTCGCGAAATGCACGACGTCTGATCTCGATTGCACGCAGCCTGGCGATTCGGGCTTCTGCACTTCCGTAATCAAGTCGTTCTCTGATGTGTACGACTGCTGCCGTATTGACTGTGTGGGTAGCGAGTCGACGCCTGCGGCCAGCTCGCCGACGTTCACGGACTGCGAGCTGTCCGAACTGTTGTTTTTGATGGAGCGTGCCTATCAGGAGTTTCTGCGTGTCCGCAAGCTTGAGGAACTGTGCGCAGGAAATCTGTGGTGGGTTTCGCGGCAGGCGTACTTGGAGTGTCTGTTCGACTGCGATCCAACCTCCATCCCAAACGCCTCGGACCAAGACCCGTTCAAGAATCTGACACGCGAGCAGCGCAAGTGCCTGAAGGCCAAATTCATCGGAACTCTGTCGCCGACCGCGAGCTGCTGTCCGACCGATCCGCCGCAGACCCATCCCACCCCTCCCGGATACGGCTACCCGCCGGAGAATGACCCCGA
>CAYGSG010000170.1:0-1278 GCA_964352615.1 uncultured Phycisphaeraceae bacterium
GTGCAAGGCGTTTGGCTGCAAGGATGTGCAGCCGATTCGGGGTGCGAACGGCACGCGAGCGGCGCGGCCTTTGGCGGAGCAAGGAGTATAGCAGAACCGGTCGATCGGGCCTTGTGGGCTGGCAGGGTGGACCGGCGCGCGCAGGGGCCCAACCATCGGCCCATGAGAGACGCACCATTGTTGTTGTGGCGTGTTGGACTTGGGGCAACGCTGGCGGCGGCGATGGCGCTCGCGCCCGCTGCGGCGGCGCAGGACCAGCCCGCTAGCGCTCCGCCCGCTCAGGCGGCGACGGCGGCTGAGCTTCTTGCGGCGCTCCAGGCGATGGGCGTGGCATTGCCCGAGGGCATCGCGGTAAGCGAAGACGGCACGGTGAGCCTGCCAGCGGCTACTGCCCAGCAGGCAACGGGGGCGATGGTGCCGGCTGGGGGGACACCAGCTTCGGCCGCCCTTCCGGGTGCAGCGGCGGCACCTCCGCCGGAGCCCGAGCCTGCGCCCAAGCCAGCGTGGAAGCAGCGGGTCGAGCTGGCGTTCTCGCTGAACGAGGGGAACACGGAGTCCAGCGATTTCCGCGGGTCGTACCGGGCTACGCGCAAGCGCGAGATCGACAAGCTGGTGTTCAAGGCGGCTTACTTTCGGCAGACCGACAACGGCGAGACGTCCGAGGACCGCTTTATGGCCGAGGGCAACTACGACCGGGACATCCCGGACACGCGGTGGCTGTGGTTCGTCAACGGGCGGTACGAGTGGGACAAGTTCGAGAGCTGGGACCACCGTGTGGGCCTGAGCGCCGGTCTTGGCTACCGGGCGATCGACCGCGAGAACATGGAGCTGATCCTGCGTGCTGGTGGTGGGTTCACGCGAGAGTTCGGTTCGGACCGCGACGAGTTCATCCCCGAGGGCTTGCTGGGGTACGACTTCACATGGGACCTCGACGATCGGCAGGGCGTCGAGTCGACGTTCAGGTACTTCCCGGATCTGTCGGAGCTTGGCGAGTTCCGCACGGTGACAACGCTCGGGTGGAAGTACGCGCTGGATGTGAAGCAGGGTTTGGACCTGAACGCGGGGTTGCTGCACGAGTACCAGAGCGATGTGGACCCGGGGATTGATGAGAGCGATCTGCGGCTGTACGCGGGCGTGGGGTTTGATTTCTAGGGGCATTTCAACGCAGAGGCGCTGAGTGAAGACGCGGAGATCGCAGCGTCTTTCCGGACGAGCCGCGACCGTCAGGGAGCGGGTTGGAAGAGCGTTTACCACAGAGGCACAGAGGGCACAGAGAAG